>JANQOE010000026.1 GCA_028279245.1 Alphaproteobacteria bacterium
TTCCTAGCAACGGCGCTTTACATCGGTGCGTTCGTGACCTGGTTCTGGTGGCCGCGTGACGGTCGTGCCGCACTACAGATCAGGGTCGCGGTGATCGCCGTTGGGTTCGCGGCGATCGCGTCCGCCGGTATATCGGCGCTGTTTCGTTATGGGTTCCTGGTGCGGCTGCCATGACAGATGGCCTGGCGGCGGTCGGGGCCGCGTTCCAACAGTTTGCGACACTGGAGATCCTCGGCCATGTCATCTGGTCGACGCTGCTGGGGATCCTGGTGGGCAGTCTGCCCGGTTTGACAGCGACGATGGGCGTGGCGTTGTTGACCACGCTCACCTTCTCGTTGGAGCGGGATATCGCGATCCTGGTGCTGGTCTGCATGTATGTCGGGGCGATCTATGGTGGGTCGCGGAGCGCAATTCTGCTGAACATCCCAGGCACGCCGGCGAGCGCGGCGACATCGTTGGACGGGTATCCGTTGGCGCGGCAAGGCCGGGCCGGATACGCGATGGCGCTAGCAACCGCCGGATCGGCTGCGGGGACCTTGGTCGGCATCCTGTTGCTGATCTTGCTGGCGCCGCCCCTCGCCGAGGCGGCGCTGCGGTTCGGGTCGTTCGAGTTCTTCTGGCTGGCAGTGTTCGGGATCGTCATCTCCGGCCAGCTCACCGCCGGCACGAGTCCGTTGAAGGGCTACATCGCCGGGTTGCTTGGTCTGATGGTGGCGATGATCGGCAGCGACGGCATTCATGCGCATATCCGCTTCAACCTCGGGATCGACGATTTGAACGGCGGCATCGGCCTGATACCGGCGATGGTCGGCGCGTTCGGGTTCGCCGAGGTGCTGACGGTGATGTGGCGCAAGAAGGCGGACCTGGTTGCGCGGCGGGAGGCCGGGGAGGACCGGGTGTTGCCGCGGTTTGTCGACCTGTGGCGCTACAAGTTCACGATCGGCCGGTCGGGTGTCATCGGCACCCTGGTCGGGATCATTCCCGGTGTTGGCGAAGATATCGGGGCCTGGGCGTCCTACGCCGCCGCGCGCAAGACGAGCGCGGAGCGCGCCGAGTTCGGCAAGGGGTCGAAGGAAGGGCTGACGGCCGCGGAGACCGGCAACAGCGCTGTCGTGCCAGGGGCGCTGATTCCCGCGCTGACATTGGCGGTGCCGGGCTCGGCGCCGGCGGCGGTGTTGATTGCGGCGCTGTTCATCCATGGGGTTCGGCCCGGCCCGATGATCATGATCGAGCAGCCGACCTTTATCTACTCAGTCGCGGTGATGCTGGTCTTTGCGACCCTGGCGATCCTGGTGTTCGGGCTGACTCTGTCGCGGTTGTTCGTGCAGATCCTACGGGTCCCGCGTGAGTTACTCATGCCGATTGTCTTCACACTGTGTGTTATCGGCCCCTACGCGCTGACCCAGCGGGTCTTCGATATCTGGGTGATGGTCGGCTTCGGTTTGCTCGGGTTTGTGTTGCGGCAGATGAAGTACCCGATGGCGCCGCTGGTCCTGGGTATTATCCTCGGGGATCTGCTCGACAAGAGTTTGCGGCGGGGTTTGACGCTCAGCGACGGGGACCTGACGCCGTTCTTCACGCGTCCGATATCCGCGACGTTCGCGGTATTGATCGGGTTGACCTTGCTGCTGAGCGTTCCGGTGGTGCGGCGAACCCTTGGCGGCCTGTTTCAGAGCCGTGGCGGTTAGCTGATCAATTCAGCAGGACGCGTGGTAGCCAGAGCGCGATGTCCGGGAAGGCCATGACCAGGCCGAGGCCGGTCAGCTGCAGCAACACGAACGGAATGATGCCGTAGTAGATCTCCTGGATCTTCACGGTCGGCGGCGCCACCGCCTTCATATAGAAGAGCGCGAAGCCAAATGGCGGTGTCAGGAATGACGTCTGCAGGTTCATGGCCAACAGGATGGCGAACCAGAAGACGATCTCAAACCGGTCGACGTGGGTCCCGAAATCCAGAAGTTCGATGATCGGCGAGAAGACCGGTAAGACGATCAGCGTGATCTCGATCCAATCGAAGAAGAAGCCGAGGAAAAAGACGATTCCCATAATCAGGAACAGCAGGCCCCAAGAGCCGAGTTCCAGATCCTCGACGATACCGATGACCAAGGCGTCGCCACCGAGCGACCGGAAGACGAAGGAAAAGATTGTAGCGCCGACAAACAAGCCGAAGATCATGGCGTTGGTCAGCGCTGTTCTTTCAACGACTTCCGACAGTACCTTTATGAAATGCTTGAGCTCGGCAACAAAACCACCGCCGACGGCGCGATCGTCGAGTTGGGCGGTTGCTTCGCCTTCGAAGTGGATCTCGGGGACTCCGAGGGCGGGCAGCAAGACCAGGTTGACGAACGCCAACAACAACGCACCGGCGGCGCCGACACCGGCGGCCTCCGTTGGGGTGGCGAAGCCGCCAAGGATCGAGCCGAGCACCAGCACGATCAAGATCACCGGGGGGATGAAGCTGCGTAGCACCATTAGCAAGAGGCCAAGGGTGGATTGCGGTCCAATGGTTGAAGGGAGCCGCGGTGCCAGACTCGGCTTAAACAGGCACAGCACGACGATGTACACGAAGTAGAGACCCGAGAGGAGAAGGCCCGGAAAAATGGCGGCGACAAACAGATTGCCGACGGACCGGCTCAGCAGGTCGGCCATGATCACCAGCATGATCGACGGCGGGATCAGGATGCCCAAGGTGCCGGACGCGGCGATGGTCCCGGTGGCCAGGGGAGACGAATAGTTGCGGCGCAACATTACCGGCAGGGCGAGCAGGGACATCATCACCACCGACGCGCCGATGATGCCGGTTGTGGCGGCGAGGATCGTTCCCATGACCGTGACCGACAAAGCCAGTCCTCCGGGGACACGACGTAACAACACCTGCAAACAGTTCAGCAGGTCGCGGGCAACGCCGGACTTCTCCAGCATCGTTCCCATGAAGATGAACATGGGGACGGCGGTGAGAATGAGATTTTCCATGATGCCGCCGAAGATGCGCGACGGGATGGAGCGGAATTGGATGAACTGGAAGACGTCGAAGAGTATGCCCAGGAAACCGAAACCGAGGCCGATCCCGCCCAGGACAAAAGCGACCGGATAGCCAGAGAAGAGCAATAGCGCAAGAGCGGCGAACATCAACAGGGGAAGTGATTCGGCGATGTCCATATCAGTGGTCCCCGCCGAGGGTTGCGGGGACCATGTCGGCCGGCAGATTCCCGGTGAACCCGGCGAGCGACTTGATGAACTGGGAAATGCCCGCCAAGCCCATCAGGATGTACAGCGGGTAGAGGGCCGCCTTCAGCAGCCAGATGTTGGTGAGGCCGATGATCGACTTCGAAACTTCACCAGTTGCGTAAGACGCGGCCACATAGTCGATGGTCAGAAAGGTGCCGATGTAGGCGTAGGGGACCAGGAAGAGCAAACAGCCGATCATTTCGATCACGTACTTTGCCTTGGTCGGCAACTGCTCCCGGATCAGGTCGATGCGCACATGCGCTTGGCGCGTGTAGGCGTAGCCGATGACCAATGCGAACAAATAGGTGTGAAGCCAAAACTCGGACTCCTGGATCTTCGTGGAGTTCAACCCGAATGGCTTCGGCACGCCGAGGCGTCGGGTGATTACGTCGTAAATGACGACGGCGACCAACAGCACGCTTGCCCACGCGCCAATCTTTGCGGCCCAACGCACGATGGCGTCGAGGCGCGCACTGATGTCCAGGAGTGTCTTCAAGTTGTTCCCCCCAACGCGTTCTTAGCCTTGCAGACTAGTCGCGAAATAAAGGCGGGCGCAATCGGAGACGTCGACTGCATCCGGCCGCCGGGTTCACAGTATTGAAAGGCAGGCCGGGAAGGCGATCCTTCCCGGCCTTAGTATCAGACTATTTCAAGTAGCCGAGATCGGCCCAGGCTGCGTACTGGGCGCGGAAGTCGGACAGGGACGTCCAGACCCGTTCAAAGTCGGGATTGGCGGCGATTTCGTCAGCGACGACCGCTTCCCACTCGGTCTCGAGGCGCGCCAGGATGTCATCGGACCAACGATGAATGGTCACGCCCTTTTCCTGCAGCTCGGCCAGCGCCTTACCCTGAATGGCTTCACCTTCGGCCAACTGCGTGGTGACGTTGGCGCGGCAAGCTGTCTCGACGATCGCCTTGTTCTTCTCAGACAGACCGTCCCAGGTCTCCTTGTTCATCAGGAGTTCCTGCAGGGTGGACTGTTGGTGCCAGCCGGGGAAGTAATAGTGCTTGGCGATCTGATAGAAGCCGAGATCCAGATCGATGGCGGGCATCGAGAATTCGGTGGCGTCGATCGTGCCGCGTTCCAGCGCCGGGTAGATGTCGCCGCCGGCGAGCAACTGGGTGTCGACGCCAAGCCGCTGCATGACCGTGGCGCCGAGGCCGAAGAAGCGCATCTTGAGTCCGGCCAGGTCGTCGATGGAAGTGATCTCTTCACGGAACCAGCCCGAGGCCTCCGGCGCGATCACGCCGCAGATCAGGGAGTGCAGGCCCTGTTCGTTGTAGATCTCATTCATCATCTCCTCGCCGCCGCCGAAGTAGACCCAGGCGAGGTATTCACTGGCGGCGGGGCCGAACGGAACGGCGGAGAACAGGGCAAGAGCAGAGTTCTTGCTGTACCAGTAGCCGGGCACCGACCAACCCATGTCGACCGAGCCGACAGATGCCGCGTCGAAAATCTCGAGTGCCGGGACCAACGCGCCGGGCTCATGGAAGGTGACTTTGATTTCCCCGCCGGAGATCTTTTCGACCGTGTCGGCGAAGCGTTTGCCCGCCTCGCCGAGCTGGATCAGGCGGCCCGGGAAGGTCGACGGCATGTTCAAACGAATGGTGTCTTGCGCCGATGCTGTCTCAAGCGGTGCAGCGATGAACGCCGCGGCGCCAAGGCCGAGGGCAAGGGCGGTTGAGGTGACAGATTTGCTCATCTCGATGAGTTCCTCCTAGGTTTTCGCCGCAGCTTTTGCCGCGACCGGTACAGCCGTCGCGCAACGGCGTTGATAATGTATACATAACCAGATGTCGGACCGTCGAGTCTCGCATTTTTTCGTTAGCCGGTCTCTCTTACCGACTGGCCGAAGCGGTTAAGATTGGTTGCGGCCAAGGCTTTGCAGGCCGTCGCTATTGCTTTGAACGGACGTATAAGAGGTAAGACCGTTGGAAATGACGGAGTTAGGCGCCACCGGCCTGCGGGTTGGCGTGGCGGGCCTCGGTTGTGGGGGGAACAGCCGACTTGGTCAGGGCACTGGGCTGACTCATGATCAGTCGATCGCGCTGGTGCGTGAGGCGATGGACCTTGGGGTCAACCTGCTGGACACGGCGGCGAATTACCGAACCGAGGAGATCGTCGGCGCGGCAATCCGCGCGGTCCCGCGGGAGAGCGTCGTCATTTGTACCAAGGCCACAATCCGTGACGGAAAAACGCTCTTTCCGGAGGAGCACCTGCTCGCCAGCTTGGACAACTCGCTGCGGGCGCTCGGCACGGATTACATCGATGTGTTCCAGCTGCATGGCGTGCCACCTTGGGCGTATGCTCATGCCGTCGAGGCTTGTCTGCCGGCCCTTGCGAAGGCCCGGGCTGAAGGCAAGATTCGGCATCTTGGCGTGACCGAAACGGCGCCACATGATCATAATCATGAGATGTTGCAACACACCGTTGCCGACGGGCATTGGGACACGGTGATGGTGGCATTCAACATGATGCATCAGAACGCGCGCGAAACCGTGTTCGCGCAGACCCGGCCCCAGGGTGTCGGGACCCTGGTCATGTTCGCGGTGCGGAACGTGTTCAGCCGGCCTGATCATCTGCGGGCCGAACTCGAGCAGTTGGCGGCGGCGGGGCAGATCGATGCCGACTTGACGACACCCGAGGCGCTGCACGACCTGCTGGTTCATGACGGTGGCGCCAGTTCGTTGACGGACGCCGCGTACCGGTTCGCCCGGCATGAGCCGGGGGTCGATGTGGTGCTGTTCGGCACCGGGTCGCACGAACATCTTCGGGCAAACGTTGCTTCGATCAATCGGCCGCCTTTGCCGGAGGCCGATCGCGAGAAGATCGTGCGGCTGTTTGGTCATCTGGTCGGCGTGGGTTTGGATCTGCCGGACCGGTTGCGGCAGCCGGACGCAAAGGCATGACCGCACCGCGGTTCGCCATCATGGGCAGTGGCGGGGTTGGCGGTTACTTCGGGGCGTGTCTGGCGCGGGCCGGGGCGGACGTTACGTTTGTCGCCCGCGGTGCGCATCTGCAGGCGATGCAGCAAGACGGTTTGGGGATCGAGGCGCCCGACGGGTCAACGGAACACCACCGTGTCAGGGCGACCGATGACCCTGGCGTCATCGGTCACGTCGATTTTGTGCTGTTCTCGGTGAAACTGTGGGACACGATGACGGCCGGCGCGGCGTGCAAGCCGCTGCTTGCCAGCGACACGGCCGTCGTCTCTCTGCAAAACGGGGTGAACGCGGAACGGGACCTTAGTGCCGTGCTTGGCCCGCAACATGTCATGGGCGGGGTGACGGAGATCTTTGCGACGATTGCCGCGCCCGGCCTGATCCAACGCCGCAGTCCGTTCGCGCGGCTTCGGTTCGGTGAGACGGACAAGCGCCGGACGCCGCGCGCCGAAAAGCTAGCTGCAGCTTTGGCGGTGCCGGGGATCGACGTCGAACACTCCCCAGATATCGAACTTGCCCTGTGGGAGAAGTTCCTGCTGCTGGTCGGTGTCAGCGCCCTGACCGCGTTGACACGTCAGCCGATCAGCGTTGTGCGTGAAGATCCCGATACCCGTGCGCTGCTGGTGCAGGTGATGACCGAGGTCTACGAGGTTGGACGGGCGCGCGGCATCGCGTTCGACGATGGGATCGTGCAGACGCGTCTTGGCTTCATCGACCAAATGCACGCTGATGCGCGTGCGTCGATGGCGCATGATCTGGCGGCCGGGCGGCGACTTGAACTGCCTTGGCTTTCCGGTGCGGTCATCGATATGGGCGAGGAAGCTGGTGTGCCGACGCCGGCAAATTGGTTCGTGAATGCGGCGCTGAAACACAGCGCAGACGGTGTGCCGACGCGCTAGCGCGCCTGTCGATACAAGGCGTCACAGCCGGAAAACGCGGATACGACACGAGTATCTGAAACATTGACGATGAAACGTCCCCGAATCCTATGCTAAATGTGCTAGCGGTGGAGTCGGTTAAGGCGGGTCGAATGGCATTCATACTGTTTGTCGGCGGCATTGTGTTGGGGTTCGGTATCGGTTGGATCGCTTGGGGCAACCGGGTTTCGGACCTTCGGGGTGAGGTGCGCAGGCAAATCTCGCTGCGCAAAGAACATGCAGACGAGCATGCGGCCGAGCGGCAGGCGTTGGCGCGCGCCGAGGAACGCATCGCCGAGACCCAAGCGGAGTTGAGCGGCGCGCTGATGCAGAACGATCAACTCCGTGCCGAACACTGGGAACTCCGACGGAGTTTGGCACTGGCCAACGGCCAGATCCGGCAGGCTCCTGCACCAGCGGAAGAAGACACCAGCGCGCTCGAAACGGCATTGGCGACGGCGGAGCAGGCACTGGAAGACGAACGCGCGGAGCAGGCGACATTGGAGGCCGAGTTGCGGGCGGTGCGCGCTGAGCGCGACGCGGAGGCCGGGCAGGTCGCGGCCTTGCGGGCCGAACTCGCCGCGGGTATCGAGTCGGCCGGCGAGTTGGAAGTAGTGAAACCGAAGAGCGGAAATCAGCCGCGTAAAAGAATTGCTCAGATACTGCGGGAAGCGCAATCCGAAGGCCCGGTGCAGCGGACCGTGTCCGACGATCTCACGGCCATCAACGGCATTGGCCCGTTGCTGCGCCGTAAGCTGCAGGAACTCGGGATCACCAATCTGCGGCAGATTGCGACGATGAGCCCAGAGGATGTCGAGCGAGTCGACTCCGTGCTCAACGTCAGGGGCCGCATCGCGCGCGAGCGCTGGATCGAACAGGCGCGGGATATTCTGTCGGCGCGCTGAGCGCCTAGCTGCTCGCCGCAACCAAGAGGGAGGCGTTGCCGCCGGCGGCGGTCGTGTCGACGCAGACTGCGCGCTCGATCACGTAGCGCGGCAGGTCGTCAGATTCGGTGATGAGTGGTATGAGCGGGCCGGGGCGCGCGGCGAGGGCCCGGCGGATCGGCCGCAGATCCGCTGCTGCACCGGATACTGCGACGGCGGCGATACCGCTAATGGATTGCAATGCTTCAGGGGTGAGGGTGCCTTCCAGAACCGATAATTGTGCGTCGAGATCGGCGAGTTTCGCCCGGAGCGTGTCAGCATCTGGTGTCACGATGATGGCCGCGTTGCCCAGGGCCAGCGCCGCGACGGCTTGCCGGCAGGTTTCCTCAAGACTGTTAGCGGCGCTGGGGGTGCCAAGACAGACAACCGTGCCGCGTGGGGCTACGGTCAGGCGGTTGCTTTCGCCGGTGGGGCCCGGCAAGTCGATGACGGCGCGGAACGCGGCGGCCTCGTCGATCAAGTCGGCAGCCGCCGGGAAGCTATCGGCAAGGACCGGATAGCCTTCGCGTGTGCTCAGTTGCCGGGTGGATAGATCGTCGATGGCCGTCTGCAGTTCGGGTGCTCCAAGGGTCGGCCGGGGTACACGGCCCGCGGCACCGGTGGTGTTTGCCAAGCGCCGGAACCGGGTGAGATAGAACGGCCCGCCCGCCTTCGGACCGGAGCCGGAAAGGCCTTCTCCGCCGAAGGGTTGGGAGCCGACAACCGCGCCGATCTGGTTGCGGTTCACATACATATTGCCGACGCGTGCCTGGTCGATGACCCGCTGGACTCGGCTGTCGACCCGTGTGTGGATGCCGAGGGTCAAGCCGTAGCCGGCGCGGTTGATGTCCTCCACCACTCGGTCCAAGTCTTCCGCTTTGAAGGTCGCGACGTGCAGGATCGGGCCAAAGACTTCCCGTTCCAGTTCGGCGATGCCTTTCACCCGGTAGACGGCGGGCGGGACGAAACAGCCGGCGTCTTGCAGCCGGTGCGGGACATCGAGGCGCTTCAGGCGGCGGTCGGCGGCGTCCATCGTCAGGCAGTGGGCGTCGAGGGCGGCCTTGGCGGCGCGGTCGATGACCGGACCGATATCCGTCGACTGGTGCCATGGGTCGCCGATGGACAGGGTGTCCATGGCGCCGAACAGCATGTGTAGGATCTTGTCGGCGACGTCCTCCTGCACATAGAGAATGCGAAGGGCCGAGCAGCGCTGGCCGGTGCTTTGGAAGGCCGACGCGATGATGTCTCGAACCGCCTGTTCCGGCAGCGCGGTGGAGTCGACGATCATCGCGTTGAGGCCGCCGGTTTCGGCCACCAGCGGCGCGTCCGGCGCGACATGCTCGGCCATCGCCCGGTTGATGTGTTGGGCGGTTTCCGTTGAGCCGGTGAAACACACGCCGGCGATGCGCGGGTCGCTGACCAGGGCGGCGCCGACCGTGGGGCCGTCGCCGGGCAACAGTTGCACGGCCTCTCGCGGGATGCAGGCCTCATGCATCAGCTCGACGGCCCGCGCGGCGATCAGCGGCGTCTGCTCGGCTGGTTTGGCGAGTACGGTGTTGCCGGCGACCAGCGCGGCAGCGATCTGGCCGGTGAAGATCGCCAAGGGAAAGTTCCAAGGCGAAATGCAGACAAAGGGCCCGCGGGCTATGCCGGGAAGGTCGTGCTTCGCCTGCACCGCATAGTAGCGCGCGAAGTCGATCGCCTCGCGCACCTCAGCGACGGCGTCGGCCAGGGTCTTGCCGGCCTCGCGGGCGCAGAGCGCCATCAGTTCCGGTGCGTTGGCCTCATAAAGGTCGGCTAGGCGTTCCAGCAAATCAGCCCGGTTGTCGGTCGCCGACCAATCCGGGAAGCCTTCGACAGCGGCGGCGATGGCTGCTTCGATGTCCTCCGCTGTCGCTTCATTGACGTGGCCGACGATGTCATTCCGGTCGGTAGGGCTCCGCGCCAGTTGCGCCGCTTGGTCCGTGCCACCGGCTGTGGCCAGCATTGGCGCCGCACGCCATGTCGTTTGGCGGAAGGTCTCCCGGGCTTTGTCGAGTTCCGCAACGCTCGTGGGGTCGCTGAGATCCCAGCCCTTGGCGTTGCGGCGTTCGTTCCCGAAGATGGCGGCGGGGGCGGCAATGGCGGTGTTGGCGGTGATGCTCTCGCCCGGATCGGCCAGGGTCAGCGGGTCCCGGGCGATGTCCGCAACGGGGACGGCTTTGTCGACGATTTGGTTGACGA
>JANQOE010000060.1 GCA_028279245.1 Alphaproteobacteria bacterium
GACTGTCGGCGGCCGCCGCCAAGTCACCGGCGCGCACTTGGCGGGATAGCAGCGGCAGCAGCGCGGTGCCCACCGCAATGCCGACGACGCCGAGGGGCAACTGGTTCACCCGGTCGGCAAAGTACAGGTAGGAAATCGCGCCCGGCGCCAAGGTGGAGGCCAGGATGACGTCGATCACCAGATTGATCTGCACAACGCCGGCGCCGATGGCCCCGGGGATCATCAGTTGCAGCACGCGCTTCACCCCCGGGGTCAGGCGCGGCAGCGGCAGCCAAAGCGCGGCGCCGGCGGCGCGGCAGGCGATCGCCATGACGAGGAACTGGACGACGCCGGCGATGGCGACGCCCCAGGCCAAGGCGTGGGCCGGGGTCGGCAACACGTCCCGCAGGGCGACGAGGGCGGTGATCAAGACTAGATTCAGGATGATCGGCGCCGCCGCCGGCGCGGTGAACCGGTCAAGGCTGTTCAGCACGCCACCCATCAGGGCAACCAGCGCCATGAACATTAGATATGGAAAGGTGATGCGGGTGAGTTCGACGGCGAGGGCGAAAGTCTCTGGCGCATCGATGAAGCCAGGCGCCAGCACCACCATCACCTGGGGCATGCCGATCTGCATCAACAGGGTGAGCGGCAACAGCACGCTGAGCATCACGGCGGTCGCCTGTTCCGCCAGACGCCGCGCCGAGTCCAGGCCTTCGGCCTCCAGCCGCCGGGCGAATTGGGGGACGAACGCCGCGTTGAAGGCCCCCTCGGCAAACAGGCGGCGGAAGAAGTTCGGCAGCTTGAACGCCACAAAGAAGGCGTCCGCCGCGGCCCCGGCGCCGAGGAAGTTGGCGATTAGAATGTCGCGGACAAAACCCAAGACGCGGCTGCCCATGGTCCAGCCGCCGACGGTCACGATGGCGCGCAACAGGGGCATCGCCGCTGCTTAGCGGAGAACGTGCGCGAAAGAAAGGCAACAGGATGATTTGGCGAGGCTGCGTATGACAAGCACAACGGCAGACAAGTTCCGCCGGTTCGGCGCCATCGAAGCGCCAAGCCGGTGCCCGCTGTACGCGGCGCTGGCATTGCGGGTCGCGGAAGATGCTGCGCTGCTCGAACTCGCCGACACGCGTCAGCCGGGGCAGCCGCCGGGCAACATGCTGTTCGGCGCCGTACGCTACCTGTTGCAAGCGATGCCGGACGCGGCACTGGCCGAACCCTTTCGCAGCGGTGATGTCAGCCGCGATTGGTTTCCCGAGTTTCGGCGCTTTTGCCTTGCTGAGTCCGACCGCGTCAGCGCCTTGCTGCGGAAGCGCCGGACGCAAACCAATGAGGTTGCCCGCTGTGCGCTATGGCTGCCGGTGTTGGCACAGGTCGGCGCGAGGGCCGACCGGCCCATCACCCTGATCGAAATCGGGGCGAGCGCGGGACTGAACCTGCAGTTCGACCGCTATCACTACGACTATGGTGATTGGCAGGTCGGGCCGCGGGACTCTTCGGTGTCTTTGGCCTGTGCCGCCCGCGGACAGGATTTGGCGCGGTTTGCGATGCCTCGCGTTGAGAGCCGGCATGGCCTCGACCTTAATCCCATCGATCCCGGTGACGCGGATGAAGGGCGCTGGCTGGCCGCGTTGGTGTGGCCCGGCAAGCCGGCGCGGGAAACGCGGTTACGGGCGGCGTTGCGTCTTGCGGCAGCGGACGGTCATCTGGTTGAGACAGCGGATGCGCTGGAACGACTGCCGACGCTGTTGCGCGCGATCGACCCGCGCCATCTTGTCTGCGTCTTGCACACCTTTGTCGTCTATCAGTTCACGCCCGCGCAACGACAAGAGCTCAACAGTATCTTGTGCACCGCCGCGGCTGAACGCGACATCGTGCGCATCGCCATCGAAACAAACACTGGCGGCGACGCCGACGTGACGTGTGCGACCTACACCGCCGATGGTGAAGACAATCGGCTATTGGCAACGGCCGATGCCTGGGGCGAATGGCTTGATTGGAACGGCTGACTATTCCGCGGCGAGTTGTTCGACCTGGGGCGCTTCTGCTGCGCGCAACAGGCGTTCGCGAATGCGTTTGAGGCGGCTTTCGTGCTCGATCTTCATGCCGAAGCCATCCTTCACATAAAACACGTCGACGACACGCTCGCCGTAGGTCGAGATCTTGGCGCTGGCGATGCGCAGATTCAGATTGTAGAGCGCGCCGGTCACCGCCGACAAAAAGCCGGGCCGGTCGCGGCCGTTGACTTCGATCACCGTGTGTGTCCCGCTGGCCTTGTTGTCGATGATGACCCGGGGCGGAACTTCGAAGATTTGCAGGCGCGACGGTGCAAAGGTCGTGCGGCGTTCGCCGCGGGCGCGGGTTAGCTTGCCACGCAGGCTGTGTTCTATCGTGGACTTCAGTTTCTTCAGGGCCGCCGGCTGTGCAAAGGCCGCGCCCTCGAGGTCCTGCACCCAGAACACGTCGATCGCCATGCTTTGCGGTGTCGTGAAAATGCGCGCATCGACCACGTTCGCACCGCTTGCCGCAAAGGCGCGGGCGATGCGGGAGAACAGGCCGGGGTGATCCTGGGTATAGATCGAAACGATGGTGACGGCGCGTTCGGCATCGACCTTGGCCCGCACGCTGAGCGGCTGTTCGTCAGCCTCCGCTTCGCGCATCTGCCGCGCGTGCTCGACGAGGGTCGGCGTGTCGAACGCCAGCCAATAACCGGGGTAGCCGCGCGCCAGATGCGCGTCGATATCGGCCCGCGGCCAATCGCGAAGCGCATCCCCTAGCGCGGTCTGCGCCGCCAGCACGCGGGAGTCCCGATCCGAAGCGGCGTGGGCGCCGGACATCTCGTCTTCGGCCGAGTAATAGAGTTCGCGTAACAGGGCCGCCTTCCAGCCATTCCAAACCTTTGGGCCCACGGCGCGGATGTCCGGAACGGTCAGGCACAGCAGTAGGCGTAAACGTTCCGGCGATTGCACGAGTTCGGCAAAATCCTTGATGGTTTTGGGATCCGACAGGTCGCGTTTGAATGCCGTATTGCTCATCGCCAGGTGATGCAGCACTAGCCACGCAACGGTCTCCGTTTCTTCCGGCGTGAGACCAAGCCGCGGCCCGACTTTCTCGGCAACCTCTGCACCGAGGATCGAATGGTTACCACCCCGTCCCTTGGCGATGTCATGAAACAGCACCGAGGCGTAGAGCGCGCGGCGCGAGTGGACCTTGTGAATGATCTTCGACGAGAGCGGATGGTCTTCCTTGTAGAGACCCCGTTCGATCCGATTGAGGATGCCGATGGCGAAGATGGTGTGCTCGTCGACGGTATAGACATGGTACATGTCGTGCTGCATTTGGCCGACGACCCGACCGAAGTCCGGCAGGAAGCGGCCAAACAGGCCGGCCTCGTTCATCTGGCGCAGCGTGTTCTCCTGGCCGTCTTCGGCGGCCAGGATCTCCATGAACAGCTTGTTCGGTTCCGGCTGCTCCCGCACTTCGTGGTCGAAGCGTTTCAAGTTGCGCGTGACGAGGCGCAGGGCATGCGGATGAATGGGCGTGCCGGTGAAGTGACTCACATGGAACAACCGCATCATCGCCACGGGGTCGTCGGCGAATGCCTTGTCGTTGGCGACGGTCAGCATGTCGGTCTCGAGACGAAAACCCTTCAACCGCTCGTCATTGCCGAACCGCGGCAGCCAGACCCGTGGCCACCGGCGCGGGCGTGACGCTTCGATCGCCGCGCAGAAGATGCGGGTCAGATCGCCAACATCCTTTGCCACCAGGTAATAGTGCTTCATGAAGCGTTCGACGCCGGTGGTACCGGCATGGTCGGTGTAGCCCATGCGCCGCGCCAATTCGGGCTGGGTGTCGAACGTCAGCCGCTCCTCAGCGCGGTCGGTCAAGTAATGGAGATGGCAGCGGATCGTCCATAACAACGCCGCCGCCTTGCCGAACAGGCGCCGTTCCCGCTTCGTCAATACGCCCGCTTCCACAAGGGCGGGGACGGTGTCGACCTCGTAAAGATATTTGCCGATCCAATACAGTGTTTGCAGATCGCGCAGCCCGCCCTTGCCCTCCTTGATGTTCGGTTCCAGCACGTAGCGACTGTCGCCGAGGCGCTTGTGGCGGGCGTCACGCTCCGCCAGCTTCGCGGAAACGAACTCTCGTCCGGTCGACGTGACGATGTCGTCGTGGAAGCGCTTGCGCAGGGTTTGGAAAACTTCTTGATCGCCGCTGATGTGCCGGGCTTCAAGAACCGCCGTGCGGATCGTCAGGTCGTTTTTCGCCGAGCGAATGCATTCATCGACCGAACGTGTGGCGTGGCCGACTTTCAGGCCGAGATCCCATAACAGGTACAGCGTCCATTCGACGACCTGTTCGATGTGTGGCGTCTGCTTGTATGGAAACAGAAACAGCAGATCGATGTCGGAGTGCGGCGCCAATTCCTTTCGCCCGTAGCCGCCGACGGCCAACATGGTCAGGCGGTCGCCGGTGGTCGGGTTGTAGACCGGGTATTCCCGTAGGGCCGCCAACTCGTAGGTCGTGCGCAGCAGTTGGTCCATGAGATTGCTGAGGGCGGCGGCGGTCTGCGGCCCGTCGGTCTCGTGCGCCTCGAACCGGTCGCGGATCGACTTGCGGCCTTCCTTCAGCGCCGTTCTCAGCCGGGCGAGCACGGCTGCGCGGCGCGCAGCCTGATCCTTATGGTCGCGATAGATTGCGTCCATGTCGGCGGCGAGTTCCCGTCGGTTGACGGGGCGGAGTTGGGTCGCGTTGCTATCCATGCCTCGGCCAGGCCTCGTGTTGGCGCCTTATAGCATCATCCGGCGGATCTGGCGCTGCGGCTGGACCGGGCCCGCAGGCTGTGGCGGGCCGACCAGGCGACCACCGCCAATCCGAAGACCGCGGCAACGAATACCGGGAGCCGCAGGCCGAAATACTCGGAAGCCGCACCAAGGGCAACGGCGCCGAGCGCCGGGGTACTGCGCATCACCAGACCAAACAGGCTGAGCACCCGGCCGCGCATCTCGTCCGGCACATCGGCCTGCAGCAACTGCTGGGTGCTGACCCCGAACAGAGTTAGGGACGCCCCGGCCAGGCCCAAACAGGCAAGCGCCAGGATCAGCGCGCCGGTTAAAGAGAACAGGATGACGGCGACGCCGGCCAGCAGGCCGCCGAAAACCACCGTGACCGCCGGATTGGCCCGGTCGCCGCGCCAGGTCATCCACAGCGCGGCGCTGAGGGCCCCGAGGCCAAAGCTGGCGGTCAGCGCGCCTAGGGTGCCGGCATCGCCGCCGAAGACGTCATCGGCGAAGCCCGGCAACAGCTCAACGACGGCGCGCAGCGTCACGGCGACCGCGAGGGCGGTGACCAGCGGGTTACGAAGCTCCGGCCGGGTGGCGGCAAAGCGGATGCCGCGGCTAACCTCGGTCAGCATCCCGCGGCCGCGGCGTTCCCGCTGGGTCGATGGAAGCCGCAGCATCAAGAGACTGCCAAAGGACACCAGCAATAGCAGGCCATAGGTCGCGAACGCGGCGTCGACGCCCCAGGCGATGATCGGTACCGCCAGCGCCGGCCCGACGAACATCGCGCCGTTGAACAGCACCGCGTTCATGGCGATGGCGGCGGAAAGGTCCTCGCGGGGCACCAGGCTCGGCACCAATGAGAGACGCACCGGTTGCCAGAACGCCATCATCAAGCCGCGGATCAAAGCCAGACCCGTGAGGAGACCGATCCCCAACGCGCCGCCGAAGGCCAGGCCGGCCAGGATGAACGCATGGACGATCAGGGCGAATTGGATGACCTTGGCGAGCCGCAAGCGGTCCCACCGGTCGGCGACCGCGCCACCGAGAGGGCCCAGCACCACCGCCGGCAGCATGTCGGCGGCGGCGACGATCCCGAGCCAGGTGCCGGACCCTGTCAGTTCCCAGGTCAGCCAGCCCATGGCCACCCGGTGGATCCAGACACCGAGCAAGCCCAGGGCGTGCCCGGCCATGTAGACCCGGAAGTTGGGTGACGCGAGGGCGCGGACCCCGCCCAGTTTGTCTAGTAGATCAGCGATCGCCTTCGTCCCGCTGCAACAGCTTGAGCTGGTAAAGTAGGTCGAGCGCCTGGCGGGGCGACAGGGTGTCGGGATTGCTTTCCTTCAACAGCGTTTCGACCGCCGAGTCTTGGTGGAGTGGCGTCGGCTGGTTCCAGGCGGTGTTGAACAGCGGTAGGTCTTCGGCGAGCTGGGCGACGGCGCGGCCATGTTCGCCATGCTCCAGGGTTTCGAGGATCGCCTGGGCCCGGTCGACAACGCCCCGCGGCAGGCCGGCGAGCCGGGCGACGTGAATGCCGTAGGAGCGGTCGGCGGCGCCGGGGGCGACCTCGTGCAGGAAGACGATCTCGTCCTGCCATTCCTTGACCCGCATCGTGTGGCAGGCAAGGCGCGGCATAGTGTTCGTGAGGCTGGTCAGCTCATGATAGTGGGTCGCGAACAAGGTGCGGCAGCCAACCGTGTCGTGCAGATGCTCGATGGTCGCCCAGGCGATGGACAAGCCGTCGAAGGTCGCCGTGCCGCGGCCGATCTCATCCAGAATGACAAAGCTGCGGGCCGTCGCCTGGGCAAGGATGGCGGCGGTTTCAACCATTTCGACCATGAAGGTGGAGCGGCCGCGGGCCAGATCGTCGGCGGCGCCGACCCGACTGAACAGGCGGTCGACCACGCCGATTTCCGCACGTTCCGCCGGCACATAGGCGCCCATTTGCGCCAGGATGACGATCAGCGCGTTCTGCCGGAGAAAAGTGCTCTTGCCCGCCATGTTGGGGCCGGTCAGCAGCCACAGGCCCGCCCCCTCTCCAGCCGCCAAATCGCAATCGTTGGCAATGAAGGCTGCCCCGCCGCTGCTGGCTTCGACCACCGGGTGCCGGCCGGCGGTGATCTGGAAACCCTGACCGTCGGTGAGCTTTGGCCGGCAGTAGTTTTGCTCTGACGCCAGCAAGGCCAAGGCGGCCGAACTGTCCAGAATGGACAGCGCGCGGGCGGTGCGGGTCAGATCGGGAGCGCGTTGCACGACCTCTTTCACCAAGTCCTCGAACAGTTGCTGTTCGATCGCCAGCGCCTTGTCGGCGGCGCCGGTGATCCGGGTCTGCAACTCCGAGAGCTCCACCGTGGTGAAGCGGGCGGCGTTGGCCATGGTCTGGCGATGGATGAACTGGCACGCCGGATCGGGGTGTTGGCCGAGTTTCAGCAGCTTGTCGGCGTGGTTGGCGGTGACCTCGACGTAGTAGCCGAGCACATTGTTGTGGCGGATCTTCAGCGAAGAGATCGCCTGGGCGTCGGCATATCTGCGCTGCAAGGCGGCCACCAGCTTGCGGCTGTCGTCCCGGAGCTGTTTTTGTTCGTCCAATTCGGACAGATAGCCGGCGGCGATGAAGCCGCCGTCGCGGGCGTGGGCCGGGAGATCGGCGGCCAAGGCGCGGGTCAGCCGTTCGATGAGTACTGTGTCCTGATGCAGGTCTTGCCGAGCCGCCTGCAGCCCATCCGGCAGCGGGGCAAGCGCGTCGGTGGCCAGGGCCTGATGCACCTCCGCCGCCGCCGTCAGGGCGTCGCGGACGGCGGCGAGGTCGCGCGGGCCGCCGCGGCCGAGGCTGAGGCGCGAAATCGCCCGCTCCAAATCCGGTGTCCGGCGCAAGATGTCCCGCACGGCATCGCGTGTTGCTTGCTGCTCGACAAAAGAAGCGACCATGTCGAGGCGGCGGTTGATCGCCGCAATGTCGGTGAGCGGCGCGGCAAGCTGCTGGGCGAGACGCCGGGCGCCGCCGCCGGTGACGGTCTTGTCGATAGTGGCGAGCAGACTGCCGGCGCGATCGCCGGTGTTGCCGCGCATCAGTTCCAGGTTGCGGCGGGTGGCGGCGTCGATCTCCAGGGTGGCGCCGCCGACGCCGGGCGCCGGCAATCGGCGCGGCCGGTCAATGTGCGGCAGCTTGCCGACCTGGGTCAGTTCCACATAGTCGATCAGCGCGCCCGCCGCGGCGACTTCCGCGTGGGTCGGCGGGCCGAAGGCGTCGAGGGTGGCGACTTCGTATAGCTGATGCAGCCGCTGGGTCGCGTTGAGGGCATCCCAACGCGCCGGCGGCAGAATGGTCAGCCGGTCCTTTTCTTGGCCGAAAGTCTCAAACAAAGCGGTCCGTTGCAGGGTGCGGTCGGCGATCAACAATTCGCCGGGATCGACCCGGCTCATTGCGGCGGCAAGATCCGCTTCGGCCAAGGGCTGCAGCCACAATTCGCCGGTCGACATATCGAGCCAGGCCAGGCCCAACTCGCCATGGGCCTCAGCCAACGCCGCGAGGTGATTGTGACTGCGGGCGTCGAGCAGCGTTTCCTCGGTAATCGTCCCCGGCGTGACAACGCGCGTGACCTCGCGGCGCACAATGGACTTGCCGCCGCGTTTCTTGGCGGCGGCGGGGTCTTCCATCTGTTCGCAGATCGCCACCCGATGGCCGTTCTTGATCAGCCGCGACAGGTATTGTTCAGCCGCGTGGATCGGCACCCCGGCCATGGGTACGCCTTCGCCATTGTGACTGCCGCGCTTGGTCAGGGCGATGTTCAGTGAGGCCGCGGCGACCACGGCGTCGTCGAAGAACAGCTCATAGAAATCGCCCATGCGAAAGAAGATCAGGCAATCGGGATGGGCGGCCTTGGTTTCGTGCCATTGCGCCATCATCGGCGTGACGGCCGGCGCCCGGCGCGGTGACGGTTCTGTTTTGCGCATGCGACAGTGGTCTGGCTGAGGGTGGTTCCAAACTTTTAACACACTTCACCAGCTTAAGTTGGCCAGCCAAGCCGCTTGACGCACTGCGGCGGCGCCGTCACGCTGATTCGTTTAGAACAAACAAGCCTTTTGGGGGATGGAATGGGCGAGAACAAACGGCTCGCAAGCCTGCAGCAGGATGCCCTGCAGATGCATGCGTCCGGGCGGCCCGGCAAGATCGAGATCGCCCCCACGAAACCACTGACCACGCAGCGCGATTTGTCGCTTGCCTACTCCCCCGGCGTGGCGGCGCCCTGCCTGAAGATCCATGAGGACTCGAATTTCGCTTACGACTACACCGCCAAGGGCAATGTCGTCGGCGTGATCACCAACGGCACGGCGGTCCTGGGTCTCGGCAATATCGGTGCGCTGGCGGCGAAGCCGGTTATGGAAGGCAAATCGGTGCTGTTCAAGCGGTTTGCCGATATCGACGGCGTCGACCTGGAAGTCACGACCGAGGATGTCGACGAGTTCGTCAACTGCGTGCGCTATCTCGGCGCGACCTTCGGCGGCATCAACCTGGAAGACATTAAGGCGCCACAGTGTTTCATCATTGAACAGCGCCTGCGCGAGCTGATGGACATTCCGGTGTTCCATGACGATCAGCATGGCACGGCGATCGTTACGGCGGCGGCCCTGATCAACGCGCTTGACCTCACCGGGCGCACCTTGAAGGACGTCAAGGTCGTGGTGAATGGGGCGGGTGCGGCGTCGATCGCCGGCGCGGAGCTGCTGAAGGCGATGGGCCTGCCGCACGACCAATTGATCATGTGCGACACCAAAGGAGTCATCTATCAGGGCCGCCAGGAAGGCATGAACCAGTGGAAGTCGGCGCATGCCGTCGCCACGAAGGCGCGGACCCTGGATGAGGCGATGGACGGGGCACATGTGTTCCTTGGCCTCTCCGTCCGGGATGCAGTGTCGCAAGACATGGTTCGGGCGATGGCCGACCAGCCGATTGTGTTCGCCATGGCCAACCCGGACCCGGAGATCCTGCCGGAAGATGTGATGGCAGTGCGCGGCGATGCCATTACGGCCACCGGTCGCTCTGACTATCCCAACCAGGTCAATAATGTCCTCGGTTACCCCTACATATTCAGGGGCGCGCTGGACGTGCGGGCGAGCACGATCAACGAGCCGATGAAGATTGCCGCGGCGGAGGCGATCGCTGCTTTGGCGCGCGAAGACGTGCCGGACGAGGTCGACGCCGCCTATGCCAATGTGCGGCTGCGGTACGGGCCGGAGTACATTATTCCGGTGCCGTTCGATCCGCGGCTAATCGAGTCCATTCCGCCGGCGGTGGCGAGAGCGGCGATGGACACCGGCGTCGCGCGCAAGCCGATTGCCATAATGGACGCCTACAAACGCGAGCTTGCGCAGCGACTCGACCCGACCGCCGCGAGCGTGCAGGCTATTTTCAAGACGCTGCGTGAGAACCCGCAACGCGTTATCTTCGCGGAAGGTGAGGAAGAGCGTAGCATCCGCGCGGCAGTGGCGTTCCGCAACGCCGGGCTCGGTACGCCGGTATTGATCGGCCGCGAGGAAGTTGTGCGTCAGCAGATCGAAGAAATCGGCCTGCATGGCGCGGAGCATCTGGAAATCCACAATGCGCGACTGTCGAAGACGCGCGAAGACTATATCGACTTTCTCTACAAGCGGCTGCGCCGCCAGGGTCAGATGCTGCGGGATTGCCAGCGCCTGGTGAATCAAAACCGGAATGTGTTCGGTGCCTGTATGGTCGCGCATGGTGAGGCCGATGCAATGATCACCGGCCTGACCCGTAGCTTCTACACCTGCTTCTCCGACATCGAACTGGTGCTGGACCGGAAACCGGGCGAACAGGTGTTCGGGCTGATCATCCTGCTGATGCGGGGCCGCACCCTGTTCATCGCCGATACCAGCGTCCATGAAATGCCGGAGCCGGAGGTGCTGGCCGACATCGCGGTGCAGACCGCGGCCAAGGCCCGGCAGATGGGTCAGGAACCGCGGGTGGCGTTCCTCAGCTTCTCCAACTTCGGCAACCCCATGCGGGAGAAGGCGCAGCGCATTCGCGATGCGGTCGCCGTGATGGATACGCGCGACGATGTCGACTTCGAATATGACGGCGAGATGACGGCGGACATGGCATTGCAGCCGAACCTGCTGGAACAGTTCTATCCGTTCTGCCGCCTGAGCGGGCCTGCCAACGTGCTGATTATGCCGGCGCTGCACACCGCCCATATCGGCGCCCGCCTGCTGCAACAGATCGGCGCCGGCACCAGTCTTGGACCGTTGTTGATGGGGCTTTCGCAGCCGGTGGAAATCGTCCAGATGCGGGCGACGGTGAACGACCTGGTGAACGCCGCCGCGCTGACCGCGCACGAAGCGGTCCGGCGGAACCACCCGAAGGACGCGGCTCCGGCACAGGCGGCGCAGTAGCTAGCGGCCCAATGCGGTCCGGTAGGCGCGCTCCGCGTCTTCGCCAAACGTGCAGAGG
>JANQOE010000062.1 GCA_028279245.1 Alphaproteobacteria bacterium
CCACCGGGTCGCTCCCATTCATAATGCCCTTGTTGTGAGTCGCCGCGCGGTAGGGGTCGACCGCGCCCAGCGCACCGGCCTCGACAATGCCGCGCGCCACCGCCGCGCCGTCGAACGCCTCGGTGTCGAGCGTGTCAGGCGCAATCTCCACCCGGGCGGCCTCCAGGCGCCGGTCCGCCAGGTTGGACAGGATGCGCAACCGCACCTCGCCACCGGCGATCTGCGCGGCCAGCGGCGCTACGGTTTCGGCCATCGTATTGACCGTGTTGGCCCCCATCGCATCGCGCACATCGACCAGCAGGTGCAGCACGGTCATCGCGCCGATCGGCGTTTGCTCGAAGATATGCACTTCCACATCGACGCAGCCGCCGCCGAGGTCCGTCAGCACCTTGTCCCGCGAGTTCGCCAACGCAATGATCTCGTCGCGCGCCGTCAGCAGCCGGTGCCGCGCCCCATGGGGGTCGGCCACCCCGAGGATCTGGATCTGCCCCCGCATCACCGGGGCCGTGCTGGTCGCCCGAAACCCGCCATTGTCCCGCGCGATCTTCGCCATGTAGGACGCCGCGGCGACCACCGACGGTTCCTCGACCGCCATCGGCACCAGGTAATCGCGGCCGTTGACCGTGAAGTTGGCGGCAACACCCAGCGGCAGCTCGAACTTGCCGATGACGTTCTCGATCATGCCGTCGGCGGTCTGCAGGGGCAGGGCATCGGCGCCGGACAGTGCGCTGATATCCCCCGGGCTCAATCCCCCCGCTTGCCCGACAACACTCAGCCGCTCCGCCGGCGATTTCTCGCGAAGGCCAGGCAGTCGGGACGATGCAACGCCGGAACTCGCTTCCATACGGTCCTCGCTTGTCAGGTTGCCGGGGACATCCACCACCCTGGTCTAAAGCCACTGGCCCACCTTGACATCACGGCAAAAAAGCCGTACAATGCCAGGACATGATGAAAGTATGCGGTCATTAAGGCAAAAAGTGGTAAGGCGCGGTCAGGATTCACCTGTATCGACGTGATAATACAGGTGAATCGTCGGGCCAGGGGCAGCGCCCAAGGCGCATCGCGGGGCCGCTGCCAAACAAACTTGGTCACGGACCGCCCGCGCGATACTCAATTGTAAACGACGAAATCGTAACCGACTGATTCAGAACGACAAAAATCGCAAATTACGAAACGAAGCCAATTGCTGCAAAGCAACATCACCACTGTCGGCGCCAATTTGCGAAAGGTCGCGCTCACGTCTCCTTTGGCGCTTGATCCTTCAGCCACGCTTCATATTCCGGCCACGCGTCTTGGTGCAGTGGGTAATAACGCTGCAGCGACTCACCGGCCGATAGCTTCGCGCGGGAGAACGGCTCCCAGCCATGATCCTTATGCGCCTTGTCAATCACCGCTTCGGCGAGCGCGACCGGTACGCAAACCGCGCCGTCATCGTCCGCCACAATAATGTCGCCCGGGACCACGGTGACCCCGCCGCAAGCGACCGTTGTATTCACCGCGTAAGGCATAAGACGGGTCTGGGCATGATAGTTTGGCGTCGCGCCGCGCACCCACAGCGGAATGTCGAGCAACCGCACCTTGGAGATGTCGCGGACACAACCGTCGATCACCACCCCGGCGCCGCGGCGGCCCTTGAAGTAGGTCATCATCATGTCGCCGAAAATGCCGGAGGTCATGTCGCCCCGCGCGTCGACCACCACGACGTCGCCTTCCTCGACCTGGTAGAGCACATGCCGGTGCAGCTGGGTTTCGACGTCCGCATACTCCCGGTCGTCATACAGGTCTTCGCGCTTCGGCATCATCTGCAGGGTCAGCGCCGGGCCGGCCATGGCCTTGCCGCTGTGCTGACTGACCGGGCCGGTGATCGCGCAGTTGCGCAAGCCCATATGCGACAGTGTCGCGCTGACCGTTGCCGCGCCGGCCTGTCTGACCTGTTCGACCAGGTCCGCCGGCGGCCGCGTTATCTTTGGAATATCCATATTTGCTTGCATCCTTGCCTCCCCCTGGGTTTTGGGACATGACTTTCTATTGAGTTCGGCTCATCGCGCCGCTTGGTGTCGTGAGCCTGAAACAGCTTCGATCAGCGGGCCGATCACGGCCTGCACAAACCCGGTCCAAACCCAGACCCTCAGCTAACCGCAACCAACCAGCTGTGGGCAAGCCAGAAAGCGGAGGAACAGATGCCAAACAGCACAAACGGCGCAATCGAGAATGCGGTCAACACCAACTCGCGGCCCAGCGACCTGCGCATCACCGATATCCGCGTCGCGCCCCTGAGGTGCCAGGGCTACCATCCGATCGTCAGGATCGATACCAACCAGGGTATCTATGGACTAGGCGAAGTGCGCGATGGCGCCCACCAGGACACGGCGCTGCGACTGAAACATCTGCTCATCGGCCAAAACCCCTGTCACATCGAGTATCTGTTCCGTTCCATCAAGCGCTATGGCGGCGACAGCCGCGAAGCCGGCGGCGTCTGCGGTCTCGAAATCGCGCTCATGGACTTGGCCGGGAAAGCCTATGGCGTTCCTTGCTACCAACTGCTCGGCGGCAAGTTCCGCGACCGCGTGCGCATCTACGGCGATACGCCGACCCCGGCGGACATGTCGCCCGAAGGCTTTGTCGAGGCGGTGAAGACCCGGCTGGCCCTCGGTCTCACCTTCATCAAATTCGACTTGTCGGCCCATCTGTTCGAACGCACGCCGCGGTCGCTGGTCGGGTCGGCGACCAAGTATGAGTATCCGCAATACCGTCAATGGTACGTGCCGGGCAGCGGCGCCGGCGCCCGCATCAGCCAGCGGGGCCTCGAACTCGCCGCCGGCATCTGCGCCGCGGTGCGCGAGGCCGTCGGCGACGAGGTCTCCCTCTGCACCGACCATTTCGGCGAAGGGTTTGTAACGGCTGATGAGGCCATACGCATCGGCCAGGCGATCGAACCCTACAACCTGGCCTGGGTGGAAGACGTCTTGCCCTGGACCGATATCGCCGGCCACAAAAAAGTCGCGGACGCGCTGCTGACGCCGGTCGCAGCGGGCGAGGACCTCTACTTGTTCGAGGGCTTCCGGGAGGCGATCGAGACCAAGGCCTTCGACATCATCCACCCCGACATGCTGACCTCGGGCGGTCTGACCGAGACCAAGAAGATCGCCGACCACGCCGAACGCTATGGCATTCCGACGGCGTTGCACGCTTGTTGCTCACCCATCGGCATGATGGCGAATGTCCACCTCGGCGCCTCGATCGCCGCGCTCACCGCGGTCGAGCACCATGCGCTGGACATCCCCTACTGGACCGATCTGGTGACCGGCCTCGACGCCGATTACCTCAGCGAAGGCTACGTCACGGTGCCGGACGCGCCCGGCCTCGGCGTCGACCTCAACGAGGAGGTCATGCGCGAACACCTTGCGGCAGGTGAGGACTACTTCGCCCCCACCGACGAGTGGGATCAGGAACGGGTCGGCTTCCTCGGGCACCACGTCCGCGCGACACACGTCCGCTAGACCGAGGTTGATTGGCGGCGAAAGGGTATCAGCCCTTCACGCCGCCGATCGTTAGCCCGTCGGCCAGATAGCGCTGGGCATAGATGTAAAGCACCGCGACCGGAATGGCGGTCAGCAAGGACGCCGCCATCAGCTTGCCCCAAGGCAGGATGTCGCCCACCACCATCGACTGCAGGCCGATCGGCAACGTCCGCAGCGATTCACTGGTGATGAACACGAAGGCGAACAGGAACTCGTTCCACGCCGTGGTGAACGCGACCAGCGTGACCGCCAGCAACGCCGGCGCCGCCAGCGGCAAGGTGATCTTCCACATCGCATAGAACCGGGAGGCACCGTCGATCATCGCCGCTTCCTCAAGTTCCACCGGAATCGACCGGAAGTAGCCGAGCATCACCCAGGTCGCGAACGGCAACAGGAAGGTGGGGTAGGTGACGATCAGCGCCGCGTAGGTATTGATGATGCCGATATCGGTCAACGTCTGATACAGCGGGATGAACAGCATCGTTCCCGGCAGCAGGTAGGTGATCAGCAAGAACGTCGTCAGCAACCCGGCGCCCGCGAACTTGAGCCGTGACAACGCGTAGGCGGCCAACGCCGCGAGAAAGACCGAAATCACTGTACTGACGGTCGCGACGATAATCGAATTGAGCAGCCACAGCAGGAACGGCGTGTCGCCGATCAACGACGTGTACTGTTCCAGCGTGAAGGGGTCGGGCCAGAAGACCGACTCGCGCTCGCTGATCTGCGGCGTGGTCTTCAGCGAGGTTACCAGGACCCAGTAGAAGGGGAACAGCACGAACAGTAGGAACGGCACCAACACCAACAGCCGGCCGACCATCCCCCATCGCCGGCGCTCTTCGCGCCTAATCAACACCTGTTTCTGTTGGCGCGGCAACAGGGCACGAATGGCATTACCCACCAACTCGAAGAACTTGACCAGCAGTTCCGCCGGTAGAAAGACCAAGTCCAGGAACGCGCTGAAAGCCCGTTTCGCCACCTTCGCGACGCGATCGCCGAGGCCGGGTCCCTTTCTCGTCGGGACAGTCCGGTCTTCCTGGCGCATGAATCTGGCCAGCATCCAGATAATAACCGCCATCAGTGGCGCCACGCTAAACGCGATGGCGACGCCCGGACCGTATTGCAGCGAGCGGATCGCCTTTTCGTAGGCGAGGATGGAATACAGCTTGGTGACGCCACTTGGGCCACCGCCCGTCATCAGGAAGATCAGGCCGAACTGATTGAAGGTCGAAATGAACGACAGCAACAGCGTGACGATGATGACGAATCGCATGCCCGGCAGGGTGACGTGCCGGAAGCGTTGGACCGCGGTTGCACCGTCGACCTCCGCCGCCTCCAACTGCTCGCGGTCGATGGCCTTCAGACCGGCCAACAGCAACAACACGTAGAAGGGAATACCCTTCCACACATTCACCGCGATCACGCTGCCCATCGCCAGATCGGGGTCGGACAGCCAGCCCTGCGGCTGGTCGATGATACCGGCGCCCTGCAGGATCGGATTGAGACCGCCGAAAATCGGATCGTAGATGCTCTTCCAGGCCAGCGCCGTCACGATCTCGGGCACGATCCAAGGCAGCAGCATGATCCCGGACAGCACATTGCGGTAAGGGATACGGCTGTTGAGCACCAGCGCGATGGTCATGCCGGTCGCGAACTTGATGGTCAGCGACCAAATGGTGAACTGCAGGGTGGCCTGTATCGACAGCAGGTAATCACTGCTGGTCAGCAGCCGCGTGTAATTCCGGAAGCCGACGAAAACCGTCTGGCCAGAGATGAAATTGAGCGCCGTCGTGCTCAGCAGAATGGCTTCGAAAAACGGCCAGAAGATCAGCCCCAACATGATCAGCACCATGGGGAACACGAACACGGATGCGATCTTCCAGTCGCGTCCCAGGAGCAATCGCAGCCGCCGCTGCGTCGGGATGGAGACAGCGCGGGCCGGTGAACCCGGGACCGTCGCCTGACTAACCATGATCGGTGCCGCTAGAGATCATTGCGCTGGTGATCGCCCCAAAGGTCCGGCTGGCCGCCAGAAACAATACAAGAAAGAAGAGGACGGCTGAACGCCGCCCTCTTTGTCGAGTGCATCAAGGTTGGGCGATGCCGCCTTCCTCGAAGATCTGCACCATCTTGTTGTGCGCATCCGTGACCGCCTCTGCCGGCGACATGCGTCCAGCGATAAGGTTGCCGGTCATCTGCTCGGCCACTCCCTGGGCGCGGATCGCGTCGATCGCCGCATTCGGATTTGCCGGCCAGGACTGACCAAGGAACGGATCCGCGACGCTGACCTGCTCTTTGATGATCGCGAAGTTCGGATCGGCGGCGATCAGCTCGTCGGTCCACAGGTTCTCATAGGCAGGCATGAACAGACCGCCGGCCACTTCCGACATCCGGTTGAAGTTCGCCGGATCCAGCAAGTCCAGGGCAAGCTGCTTCGCCAAGTCGACATTCGGCGCGCCTTTGAAGACCGTCAGCCAGCCGGTGACGTTGCCGCCATCGCGGTGGTCGCCGTTGATGGCGCGCGGCGCCGGCAACAGCACGATGTCCTTGAAGAAGGACACTTCGTCCCGCTTGGACTGTGCATAGACGCTGAACGCGTTGTGCGTGTAGCCGATGTTTCCGGCGAGGTACGCCTCGTTGTTGGAGATGTCGCCCCAGCTTTCGACGCCTGGCGGCAGCATTGCCGCGAACCGGCCGTTACGGTCATAGGTCTCGCGCAGCCATTCAGCCGCCGCCACGGTTTCCGGCGTGTCGAACTGGACAATCATGCCGGTTTCGTCGGTGTAGTGCCCGCCGAACGACTGGATGAGGGTCGTCACGAAGCCAAATCCGTCGCCGCTCTGATTGGGGGTCAGGCCCCATCCCCAGAACTCACTGTCGGGATCGGAAATCGCCAGCGCGGCATCGCGCCGCTGGTCATAAGTGACGAGGCTCTTGGGATCGATGCCCTTCTCGGCCAGCTTATCGCCGCGGATAAAGTGGCCCGTCGTGCCGGCAAGGAACGGCACGGCCATCCAACGGTCATTGAACCTGCCTTGTTCCTCGGCATTGATGCCAGGCATGATGTTGCCGTAGCGCTTGACCGCCTCGTCGACCACGTCGGTCATGTCTTCAAGCAGGCCCAGCAAGTTCATCTGCGCGATGCTGACGTTGCTGGTGTAGGCGATGTCGGGCGGATTGCCGGCGTTCACCGCGGCCGTCATCTTGCCGAGGAAATCACCGAATGATTCCGGGTTGGTGGTCGAGATATCGAGCTCGGCACCGGACCGCGACGCAAACTCGCCAACGGTATCTCGGAAGATGATCTGTGCCTGTTCGAAATACTCCGTACGGTGAATGACGGTCAGCTTACCGGCTGCACCTTCTGGCAGGTCAGCATCTTGGGCGAAGGCCGGGAAGCCGCTGCCGGCGGCAAGGACGCCAGCACCCGTCGCGGCAGACCGGCGCAGCATCTGTCGGCGGGTTAAATTGCCTCTCATGATCTTCATGTTCTCCCTTTCTTGCCGGTCATGGTGATTGGTGACCGGCTGATTTTGATCGCGGTCTCTCTACCTCCCGCGTAGACCTTAGTATGGCATTGATAGCCCACCCCAGTTCAACCCCAAATCCAGTCGGCAACACCGCATTGCCACATGAGCTTGCTTTCGGCGGCCGGGCTCACGCCTTATGGTCCGGTGTCGGCGACCTACTATGAGGATTGCCGCACTGCAGCATGGCGTCGGAGAGGGAGCCCAACAGAGTGAAAATCACATCCGTAAAGACGGCCGCCACGAGCGGACACTGCATGCACCTTTGGGTGCGGGTTGAAACCGATGCCGGCGTCACCGGGATAGGCGAATGCGTGCATGGCGGCCACGCTTCTATTGCGCTCATCAAAGAACTTGAGCCGCGGCTGGTCGGGCTCGACCCCTTCGCCATCGACAAGATCTTCGAGGATATCCGCCGCAGCCTGGTGTTCGAGGGTGGCTTCGCGGGTGCACTCATTACCGCGCTGACCGGTATCGAAATCGCCCTGTGGGACCTGAAGGGCAAGGCGCTCAACGTGCCCGTGTACGAACTGCTCGGTGGCAAGTTCCGTGACAAGGTCCGCGTCTATGCCGACTGCGAGGTGTCACCGGGCCTCAACCTCGATGAAGCCAAACGTGTTGTCGACGAGGTTCTGGAGCGCGGCTTCACCGCCTTGAAGATCGACCTCGATATCTTTGCCTACGGCCATACCGGCAGCGAGACGGAGCATTACGTCAAAGACAAATTCAACATGACGCCAAACCGCTGGGAACATGAGCGGATGGTCAAGCTGGCGGAAACGGTTGTCGCAGCAGCCGGCCCAGAAATCGAAGTGGCGACCGACCTGCATACTCTTCTGGACAAGCATAGCGCGATCCGGCTCGCCCGCGACCTCGAACCGCTGAAACTGATGTGGCTTGAAGAACCGGTCCCACCGGAGAACATCGACACCATGCGGGAGATCACCGCGGCCACGTCGACCCCCATCTGCGCCGGCGAGAATCTCTACCTCAGGCACGGGTTTCGCGACCTCATCGAGAAACAGGCAGTCGACATCATCATGCCCGACATCCCGAAGTGCGGCGGGCTGTCAGAGTGCCGCAAGGTCGCCAACATGGCGGAGATTTATTCGATCCCGTTTGCACCGCACAATGTCTCCTCGCCGATCGGCACCATGGCCTCAGCCCATGTCTGCGCCACCGTGCCGAACTTCCTGGTTCTCGAATTCCACTGGACCAAACGCGACTACTGGACAACGATCATCCAGGAAAAGACGGACATCATCCGGGATGGTCATATCGAGATGACGGATCGTCCCGGGATCGGCCTGGAACTCGACGAAGAGGTGGCGCGACAGCACCAGTATCCGGGCACCACCTGGTTCGAATAGCCGACTGAGGCGCCATGGCGTGAGCGTGTGTTCTGGCTTCGATCATGAGTATCGATAAGTCAGAACTCGGGCCTTTGCTGGCACGGGGCCGTACAGCGGACATCTACGCCCTTAGTCGCGATGCCGTCATCAAGGTTCTGCGGACCGGTTTTAGAGACGAACTGATCCAGATCGAGGCCGACAGGACCCGAGCCGTCGCCGGCCTGGGCTTGCCCGCACCACGTGTCCTCGACGTGACCTCTGTTGCTGGTCGCCCGGCACTGGTCGTCGAACGTGTCGACGGCGAGAGCATGCTCAGCCGATTGACCCATCACCCCCAGCAACTGGTCACGCTGGCGCGGCTGCAGGCGGACCTGCATGCCAATCTCACCAGTGTCCGTGCCGCCAGTTTCGGTGCCGAAAGCCTACCCCCACTGACAGCCCGATTGACCGACCGCATCGGTTCGGCCGACGCACTGTCGGCGGACCTAAAACAGGGACTGCTGAATGGGCTTCTGAGCTTGAGCGGCGAGGACTGCCTATGCCACGGCGATTTTCACCCCGACAACATCATTCTCGGTGAGAAGGGGCCAGTCATCATCGATTGGCTGGATGCCACCAGCGGACCGGCCGCCGCGGACGCAGCCCGCAGCCATCTGCTGCTCTCGCTCGCCGCCCCACCCCAAGGACAGAGTCTGCTGCGACGAGCCGCATTGAACTCGGCCCGCACACTCTTTCGGCGTGCATACCTCAGGCGCTACCGCCAGCAAACCGGACTTCCCGCCGATGCACTCGCAGCCTGGATGCCGATAGTCGCCGCAGCACGCCTCGCCGAGGGCGTCAACGGCGAGGCCGACCGGCTCGTCGCCTTGGCTGAAAACGCTCGAAACCTCTATTGAATCCGCAGAGCCAGACGCTGACCCGCGACCGGGACAAGCACGCGCCACAGTTGTGTCGGCCATGACCACAGCAGACGCTCGTCGGCGATCGGGATGGCTTCGCTGCGCGGCGCGCCGCCGCCGTCAATCGCTATCGCACCCAGGCCACCGACCTTGATCGCATCCCCCTCGATGACTGGCTCCTCCGCGAACATCAAGGACAGTGTCGCCGGGCGATCGCTGTCAAAGGTGTCGACGACCTCAATATCCCGGCCCTTAGTGAAGTGGACGCATCGCCGGTAGCTGCGGAGGCCGGCCTCGGCGGGGTAGGCGCCGGCCAACTCCATCTCCATCCGCGCAGCCGCTGGGCTCAACTCCGCCTTCACATTGGCCGCCGCGAAGTCTCGGCCATCCCGCTGCATCACGTCATCGAAGGTGAGCAAGTTGTGGTAGGCCGACTGCATCGTCCAGATCTCGTAGCGGCTGCCGGAGAAGGTCTTTGCGGTGTAGGTCTCGACCCCGACGTCGATGAGGAACGGGCGCCCATCCTTGTAGAGCGTCACGCTGCCGACGTCGTTGTGGTTGTGGCTTTCCCCGTTATGCCCGGCCTTGACCGCGAGCGCATAGCGGTCGTCGCGCGCAATCATCAGACCGATACTTTCGTAGAGGATGTCGCGCTTTTCCGGTTCGCTGGCGGCGCGCTCGCGCATCGCCTGCGCGTTGAACGCGGCCTGTAGCCGGTAGAACAGATTGTATTCGTCTGGCAGGTCCTTTTCGTCCGACTTCGCCCAGTCGATCACGGCAAAGTCAGTCAGTGCGTCCGATCCGACAGCGAGGCCGAAGAGATACTCGCGTGCGGTACATCGCCCGACCACCGCCGAACTGTCGGAGAAATTGAAGTACTGATTATCGTCGACGTGCATGTTGACGATGTATTCGGCCATGTTGCGCAGCTTTGGTTCGCGCCACAGCCCAGCAAACACATCGGGGGCCACCGCGGCCAGGACAACCAAGGCATTGAACAGCGTGAGACTGCCCTTCCGATAGTACATCACGCCTTCTTCGCAGCCGCCGTCATCCCCGAACACGCTGAGATACTCGTCGAGGCTCTTCGCCGCTTTCTCGATCACGGCGCGCCTGGTCTGTTGATCGGTCGGGCGCGTCAGCACGGTCAGCAGCACGTTCTGCGTGCACCAACCGGTCCAGTTGTTCAACGGGTCACCTTCGCCGCCCATCCACCAGAAATGCGCATCGTGATACGGCTGAACAATCCGCGCCTGCAGTTCGCGGTCGATCCGGCGGACGATTTCCGGGCTTATGCGGTCAAGGCTCTCCGCCAGCAGGGTCGCAGCGACGGCAAGTTGCGCGCCGGTCTCGCTCGCGAACAAGTCGATGACCGGCGCAGTCGTATCGGGCAGGGGGAATCGGCGACCGCCTCTGGCATAGCAGTTGTGTGCGGCGATCTGCCAGCCGCTTTCCTCGCAGATGAGCCAGATGCCATCGACGATTTGATCGAGGAAGCGGCCTTCATTCTCCACACATTCGCCGAGGATCAACGCGTTCAGCTGGTTGCGGCGCCCTTGATACGCCGCCTCGAAACGTGACCGGTTGCCGTTGCGTGTGAACGCCATGTGGAGCGTTGCCGGAAGCGCCGGCCACGGAGTACGAGCAACCTCCTCGGCGCGTGCTATCAGTTGATCCCGAGTCTCAACGGGCAGCGAGGTCCACGCCTGCCGGTCCGTCGCCGGTGGTATCTCAGCAAAATCCGGAATCTCCGGCGGCAGATGAGGCAACCGTTCCGAGAACATTCGATCCTCTATATGTCGCGGTCTTAGCGGCGATCCAGGTCCAAGTCCGGTGCGCCCCAGCCGATAACCAGCTCGGCACTGTCCCGCATTTCATCCAACGCGGCGTCGTCGGGCCGGGCCGGTGGGTTGTCCCAGACCGCTGCATCCGCCGAAGCGACGACAGCGCAGCCAAGGGTCGTCGTGCCGGCATCGATCTGCCCCCGCAACTGCGGGACCCAGGTGCGTGGGAACATCAGGCTGGTGTTCGGCAACGCGGCCTTAGCAACACCGGCGCGTGTATCGTCGGAAAGGTCGCGGATCCCGCTGATCTCATCCGTACGCTGCACCAGCGCAAAGCCGCTGTCAGCCTCGGTCCGGACCACGCCATCCTCATCGCGATCGATTGCGAAACCCCCTTCGGCGGTCTCCAAAGCGCGGTCCGTCTGTATGCGGTGTACGCGAACATGATACGGCGGTGTCGCGATCAGCCAGGTTTCGACCGACACCCCCGCCATCGGCGACCAGCGGCAGTAGAGGTAATCGTCGCCGATACGGGCGTCATCATTGCTTTCGCGGATGCGGTAGTGACGGCCGTCGTCGCTGAAGGCCAACATGCTGTCGAAGGACCCGTTGGCGAAACAGGCGTCACTGCTTTCCACGCTAAAGCCGTGCCGGGTCGAGTAGGCAAACTTCGCGTACTTCGCCGCGCCGTGGCGCAACCGCAGGCTTTCTTGGCCGGCCGACAACGCGATCGTCGCGCTCTGGTCGCCCGCGATGACCATGCCCGGCAACCGTTGGGCGACCGGCTTGCTCGGCGCAACCGGCGGAATCTCCTCGGCCTGCCAGAACGGGTGGTCCTCTGCGCACGCCAGTACGGCGAACGGCTTGAGGGCCCAGTAAGGAGAGCCGGGCGAGTTGTATTCCTCGGCCATATGGTATTGGGGATAGGCATAACCGACGGACAACACCCCGTCGCGGTCGGCAATCGGCTGCCGCTGCCACCAGCGCAGGTTGTTGAGCAACAAGCCCTTCGTTTCGCCCCAAGGCAAAGCATCGACATCCGCATAGGCCAGGGCGCCCCAAAACCCGGCGTGGGCAAAGCGGTAGGTCAGACTGCGGCCGAACGGCAGCGCCGAGCCGTCGGCGGCAAACCAGGCCTTGTAGTCCCGCGCAAACTCTGCGGCGCGTTCGCGGTATCTGGTCGCGCGTTCGCTGTCGTCCGGACGCAGCGTCGCGTAGATCAGGCCATAGAAATGAATGGCAAACGGAATGTAGTGCTCGAGCCGCCGCACCTTGCCGTCGCGATACCAGCCATCCTGCAGGTAGTAGCCTTCGATCGCGTCGAGATGCGGCGTCAGCCGATCCCAGTCAAACGACCAGCCGACGCGGTCGAGGCCGAGCGCGACTAGCACGGGGAAGAAATGCCAATTGTTCGGCGCCGTCTCGAGGCTAAGGATGTGCTCGAGCCACCGGCCCAGATTTTCCCGCGCCGCACCGTCGAGAGCGCTGAACAACTCTTCCGGCAGCAGCGCGAGCCCGAAGCCCAGTGCCGCGGACTCGACGATCCGTTGATTGGTGTCGGCCGGCGTGCCCCAGAAGTCCTCGTGGTCGGGGTTCGCCCCATTCGCCAGCCCGCGCTGTAATAGCTGCATGTGGGGGAAGTCGCCGCCCCCGGCGACCAACGGTGCAATGCCCCAAAGCGGCCGCGCAAAACCCTCCAGGTCAGCCGCCGCGGGTTGGAAATGGGCACCGGTCGCGCCGAGTCGGACGCGGCCCGAGCCGGGGCTGAAATAGGGGAGGAGCGGGTTGAATACGTCGCGGACCGCATTTTGCAGGTCGGCCCGAGATTGGAGCGGATTGCCGTGCAAGGGGTTGGCCGCGAGATAGCTATCCATGTCTGTCTTTTCCGTATCTAGGGCGGGGGTCAACCGCGCAGGCGCGACTGCTTCGGATCGGCGCGCGGCACGGCGGCGAGGAGTTCTTGGGTGTAGGCGTGTTGCGGGTTGTCGCAGATGGATTGGGACGGTCCGATTTCGACGATTTCGCCGCGGCGCATGACCGCCATGCGTTCGCAGAAATAGCGGATAACCCCGATGTCGTGACTGATGAAGATGAAGCTGAGCCCAAGGCGAGACCGCAGTTTGAGCAACAGGTCGAGCACCTGGGCCCGCAGACTGCCATCGAGCGCGGAGGTCGCTTCGTCCGCCAGAACCAGACGCGGATTAAGCGCGATGGCGCGGGCGATGCCGATCCGCTGCCGTTGCCCGCCGCTGAATGCGTGCGGATAACGGTCCATGACGTCGGCTGGCAGTTCGACGCTTTCCAACAGGTCGGCGACCCGGCTCCGAAGTTCGGACTTGGGGCAGGCGCGGTTGACGATCATCGGTTCCGCAACGATCTGCTCGACCGTCATGCGCGGGTTCAGCGACGCGAACGGATCCTGAAAGATCATGCGGATTTCGGTGTACAGCGAGCGGTCGCCGAACCCGCCGCGCCCGCACAAGTCAGTTGTGCTGCCGTCGCCGCGCGTGAACATGGCGCTGCCGGAATCGACTTTGTAGAGGCCAACCAGACAGCGGGCGAGGGTGGTCTTGCCGGAACCGCTCTCGCCAACTACGCCGAGCGCCTCACCGGCGCGAAGATCGAAGGAAACGTCGCGCAAGGCATGGACCACGGCGCGATGCCGCCGCAGCATCCCGTGCGTCGTGCCGAACGCCAGGTTTAGGTTCCGCACCTGCAGGATCGGCTCTTCGCTTAACGTGCCGGCGACCTTCGCCGCCGGGCCGGATTCCATCAACCGCGCCGCACCGATCAGGTCTTGTGTGTGCGGGTGCTGTGGCCGGCTGAAGATCTGATCAACGTCGCCGTATTCGAGTACCTTGCCGTCGCGCATAACCGCGACATGGTCCGCCATCTCCGCGACGACGCCCATGTCGTGCGTGATGAACAGCACCGCCATGCCATAATCGCGCTGCAGCGACTTGATGAGCTTGAGGATCTCCGCCTGGGTCGTGACATCGAGGGCGGTCGTCGGTTCGTCGGCGATCAGCACTTTCGGCTTGTTGGCGAGCGCCATGGCAATCATGGCACGTTGCCGCATGCCCCCACTGTATTGGAAAGCGTAGCGGTCGACCGCGATCTCCGGATCGGGAATCTGCACCTGTTTGAGCAGCGAGATCGCCTGTTCCCGCGCTTCCTTCTTTTCGATCGGCTGATGCAGCCGGATCGCCTCGATAATCTGCGAACCGATCGTGTGAACCGGGCTGAGCGAACTCATCGGTTCCTGGAAGATCATCGATATATGTCCCCCGCGGACAGCACGGATCGCCGGCCCATAGGGGTCGAGGTCACTCAGATGTATTGGTGCGTCGTCGCCAGGCTTGAACGAGATCCGCCCGCCGACGATGCGGCCGGGCTTGACGATGTTGAGGATCGACCGGGCAGTCACGCTCTTGCCGCTGCCGCTTTCGCCGACCACGCACAACGTGTCGCCGGCGCGCAGGGAGAGCGAGACCTTATCGACCGCCTTCAGGTTGCCACGGCGCATCGTGAAGTGGGTCTCTAGGTCGACGATCGCCAGGATCTCGTCAGCGACCTCCGGGGCAGGGACCGCGGCCGACTGGTCGGCCGGCTCCAGGGCAATAGCCGTTTCGCGCGGCGTCATTGGGCGTACGGGTCGGCGGCATCACGCATGCCGTCGCCGAGGAAGTTCATCGTCAGCACTGCGACGATGACTGCCGCGCCGGGCCACAGCAGCCACGGGGCCGTCGCAACGGCGCGAATGTTCTGGGCCTCTTGCAACAACACCCCCCAACTGATGATCGGTGCCTGAAGACCGAGACCGAGGAAGCTCAACGCAGTTTCCGCGAGGATCATCCCCGGTACCGCGAGGCTCGCTGCAGCGATGATGTGACTGGTGAACGCCGGCACCATATGCCGCATGACAATCCGCAGGTCGCTCGCGCCGTCGATCCGCGCGGCCGTGACATAGTCCTCGGTCTTCAGCGCGAGGAAGCGGCCGCGGACCACCCGCGCCAGCTCGGTCCAGCCGATGAGTGACAGAATGATGGTGACGGCGAAGTAGATGGCCAGCGCATCCCAATCCCGAGGCAGAGCCGCGGCCAGACCCATCCACAGGGGAATGGTGGGGAGCGAGCGCAAGAACTCGATAACGCGCTGCACGATCAGGTCGAACAGTCCGCCATAATATCCCGACAAGCCACCGACCACGAGGCCGATGACCAGACTCATGATCACGCCGATCAGGCCGACCGATAGGGAGATACGGGTCCCGTGGATCAGCCGGCTCAACACATCGCGGCCGAGCCGGTCCGCGCCCAGCAGAAACAGCGGCGTGCGCGAGTCTTCAACCGTGATCAGCTTATGTTGCATCGGAATGAAGCCCATCAGCCGATAGGGCTCCGACTTCCCGAACAGGCGCAGCGGGATCTTTTCCTCTGGATCAGTGACAAACGTTCGCCGCAGGGCGACGGGATCCACTTCGACGGCATAGCCGTTGACATGGGGTCGGAAGATCAGCCGGCCCTCGTCGTTCCGATCCAAGAGATTGATGCTCTGCGGTGGCGCGAACGTGAAACGGGCGTTGAAGGCGTGCGGGTCCTGCGGCGCGATGAACTCAGCCAACGCCGCACTAAGATAGAGCAGTATGAGAACAATGCCGCTGAAGACGGCGAGACGATGTCGCCGAAACCGGCCCCAGATGAGCTGCCATTGGGTCTCTGTCCCGGCGGCGACGATGCGGTCGTCAACGGTGGTTGCCGTCATATCTTCCCCCTAGGCCATGCGAATGCGCGGATCGATCCACGCCAGGAGAAGATCTGACAGCAATGTGCCCAGCAGGGTCAGCACGCCCATCAACAGAATAAGCGCTCCCGCGAGGTGCATGTCCTGCGACAACAGTGAGCGGAGCAGGATGGGCGACAGTGTTGGCAGGTTGAGCACGATCCCGGTCACGATGGAGCTCGAGATGATGGTCGGCAGCAGCCAACCGATCGTGCTCACCAACGGATTCATCGCTACCCGGACCGGGTAACGCATGATCAGGCGCCACTCGGCCATACCCTTGGCCCGCGCCGTGTCGACATAGGGACGCGATAGCTCGTCGAGCAGGTTCGCCCGTAGGATACGTATCACCTGGGCCGAACCGGCCGTGGCGATCACTAGGACCGGCGCCCAAACGTGGCTGAAGAAGTCGACGAGACGGCCGAACGACCAGCGTGCGTTCATGTACTCGTCGGAGAACAAGCCGGTTATGGTCGCGCCGAACGCGACAAAGCTGATGTACATCAGCAGCAACGCGAGCAGAAAGTTCGGGATCGCCAGGCCAATGAAGCCGAAGATCGTCGCCGCCACGTCGCCGATGGAATACTGCCTGACCGCGGAATAGATGCCGACCGGCAGCGCAATCGCCCACAGCACCACAATGGCCAGGAACTCGACAGCGAGGGAGATGCCAAGGCGGTCGCCGATAACCTCGCGGACGGTCTTGGTCAGCTCGAAGCTGAAGCCGAAGTCGCCGACGACAACACCGGAGACCCACAGCCAGTATTGCACGATGAATGGCCGGTCGAGGCCGTACTGGGCGCGCAGGCGCTCGACGGCGTCGACGTTGACGGCGTCGCCCGTGGCGGCCATCTCGGCCATCTTCGCGGTGAGGAAATCGCCCGGCGGGAGCTGAATGATCCCAAAGCAGACAATGGAGAGCGCCAGGATCGTGGCGATCATGAACAGCAAGCGCCGCACCGCGTAGCGTAGCAAGGCCATCCGTTTGCCTCCTGTCCGGCGAAGGAATACCGGCCGGGCGGGGCCCGGCCGGTATCTTAGCGCTAGACTAGTCTTTGATGTACAGCTGCGCCGTACCCATCGGCCCCGGGGTCGGGTAGACCCACGCCTGCGGCTGTAGGTTCGGAACGTTGCCGATGTTGTTGCGGGCGATGCCATAGCCATTCGGCGGCAGGCTGATGCCGATAACCCGGAACTCATCGGCGGCGATGTCGAGGATCTCCGCCATCAGCGCATCCTGGTTCTCAGGATCGGCCGAGCTCTGCAATTGGGCATACAACTCGTGCTGACGCTTGACCCCTGCCGGCGGCTCTTGGGCGTCGTCGGAGGACGGGTCATAGAAGGACTTGGCCCACCGCAGGGCATACAGGGACTCGATGTTCATCGGCAGGTAATACCGGGGATCGAGCAGCGCATCGCCTAGGCCGCCATCGCCGACCCACAGATGCACGTCGTGCTTGTTGGCCTGGATGGTCTCGTAGACGAAGCTACGCTCGTTGGTACGCACATCGACGTCGATCCCAACCTCCGACCAGTAGGTCGCGACCAGTTCGGCAAGGTCTGGGAAGTACGGTTTCAGATCGCTGGTGACGTCCAACCGAAAAGCGATGCGGTTGCCTTCCTTATCGAGCCGGAAGCCGTCTCCGTCCTTTTCCGTCAGTCCAATGCCGTCGAGCAGCGCGTTGGCCTTCTCAACGTCGTACTCGGTGTACTGCTTGGCCAAACGCTCATGGTACCACCGGGACTCCGGCCGCGGCCCGGCTTGCCACGGTTCGCCTTGCCCGACGAAGAGCACATCGATCAGCTCTTGCCGGTTGATGGCATGGGACAACGCAACCCGGAAGTCCTTTTGGTTGAACAGCTCGTTAAGGATCGGGTTCTCCGAATTCTGATTGAGCTGAACCGTGCCGGTGTTCATCAACGACTCAACCGTTTCGTACAAATAGAACCCGCCTGCTTCCTGACCATCGAAGAACAGCGGCTTGTTTGACAAGCTGGCGATGTGCCGGTTCATGAAGTCGATTTCACCGTTCAGCGCTTTCAGAACGATATCTTCGGTCGACGCGGTTTGCGTCATCGACAAACCGTCGAGATAAGGCAACTGGTTCCCCTCGGGGTCGACCTTGAAGTAGTAGGGATTACGCTCGAAGGTGACCTGCGGTGACAGCCCGTCGTAAGGCGCCGTCGGCTGCCAAGCGAACAACGTCGGCCGGTTGGCGTCATGCCAGTTGTCGAGGTCGCAGGCCTCGTAGAGTGCTTCCGACCAGCCCGTTAGCCCGGCTGCTTTGGCCTGGGCATCGGCATCGGGATTATGGTCGATGTGGAACTGAGAACAGTATTCGCGCTGATAGACCAGCGGCTGCATCCCGTCGACCGACGCCATGCGCTGTAGAAAGAGACCGTTGGGTTCCGGCAGCGTGAGCCTGACCGTCAGGTCATCCACCGCCTCCGCCGAAGCAACGTTCTTAATATGGGCAGGCACACTCTCGAAGTACTCGTCGCTGGTCATGTAGTCGTAGGCAAAGACAATATCGTGCGCGGTGAACGGCGTGCCATCCGACCACTTATGTCCTTCGCGCAGCTTGAACGTGAAGACGGTGCCTTCCTCGTTGGCCTCGAAGGATTCGGCAACGTTGGGCACGACGGCATCCCAGCCGATACTGAACGCGACCAGCGGGTCGTACGCCACCGTCCGGCGGATCCACCCTACGTCGCCGGCGCCCTTCAGCGCCGACCGCCAAGTGCCCCCGTATTTGCCGATCTCGTTGATCGGCTCGAGGACGACTGGATTGACGGGCAACCGTTCCGCAACCGGCGGCAGCTTGCCATCGGCGACCATCGCCGCCAGACCCGGCGCTTCATTATAGTCGGCGGCACTTGCCGCACCGGCCACAAGTGCGCCGAGCGCGACACCTGCGACCATGGTTAAACGCAGTGTTTGCTTCATCGTTCCTCCTAGGTTGACTCATTTTGGTGTTGTCCGGTGCCGGTCGCCAGAATGCCGGTGAGAACCGCTGCATCGGCGGCGAATTGTTCAGGGTCGTCGTCGCGGACGAATTCCAAGAACGCGTATCGGGCGCCCGTCCATTGACCGCCTGACGGTCCCTCGATGGCCCGGTTCCAGAACGTTTCTCCTTCCGCCAGCGGGCGTCGGACATTTCCGCTGAGCCAGTGGAAGACGTGCAGGTGCGACAGGGCGTCCGACAAATCCCGGAGTTCCGCAACTGCGATGTCGGCCGGGGTCTCGGGCACGGGCTGCCAATATGTGAAGCAATTCGGATGATCGACTTCGGCCAGGAGATCGATCGTCGACGCCAGCGTGTCGGTCAGCGTGTTGCGGTGATACTCCAGCGACACCCTGATGCTGTGGGGTTCGGCAGCGGCGGCGCATTCACGCACCGCATCGGCGACACGCTTGCGCTGGCCCCCATCCGCCGCTGCCGACCCTTTGTCACCGGCCCAGATGCGGATGTTGGTCGCGCCGAGCGCCGCGGCGCTGTCGAGCACCGGTGAGATATGCTGTTGGGGGTCTGTCGCGCCGGCACGGATGTAGGTGCCGTATGACGGTATCGCCAGGCCCTCGTCTCGGCAGCGGCGAGCCGTGTCGCGCGCCGTTTTCTCGTCACCGGCCGGGACGTGAACGTCGCCACCCCATTCGATGCCGCTCAACCCCGCCGCAAGCGCGAGGTCGATCACCGCGCCTGCCGGCAGCTTCCGGAACGTGACGGAGCAAAGGCCCGGCAGGAATGCGGTCATGCCGCGACGTCCCAAAGCTCGCGCCGGACCTCGTCATGCAGCGTGCCGGTGCTGGCAAACGCCTCAATCTCATCGAGTGTATGGTCCGTGAGGCGGTGTATCTCCCGGCCGACGGACCCGGCGACATGTGGGGTAACGACGACGTTGGGAAGGTCGAAGAGCGGGCTGTCGCTTGGCAATGGCTCCGGTTCGGTGACGTCGAGAACCGCGCGAAGTCGCCCGGAGGAGGCTTCCGCAATCAGCGCGTCGTGATCGAGCACCGCGCCGCGGGCGGTGTTGATGAGAAGTCGGCCGTCGCCGATCAACGCCAACTCCCGCGCCCCGATCAGGTGGCGGGTCGACGGCAGCGCGGGAAGATTGAGAGAAACAATATCGCTGGATCGCAGCAACTGATCGAGGTCGCAGCGCTTAACCCCAAGCGCCTGGGCCTCCGCATCCGTTAGGACCGGATCGTACACCAGCACATCGAGATCAAACGGCTTTAGCAACTCTAGGAGGCAGCGCCCGACGCGGGAGGCGCCGACAATACCTATGGTCCTCCCAATGTTGCCGACCTTGTCGATGTTTGGATACGCGTCACGTCGAAAGTCCCGGCGATGTTGCTTGTACAGATCCGCGAGCTGGGGAACCGCTTTGTTCTCCAGCAGGATGTAAGCAAGAGTGAACTCGGCGACCGGACGGGCGTTTGTATTGGCCGCCGAAGTCACCCGTATCCCGGCCTCCAACAAGTCCGGGTCGACGATATCCTTCACCGACCCGGCGGAATGGGCGATGAGTTGCAGGTTCGGGAGACGGGCAAGGTCCGCGACCGCCAGATTTCGGGTGCGCCATCCAGTGATGATGACTTGAGTGCTGGCGAGGTGGGGCGCCGCCGCTGAGTCCGTGAGGGAGGCACACGGAAGCGGCGCCGCCACTTCGCAGAGGCTATGCAGGCGATCAAGATGCACCGGCGTGAACAGCTGCGCATAGGTGCGCGGCGGCACCAACACGAGTGTTTTCAAGCGCTTCGGCATGTTCTCTCCCTGCATGGAATGCAAGGTAGAGCAAAAAATGCAAACATGCAAAAGTAAACTGGAACTTGCAGGGTTTGCTGCCGGTTAGCGCGCCGCGGTGGTCTCCCGGGTGACGAGGCGGACACCGGCCTGCACCTGCAACGGCGCCCGGTGCCGGCGGCGCGCCTGGCCTTCCAGTAGGGTCAGGGCTTGGCGCCCCATTTCTTCCCAAGCCACGTGGATGGTGGTGATCCGCGGGCTCACAATGTCGGCGAACGGCAAGTCGTCGAAACCGACGACGGAGAAGTCCTGGGGGACCCGGATGCCCTCGGATTGCAGCGTTTCGATCGCCCCTAGCGCGACCGTGTCATTGCCACAAAACGCTGCTGTGGCCTCGAATCCGCCGTGTTGAAGGCGTTCCCGCAGCTTGGCGATCGCCCAATCGCTGTTGAGGTCGGGCAGCTCGATAACCTCGGCGGCAGGGATCCCGTTTTCCCGCAGGCCTGCCTGGAAGCCTTCGATTCTGCGCCGCAGTGTCCACCGCCGGACGCTGGATAGGATGATGGCCCGTGTGTGTCCGAGTTCAGCCAGATGGTTCGCCACGGCCCGCCCACCGAAGAAATTAGCCGGGGCGATGGCATCGACCCTCATTTGCGGATCGAGGCCATTAACCAAGATGGCTGGATTACCGGTCTCGGCGATCCTCTCGAAGACCGAGTCTTCCGGATCCAGCCCGACAAACATCAACCCGGTGCTCGGGAGGCTCGGTACATCAAGGGCACCGGAAACAGTCTCGTCTCTCGCGCGAACAACCATTGGTATCCCTAGCCGCTGTGCCTCGGCTTTGATCCCTTCGATGATCGCCTGGTACATGGTGGACACCGAACCGGTCGCCTGCCGAACGTGCAAATACGCAACGATATCATGGAGTTTTGCCGGCCGGGTCGATGTGCGCTGACGGTAGCCGAGTTGTTCGGCGACTGATCTGACGTCGCGCCTGACATCTTCGCTGATGCCTGGAACATCGGAGAGCACCCGCGAGACGGTGCTTATCGACACACCGGCCGCGCGGGCGACGTCGGCCTGGCTCGTGCGCTGTTTTAGCTTTTCCACACCCGCCTCTTGGTCCGGGGTTTCTGATTGCAACGGCCTATTTTATGCAAAGAAAGTTTGCAAATTGCAAATGTCGGAAAACGGCTGCAGTTGGAGCCCCGAAGGACCCGCACGTCACGCAACCCTGCCTCCCATATCCGACACTCGCATTTCAGTTCTATAGAACGATATAACCAGAATAGTAGAAGAAAAGGGCGAGCCATGGGCGTTTGTTCACGAGCAACCTGTTGCGTTGCACCTGTCGCGGATAGAGTTCAGACAACCCGACCCCAGCTGCGGTTGGTGGGGACTCCTGTTGTCCGCGACCTTCCAACCCGCTCCTTGCCGTCACCCCAGCCGACTCTGGAAGCGCTGCAGGCACCGTCTCGCTGGCAACGTTTTCGGAGTTGGCAACAGGAACGCCGAGACTGCCGCATTCTGGCAGCGTTCGATGAGCAAATGCTGCGCGACATCGGCATGCAGAAGACCGAGGTAGCAGAGGCGCGGCCCCCGTCTGTCATCGGCTTCCTTTGGACCTTACTGCGGCCAGAGCCGCGGGAGGCTTGGACTCAATCTGGACGTTCGCGTTCCGACAATATGGGCCGGCGGCGCGTGAGATAGGAAACAACCTCCGGCTCGCGGGACAACATCGGCGGCACGACGATCCGGATCGGCGACGTGGTTGGCGGCGGCTGCTCGTCCACCACCCCATGGTAGCTCATCAGCATCCGGCAGGCGTTGCGCAGGTCTTCGCGAAAGTCATGGTCGATGACGGTATCGATTTTCCAACTGGCAAGCAGCTGCCGGTTCTCTGCGTACATATCGTGCGCCAAAAACACGCTGGCGCGTCGGCCGTTTTCTTCCAAGATCTGCAGAACTTCCCGGTTTCTGCCGCCGATCGAATAGACCGCGTCCAACTTTTGCATTTCGGCAATGACGTCGCGAAACTGTTGCTGGATCGTTTGGCCCGAGGCCGGGTCTTCGACCAGTTCGGTCAAACGTGGCCGGCGAAACGCGCGGCGCATCGCCGACCGGAAACCCAACTCGCGATCCTCCTCGCCCCGGAAGCGGTTGTTACGGATGGTGATGAGGACATGCGGATCCTCCATCGTCAGCCACCGCCGCATCAGAAACGCGGCAGTCTCGCCCGCCTGCCGATTGTCGAGGCCGACATACCCAAGACGCCCGGACTCCGGAATGTCAGTGGCGAAGGTAACGATGGGGATCCCGGTCTTTGTCAACTGGTCGATCTGCGCACGAACCTGTCTGGCATCCGGCGCCATTAGAATCACACCATGACTCCCGCGCCGTCGAATTCGGTCGAGGGACCGTTCAATCTCGGCGATCGGAAAGTGCGGCCGAATGTCGGTGCGCATCCGAAAGACCACCGGCCGCAGCAGCGGCAACTCAGCGGCGGCCGCCGTCTTGAAGGAGTTGGCAAAATCCTCGGGCGCCTCGACGAGACTATCGATCATGAACTTGCGGCCCTGAAACGCAGTGTGCCGCTGCTGCCGCTCAAGCTCCTCGATGGCGTGCCGAACACGTTGCACCGTCTGCTGGCGCACACCGCCGCGATCGTTCAGCACCCGGTCGACAGTCGCTGTGCCGACGCCGGCCTGCAGTGCGATCTCCTTTACGAGGAAGCGCCTTGAGTTGCTCATTTCTGATGCGATTTTGATGTATCTGAAATGTGGGACTGATCGATCCAGGAGTGTACCTTGCTAACGTTCGAGCGGTCTAGCGGGAGGAACTCATGGATCAGGTCGTACGGGCGGGCAGTGGCGTCTGGCTGGATGAAAAGGCCTGCTCACTGGACGATTTCAAGGCCGCCGTTGAGGTCGACACACCGCCTGAAACCGTGCCCCTGGCGGAAGACATCATGGCCCGCATCCCAATTTACGATGGGTCGAAGGTGCGGGCAGCGATCGGCGACGGCGATCGGCTCAAGGCCTATATGGCGGAATGGAACGACGTCTTCGCCGACGGTCCGGGCATCGTCGTCGTGCGAGGGGCCTACAAGGACCTGGATCTCATTGATAGTGTCACCGAGGTGCTCAACGCGCTCATCGAGCGGGAGCGCCAGACCTCTGCCGGCACGGGCGATCATTTCGCCGCCCCTGGGGCGAACAGCCGGCTTTGGAACGCCCATGAGAAACTGTGCATGGAGGCGCCGGACCTGTTCGCCCGGTACAACGCCAACCATGTCATTCCACTCGCCAGCCGCGCCTGGCTCGGACCGCTCTATCAGATCACCACGCAGGTCAACGTCGTGCGGCCCGGTGGACAAGCCCAAACCTGCCATTGCGACTATCACATGGGATTCCAGTCCCAGGACCGTATCAAGGATTATCCGGCGCGCGTTCGCCGGCTGTCCGCGATGTTGACATTGCAGGGTGGCGTGGCCCATTGCGACATGCCGGTCGAAACGGGCCCGACAAAACTGCTGCCATATTCGCAGACCTATCTGGGCGGATATCTTGCATCTTTGCTCGACGAGTTCCGCGACTACTTCGAGGAACATCACGCGCAACTGCCGCTGAACAAAGGCGACGCCTTCTTCTTCAATCCCGCCGTGTTCCACGCGGCCGGAGAGAACAGGACGTCCGACATCGATCGGATCGCGAACCTAATGCAAATTGGCTCCGGCTACGGCCGTTCGATCGAGATCGTCGACCGGGCCCGCATGAGCGAGCATATGTACCCGGTCCTCAAGGATCTGCGGAACAGCAAGGTTCTCGATGCGGGCGAGGTCGACAACGTTGTTGCGGCTTGCGCCGAGGGCTATCCATTCCCGTCCAATCTGGATATCGACGCGCCCATGGACGCCATGGCGCCGGAAAGCCAGCAGGAACTGATGCTTCGCGCGCTTAATGGCGGTTGGACCGCCGACCGCTTCCAGGACGAACTACAACAGCAGACCGGTCGTAAGCGGTCCCACTAGGACCGTGGCCTAGCTGGCCACCGCAATGCCGATCGCATCGAGTTCACGCTTCGCCGCGTCGAAACCCCGCCGCGCCTGATCCTCGATCGGCAGTACCCGATGCGCCTGGGAGATGATCTCGACGCCCATCGGCCCACAGTAGCCCGCGTCGCGGACCGCGCCGACAAAGCCCGGGATGTCGAAGCATCCGTCGCCCGGCGGCTCCCGGTGGTTGATCGTGTCGTTGAACAGGGATCCCTGAACCTCGGGTTGGGCATCGTCCAGTTCGATCCAAGAGATGCTGCCGGCGGGCATGCTGCGGATCTCGTCGAAGTCGATGCCACCCCGGACCATGTGCCAGATGTCGAGAATGATACCGCTATTCGACGCACCCGCGCCCTGCCAGAGATCCGCACCCTGATTGATGGACCGGAGGTTGGTGAACGGCATGATCTCAAGCGCGACCCGCGTACCAACGTCGGCCGCCTGCCGACAAAGCACCTCAAAGTCGCGGACCATGCCCTCCATCGGCCAGTCGGTCGGTGCGTCGAACTCCCCGCCGGCCTTGATGTGCCAGGCGCCCAGTTGCTCGGCGGCGCGCAGCAGGTCGGACCGGACCGCGTCCGAGTTCTTTCGTTTCTCGCCGTCGGTGAACCAGTCCATGACCATCTCGACCTCGACATAGACCATGTCGTTATCGTCGAGGATCTGTCGCATGGTGTGGAAACCGAGCTTGCTAGACACCGACATGATGTCTGCGTGGCCGAAGCCAATCCCGCGATACCCGGCTTTGCTGGCCGTTTCGACGCGCGTCCGAAAGTCAACCGGACTCACCTCGCTGGGTGCGCCGGGGTAGCAGTTGCCGACCATTGACCAATAGGGGGCAGTGAGTGCGACCGGATCGGACATTTTCCCTCCTAGGCTGAGTTGGCTTGTATAGGGGCGTCCATTCCGCGGTCGGAGTCAGCGAAATGGCACGCCACGGCGCGCTGCGTCGGGTCGCCGCTCAGTTCCGGAGCCTCGTTCGCGCATACCGCCTCGGCCATATGGCAGCGGGTGCGAAACCGGCAGCCGGAGGGCGGATTGATCGGGCTTGGCACTTCACCCTGCAGAATGACCCGGTCCCGACGTTCGGCCGGATCGATCGCAGGTGCCGCCGACAGCAATGCCTGGGTATAGGGGTGCGCCGGATGATCGTAGATCTGCTGCCAGGTGCCGATCTCGACAATCTTCCCCAGATACATCACCGCAACCCTGTCGGAGATATGGCGCACCACCGACAGGTCGTGGGCGATGAAGATGTACGACAGGCCGAACTCTTCCTGGATCTCCTCGAGTAGATTGATGACCTGCGCCTGGATCGAAACATCGAGCGCCGACACCGGCTCGTCGCACACGACGATCTCCGGATTGAGCGCCAACGCCCGCGCAATACCGATGCGTTGCCGTTGACCGCCGGAGAATTGGTGCGGGTAGCGGTGCCCATCGTCGGGACCCAAACCAACCCGGGTCAGCAGCTCGGCGATCCTGTCGCTCCACTCGCGCCGCGGCAGTGCATCGGGGAAGATGGCCCACGGTTCGCGAATGATCTGCGCCACCGTCATCCGCGGATTGAGCGAGGCAAAGGGATCCTGAAAGACAATCTGCATCCGCCGGCGATGCCGGCGCATTTCGCGGCGCGAGAGTTGGAAGATGTCGGTGTCGCCAAATAGGGCCTGGCCGCCGGTCGGTTCGACCAGCCGCAGCAACACCCGCGCCAGTGTCGACTTGCCACAACCTGACTCGCCAACAATCCCCAAGGTTTCACCCCGGTGCAGGGTGAAGCTCACATCGTCCACCGCGCGCACTACGCCGCCCGCCTTCAGTAGCGCGTCACCGCGGGCCGGGTAGTGCTTGCTCACATCGCGCACTTGCAGCAGCGGCTCGCCAAGGCTGGCTCTTGGAGCCGCGGATGCCACGACGTCAGGCACCCAGCACCTCCGCCGCAAAGTGGCAGGCACTCTCGCGGCCCAGCGCCACACTCTGCAGCGATGGACGGTCCCGCGAGCATTCCGGCTGGCGCTTCGCACACCGCGGATGGAAGGGGCACCCGCTGGGCATGGCCGTCAGCACCGGCGGCGCCCCTTCAATAGTGCGCAGCTTCTCATGTTTCATCTCGGCGCGCGGCACCGAGTTCATCAGGCCAATCGTGTAGGGATGCGCGGGCCGCGCCACGACCTCGGCAGTAGGGCCGCTCTCCATGACCCGGCCGCCATACATGACCATCACGCGGTCGGCGGTTTCGGCAACCACTCCGATGTCGTGGGTGATGAGGATCAGCGCCATCCCGGTTTGCTCGCGCAGTTCGGTCAGCAACTGCATGATCTGCGCTTGCACCGTGACGTCCAGCGCGGTCGTGGGTTCGTCAGCAATCAACACATCGGGGGCCAGAGCAATCGCCATGGCGATCATAATGCGTTGGCTCATGCCACCGGAGAATTCGTAGGGATAGCTGCGGACCCGCTGCCGCGCCGAAGGGATCTTGACTTGATCCATCAACGCCACCGCCTTGTTGAGTGCGTCGCGCTTTGACGTGCCCGGGCGATGCACCCGGTACATCTCGCTGATCTGATAGCCGACCGTCAGACCGGGGTTGAGCGCCGTGACCGCGTCCTGAAACACCATGGAAACCCGGTCCCCGCGAATGCGGCGCGTCTCCGCTGGCGGCGCGTTGAGCAGATCCGTATCCCGGAAATAGACATGCCCGCCGATCTCCGCCGGTGGCGAGTCAAGCAATCCCATGATCGCCCCGACGCTGACGCTCTTACCCGAACCGGATTCCCCCAAGATGCCGACCGTCTCACCCGGACGGATCTCATAGCTGACGCCGTTCACCGCGCTAACCCGGCCATGCGGTGTCTGAAACGCAACCTGCAGGTCCGTCACCCGCAGCACGGGCGCTGCAACCTCGGCCACAGCGGCGGTCCGCGCTATATCAGCCATCGCCATCGCTGCACCGGATCGGTAATGGTCCGCAGCCAGTTCGCCAGCAGATTAAGGCTCAGGGTTGTCAGAAAGATCGCCAGACCCGGGAACGTGATCATCCACCAGGCTTCGCGCAAATACTCGCGCCCGCGCGCGATCATCAGCCCCCATGAAGGCTCCGGCGGCTGCAATCCGAACCCGAGGAAACTGAGCCCCGCCTCGGCGAGGATCAGCAGCGCAATCTCAAGGGTCGCCAACACCAACAGCGGCGACATCATGTTCGGCAGGATATGGCGGAAGATGATCCGCATATCCGACGCCCCGATCGACCGGGCCGCCTCGACGAACGACGACTGGCGATAGGACAGTGTGATGCCACGCGCCAGCCGGGCATAGACGACCCAGCGCACGAACGCGAGGATCAGCACCATGTTGATCAGCCCGCCGCCGATCAGGAACAGCACGAACAGCGCGATCAGCAGCGACGGCACCGCCATAAACGCATCGACGGCACGCATGATCACGGTTTCGACCCGGCCGCCATAGAAGCCGGCGAGCAGGCCTAGCGTGGTTCCAGCGATGCCGGAAACCGCAACCGCGACAAACCCGACCGCCAACGACGCCCGCGCCCCGAACAGCAAGCGTGTCAGCATGTCCCGGCCCAGCGCATCGGTGCCGAGCAGATGGAACTGCTCGACCCCGCCGAGACCCGACACGGTCGAAAGCGGCGGCGCACGTCCGGCGAAGATGTTAGGTGTCAGCGGATCGTAGGGCGTGATCCACCCGGCAAACGTTGCCGCAAACACCAACGTTACCAGGAAAACCACCGCCAGCAGGACCACCGGATCGCGTGCAAGGGCAACCAGCAGATCGCGGCTCGTGACGCGCGCCTGCCGTTCCTCCACGACCTCAGTGGCGGTGTCCGTCTCAGCGGTCATGCGCCGAACCGCACCCGGGGATTCAGCACCGTGTAGATTAGGTCGACAATCAGGTTGATCGCCAACACCATCAGCACCAACAGGAAGATCGTCGCCTCGATCAACGGCACGTCCCGAATGGCCAGCGCCTCGACGGTCAACGCCCCGATGCCCGGCCACCCGAACACCGTTTCGATAATGATGACACCGGTCACGACGTTGATCGTCTCGTCGCCGATCGTCGTGACGATGGGAATGGCGGCGTTCTTCAAGGCATGCACTGAGGCGATCTTGCGCAACGGAATACCGCGCCCCCGCGCTGCCGTAATGTAAGGTTTGGCCAGCTCGTCGAGCATGGATGACCGGGCAATCTGCGTAATCCGGCCGATCGGCCGCAGTGACAGGGCTAGGGCCGGCAACACCACATGCGCTGCCGTGCCGTAGCCTGAGGTCGGCAGCCAATCGAGCTGCACCGCGAACAGCAGAATCAGAATCAGCGCGAACCAGTATTCGACGATCGAGACACCGGCGAGCGACAGTACATTGACCATCCGGTCGCCGAACGTTCGGGGCCGCACCGCGGCATAGATCCCGAGCGGCAAGGCGACGATAACAGAAAACAGGATGGTCGCACCGCCCAGCAGTAGGGTCGGCGGGAGCCGGTCCATGGCAATCGGCAAGGTCTTGCGCGAGTCCGGAATCTCACCGTGGTTGAGCGGTTTGCTGATCCCGTACCGGAAAGTATCACCCATATCGCCGGACGCCATCCCGACGATGAAACGCTGGTATTGGACCCACATCGGATCCTCCAGCCCCATTCGCTCGCGCAGTTCCCGCACATCGTCTTCGGTGGCGGTCGTGCCGAGCACCATGCGCGCCGGGTCGCCGATCTGCCGGTCGGCGAAAAAAACCACCGACATGACCAGCACCAGCATGATGATCGATGTCAGCAGCCGGCGCGCGAAGTAGCCACCTGTTATCGCGCTGATCACAGCGTCTCCGGCCAAATTCGTTGGCGGGGGTAATGCTTGTCTACACCCCCGCCAACAGGGAGAACCCTTAGTTTAGCCGCATGTTCACCGCGATGATGCGGTGATCCAGGCCAAAGTCCCATTCAAGCCCCTCAGGCACGCCATAGGCGCGCTGCAGCAGCCCGACCGGGGCAACGACGTAGCGGTCATGACCCTCCTTGACCAATTCGCGCAACGCCTGGTGGCGCTCGTCACCGGTCAGCGAACCCGCCGCGGCAGCCCGCTGGTCAAAGCTTGGATCGCAGAACACCGAAACGATCCCGCCGCAGGAATAGTGAGCACCGAAGGTCGCGCCGTAGTCCATCAGCGGGTTCGCCTGCACGTGCAGCCAGGCATAGGCCCGTTCCGGATTTGGCTTGGTTGTGGCCCGCGGATTGAACACACCGGGTTCTTCGACGGCAACGGTGGTCGGTACGCCGACGGACGTCAGCATGGCGCCCATCGCCTCGACCATCTCGCCATTGCGCGGTGTCGAGCCCTGCCGGGTCGAGATATGGACGCTTGGAATTTCCGCGCCGCCACCCTTCAGTTGATCGACGATTGCTCGGGCGCCGGCCGGATCGTATGCGTACTGCGCGATCTCATCGTGGAAACCGGTTGCCACGCTCGGCAACATCTGCCCCGCCAGCGGCTCGCCGAGCCCCATCAGGTTCTGCCGGATGCCTTCCCAGTCGATCCCAGTGAAGATCGCCTTACGGAAGTCGGTGTCGGCAAGCAACGGATGCGCGCCGTGATAGTCGAGCCTGAACTGCAGGAACGTGTCGGAGCCCTTGACCAAGCATTTGATGTCCGCCTCGCCATCGAAACGCTCGCATTCCTCTTTTGTCAGGAACATTGCGATGTGGGCTTCCTTACTTTCGACCATGGCCGCCCGCACGATCGGCTCAGGCCGCCAGACGACACGCAGGCTGTCGAAGAAGATCTCGCCATAAGTGTCTTCTGCCGCGTTGCCCCACCAATCCGCGTTGGCCTTGGCCGTCCAGAACTGGCCTTGCTCCCATTCGTCGAAAACGTAGGGGCCGGTGCCGATCGGATGCACGTCATGCGCCGCCGGGTCTTCGAGGATCTGCTTGGCGGAGGTCAGACCTGCCAGATAAATCCGCCGTGGCAACAGCGGGTCCGGCGTCTCGGTAATCACTGCCACGGTCGACTTGTCGACGGCTTCCGCGGTGATCTGCGGGCCCATCATCTCCCGCACACTGAAATTGTTCTCGGGGTCGTAGAGCCAGTTGATGCTGACTGCTGCGGCCTCGCCGTCCAACGCGGTGCCGTCGTGGAACGCCACGCCGTCGCGCAGCGTGAAGTGCCAGACGGTCGGCTCGACCTGTTCCCAACTGGTCGCCAGCATTGGTAGGACCTCGTTGGTCGCCGGGTCGAGGCGCGTCAGGTTTTCGATAACGTTGCGAAGCCCGACGCCGTTGATTTCCTTGTAGGTGACCTGGGCCTGCATGGACTGCGGCTCCTGGTTGGCGACAACCACCAACTCGCCGCCACCGCCGATCGCCCAAGCCGGGCCGATGGCGGTTGCACCAAACACCGCGCCCAAGAGGAGCGCGCGTCTCAACTGGGTCATATGTCCCTTCCCTTGAATGTTACGGAGTTGAAATCGTTCCAACTCGCTGGCATTCTTGTTTTGCAATCGGTTGCAATTCTGCGGCGATTGGAGCTGAACGTCAAGGTCGAAGCGGACTGTTGAGAGGAAAACCGTCCTTAGAGCCGGCGCAGATAGGCGTCCACCTCACGCTGGCTCATCCGACTAAACTGCTCTTCCTTGAACTTCTCCCGCATCTTGGCCCGTGGATGCATATAGCCCGCACCGATCACGGCCTCGCCTCTGTCGCAAACGACAAGGCGGGAGGTGCGTTGCCCGTGTGGTGAGAGTTCCTCCCACCTTTCGTACGGCATGCATCGCATGATGCCCTCGCTGCGGAACCAGGGCGCGTAGTACTCGATGTTCGGCATAGCCCGGACCTCCCTGGAGAGGTTAGGCGTTCCACCGTGCCAGGCTCGGATATCGCGCAATACGGCGCATCCGGCGGGCGCCGGGCATACCGTGCTCAGTTTCATCCAGTCGGGCTCATCGGCCAGGTTGGGGATCGGCGCGCGCCAACGCTGGCTGCCCGGGATCTGGCGGATCGGGCCGTTCACCGGTGTCAGGTCAACCATCGGGAAATTGACGGTCAGCACCGGGACCGGCAGGTCCCGCATATTGATGTGCCCGAAGGGGTCGGGGAGTTCAGACCACATATTGTCCGAATGCAGGCCCTGATACTCGATCGCTCCCGGCATCGCGATGTCGCCGCCGCCACCGCCGACGACGTAGTTGGCTGAGCCGAAGATCTCGGTCAGGATCGGCGTCAGCGTCTCCAGATCGATGAGTTCGCACCACGCTTTCTCATGCAGCATGTGCCGCGAGGCCGAACCACCGCCGAACGAGTAGCGGTGGGGCAGGCCGCCAGCGCCGCCGCCGGCCGAGCAGTCCGGGTCGTCAGCCATGAGGCTCTCGATTGCCCGCGCCGACGCCGCCTGTATTCTGGCCAGTTGTGCGGGGCTGAGCGCATCGCGAACCACCACGAATCCGTCTCGGTTGAACCGGTCGGCGGCGCGTTTGACGTCGCTAGGCGATTGAATCTCCAGGCCTTTTATGCCGTTTTCCCGGAGCAGCCGCTCGCGTAGGGCGACCACGTTCGGGTCGTCATAGGCACGGGTCCACGTCGCGCAGGTCGGGTCACCGCCCACCAGATTTCGGTGCTCAGGCGTCGTTTCGATCTCGATCTCACCCATCGGCGTGTCGAGACCTTGCGGGTTATCGTTGTAGAGTGTCTCTTTCGGCCGGTTCGCGAAGCCGTTTGGCGGGACGGACGCGTTCCAACCAACGGTTTTGGTGTTTTCGGTTTGTGCCACCATCTGCCTCCTCCCGATCCAGCAGAGCCCGACACTATGAGTCTGTCACGGCGGATAGGGTTTTGCAACCGATTGCAGGATATTGAAGACGAAGAACTGACGAAGTACTCTTTCGAGCGAAGATGATGAAATCTCTAACTATTTCCTGGCGACGATGAAACTGAAGCGGCCCGGTCGGGTAACTGTCCAAGATGTCGCCGAGGCGGCTGGTGTTTCCAGGTCGGCGGTCTCGCGAACCTTCACTGATGGCGCCAGCGTGTCGGGTCGCACCCGGGCGAAGGTCGAGGCCGCGGCCGAGCGGCTCGGCTACTTTCCGAACGCGCTGGCACGGAGCCTGACAACTCGCCGCACCCGGCTGATCGGCCTTGTCTCCAACAACTTCGAAAACCCGGCCTTCATGGAGGTTTTCGATCTCTTCACCCGGCGGCTGCAGGACCGTGGCTTGCGCCCCTTGCTGCTGAACCTGACGGAGAACAGCGATCCGGCAGCGTCGGCGCGCATGTTGCTGCAATACAGTGTCGACGGCGTGATTCTCGCATCATCGACGCTGTCGCCTGAGTTCGTTGGCTCTTTCGTGGATGCGGGCCTGCCGGTTGTTCATGCATTTGGCCGCTACACAAAGGGTGGCGACACCAGCGTCATCACCGTCGACAACGCCCATGGTGGGGAGTTGGCGGCGCGGCGCTTCGTTGACGGCGGCTACCGGGCCATTGGCATTCTGGGCGGACCGCGCGACGCGACCTCGACAGAAGATCGGCTCAAAGGCTTTAGCAAGGCGATGAAGAAAGCCGGCTTGACCATTCGGGCCAGGCGCTTTGCCGAGGAGTACACGCACGACGCCGGCAGCAGCGCGCTCAGGGCCCTGCTCGCCGAGACGCAGTTGGACGGGATCTTCTGCGGCGACGACATTCTGGCGATGGGCGCCCGCGACGCCTGTCGCGAGCTAGGGCTCGAAGTACCGGAGGACATCGGGCTAATCGGATTCAACGACCTGACGATGGCCGCCTGGCGTTCGTATGACCTGACAACGATACGCCAACCCATTCGCGAGATCACGCTCACCGCGGTCGACCAAGTCGTGTCGCTCGTCAACGAACCGGACCGCGCTCCCGAGAGCCGGCTGTTTCCGTGCAGCCTGGTCGAGCGCGGGTCGCTGCGGCCCCTGCAGTCAGCGCTCTAAGACAGATCGACCCACGCGCCGCGCGCCTGGGCCGATTGGGCGGCCGCGTGGATGATTCGAATGGAATGCAGCCCGTCTTCCGCCGTGGGATAGCTTTCGGCGAGGGGGTCGGCTGCCTTGCCGGCCTGACGGGCCCGGATGACGTCGGCCAGATCCTTGTAGATGTTGGCGAAGGCCAAGGGCATGCCCTCCGGATGGCCGATCGTCACGTGCGACGCGCGTTGCGCCTCGGGCGACAGACCCGCCGCGCCCCGTTCGATCACTTGGGTCTGGCTGTTGAGTGGCGTCCAATAGAGCTGGTTCGGCTGCTCTTGCGCCCAGCGCAGCCCGCCTTGCTCACCGAAGACCTGCAGCGTAAGGCCATGCATGCGGCCGATCGCAACGCCGCTGGTCCAGAGGCGCCCGACTACACCGTCCGTCATCCGGAAATTGACCATTGCGTCGTCTTCGAGCACGCGGCCCGTGACGCATGACGCAAAGTCGGCGCTGAGCGAGGCGATGTTCTGGCCGTTGACGTAGCAGGCCAGATGCTGGGCGTGGATGCCACAGTCGGCGAAGACTGCCGAAACACCCGCTTGCGCCGGATCGAAGCGCCACCGTACCCGCGGATTATCCTGGTCCCTGGCGTCAGCCTGAAAGCCGTGCGCGAACTCGGCCACCACCAGACGCAACGCGCCAAGATCGCCACGCGCGACCATCGCGCGCATCTGCCGGACCAATGCGTAACCGGAATAGCCGTAGTTCACCGCGCAGATCTGACCCGTTCGCCGGGCAAGACCGGCGAGTTCCTCGGCCTCGGCGACGGTAACGGTCATTGGCTTCTCGCAAAGCACATGAAAGCCGGCGTTGAGGAAGGCCCGACAAATCTCGAAGTGGGTGGCGTTGGGCGTCGCTATGGTCACCAGGTCCACACGATCCGGCCGCGCGGTCTCCTTCTCCAGCATTTCCCGCCAATCGCCATAGGCGCGGTCAGCACTGATGCCGAGACGTTCGGCATATGCCTTCCCGCGGGCCGGATCGGCGTCCAGTGCCCCGGCAGCGAAAGTGAACGTGTTGTCGAGACCGGCAGCAATTCTGTGGGCCGAACCGATTTGGCTGCCTTCGCCGCCGCCGACCAAGCCCCAGCTGAGTTTTTGCACGGACGTCTGGCCCCCTAGTCAGCCATTGAAGCCGATGGAACGAAGGTACTCGCGATTGGCGCGGGAGTCGTCGAGCGGCGATGTCGAACCCTGTGGGTCACAGTCCTGTTCAACAGTGCACCAGCCTTTGTACCCGGCATTCTCAAGTACGTCGCGGACGGCCCGAAAGTCGACGGCACCGCGCCCCAAGTTGCAGAAGATACCGTCGGCACAGGCATCGTAGAAGTCAGTTCGGTTGGCGATGACCCGCCGCTGCACCAGCGGATCGATATCCTTGAAGTGCATGTAAACGATCCGGTCCATGTGACGCTTCATGAAGGCAACTGGGTCGAAGCCGGCGTACACGCTGTGGCCGGTGTCGAGGCAGATCTTCAGGATGCCTGCGTCGATTTCGCCAAGCATCCGTTCGAGCTCGGGCTCGAAGTCGCAGAACCCGCCGGCATGCGCATGGATGCTGACGGTCAGTCCGTAGTCCTCCGTGCCCATTTTCGCGACGGTGCGGACCCGGTCCAACATTTTTGCCCAGCTATCACCGTTCATTTGCTCCGCCTCATCGGGGCGCCCAGCCGTCGGTGCGCGTCGTGGAGAGATGGAGTCGATCAGCACCAAATGCTCCGCCCCGTGGCTTTGCAACGACCGGCAGGTACGGCGGCTCGCATCGAGAACCCTGTCCCACTTTGCCTCGTCGTGAAACGGCTGAAAGACGACGCCACCAACCAGCGACAGCCCGTTCTTGGCCAGCCCATCCGCCAACACGGCCGGGTCTTCCGGCATGAAACCGATCGGGCCGAGTTCGATGCCCGCATATCCCGTTGCCGCGGCCTCGTTCAATACCTTCGCCCAGGGCGGGTTGCGGGGGTCGTCGGGAAACTCGACGCCCCACGAACAAGGGGCGTTACTGATACGAATCGACACTCTTTTCCTCCGAGCGGCATCAGCCCTATTTGACGGAAACCCAACCTTGTTCTGCGTGCGAACGGCGGATTGCCCGAATGATGCGGTTCACCTCCAGTCCGTCTTCAAAGGTCGGCCATATCGGCTCACCGGTTTCAATCGCGGAAAGGAAATCCTTGGCTTCGATAATGATCTGGTCCTGATACCCCGTGCCGTGACCCGGTCCTTGGCAGAAGGGCAGGTAGTCCGGGTGTTCGGGGCCGGTGAGGATCTTGGTGAAACCCACACGGCCGCGCGGCGCGTCGAGGCGGTAGAAGTGCAGGGCGTTCTGGTCTTCGCCGTTGAAGACGAGCGCACCTTCTGTACCCGTTATCTCGTAGGAATAGCCCATCTTGCGGCCCATCGCGACGCGGCTGAACGTAACGGACCCCATTGCCCCGTTGGCGAAACGGCAGAGGAAATGGGCTTGATCCTCGTTGCGCACCGGTTCCGGACCGTCCGGGCCCATTCGCTCCGGGTGAACCACTTGGACGTCGCTGACCAGGGTCGCGATCGGCCCGCCCAGGGCGAGGACCCCGTTGATCATATGCGGCGCAAGGTCGCCGATCGTACCCGTGGCCGGGTCCCGTGTTCGCCAGTGAGCCGGTGCCGCCGGATCGGCCAAAAAATCCTCGGTATGCTCGGCCCGGACATGCACGACCCGACCGATTTCGCCGGCCCCAATCATTTGCTTGGCGAGTTGGGTCGCCGGCGTGCGGACGTAGTTGAAGCCGACCATGTTGGCCACGCCGGCCGCCTTCGCGGCGGCGACCATCGCTTCGCTGTCTTCGACGGTTTCGCCAAGCGGCTTTTCACAGAAGACCGGTTTCCCCAGGGCGAGTGCCGCAGTCACGATGTCGCGGTGCGTGCTCTGTGGCGACGCAACAACGACGGCTTCGACCTTGGGATTGTTGACCAGCGTCCGCCAGTCGTCGGTAGAGCTGTTGAAACCGAATTCTTTGGCCCGGGCAGCCGCCCCTTCGGCCGTGGTGGTGCAGATCATCTCGCAAACCGGCCTTAGGCGCGTGTTGAACACGGGGCCGACGGCCTTCATGGCCACCGAATGGGCCTTGCCCATGTAACCCGCACCGATGATGCCGACACCGATACTCTTCATCTTCAGCTTCCAGATCTTGGAGTTCTATTGCAACCGGTTGCAATGCGACCTTACGGCGCGATAGTATCCGCCGTCAACTCCGCAGGATCGCCATGCAAGATCGAACGATACGGCTGACGGCGGCACAAGCGTTGGTGCGGCACCTCGTTGCCCAGCGCATCGAGGTCGATGGCGCCAACCAATCCCTGTTTGCAGGCGTGTTCGCGATCTTCGGCCATGGAAACGTCAGCTGCTTGGGCGAGGCCCTTTACGAGCAGCGGGAACGGTTGCCCGTGTGGCGCGGACAGAACGAGCAATCCATGGCGCTCGCCGGCATCGCCTACACCAAGGCCAAGCTAAGACGCCGTATCATGGTGGCGACCTCCTCGATCGGCCCCGGCGCCACCAACATGGTAACCGCCGCGGGCGTGGCCCATTCGAACCGGCTACCGATCCTGCTGTTGTCGGGAGACACCTATCATCACCGGCTGCCGAACCCCGTCCTGCAGCAGGTCGAGCACTTCGCCGACCCCAACATCACGGTGAATGATGCCTTCAAGGCAGTGGCACGCTACTGGGATCGGATAACCCACCCGGCCCAGCTCATCCAATCGCTGCCGACGGCCATCGACACGATGCTCGACCCCGCCGACTGCGGCCCGACGTTTCTCGGGCTGCCGCAAGATGTTCAAGGCACTGCCTACGACTACCCGGTGCGCTTCTTCGCACCCCGGCATCATCGTATTCGCCGGATTGCGCCGGACCCCGCCGAGGTCACCGACGCAGTAGCACTGCTGCGCACGGCGCAGCGCCCCCTGATCATCGCGGGTGGCGGCGTCCAGTACAGCCTGGCAACGGCCGAATTGGCCGAGTTTGCCAGCAAGCATCGGATCCCGGTGGTCGAGACCATCGCCGGTCGTGCCAACATGCTCCACGACCATCCTCTGAACTGCGGGCCAATTGGCGTAACCGGCTCAAACTCGGCCAACGAACTCGCCGCCCGGGCCGATGTCATTCTCGCCATCGGCACCCGCCTGCAGGACTTCACCACCGGCTCGTGGACGGCCTTTGACGGCGAGGCCCGGATCATCGCCGTGAACGTCGGCCGGTTCGACGCCAGCAAGCACATGTCTCTGCCGGTCGTCGGCGACGCCAAGGTCTCGGTGCAGTTGATTGGCGAGGCGCTGGAGGACTGGACCGGGCCCGGCGACTGGCGCGACACCGCCGCTGCCGCGGTGGACAGGTGGAACACCTACGTCGATGCCAACACCAAGCCGAGCAACGCGGCGATGAGCTATGCCCAGGTGGTCGGCGCGGTGAACCGGCACTGCGGCCCGCGCGACCGAGTGGTCACCGCGGCCGGCGGTGTACCGGCCGAAGTCGCCGCCAACTGGCGAACAAAGGGTATCGGCACCGTCGATGTCGAGTTCGGCTTCTCCTGCATGGGCTATGAAATCGCCGGGGGTTGGGGCGCCCGTATCGCACAGGAAGAAACTGAGCCGGATGCGGCCACCTTTGTGCTGGTCGGCGACGGTTCTTATTTGATCCAGAACTCGGACATCTACTCGGCGGTCCTATCGGCCAAGAAGATCATTGTCATCGTCTGCGACAACGGCGGCTTCGCGGTGATCGACAAGCTCCAGAACAACACCGGCAACATGTCGTTCAACAACCTGATTGCAGACTGCAATCTGGGTGTTGAACCATTCGCGATCGACTTTGAGGCGCATGCGCGCGCCATGGGCGCTCAGGCGGAGACTGTTGAGTCTATTGCCGACCTGCGGGCTGCCCTCGGTCGAGCCAAGACCGCGACCGGGCCCTACGTGATTTCGCTGAAGGTCGATCCGCATGAAGGCTGGACGACCGAAGGTCACACCTGGTGGGAGGTCGGGATGCCAGAGGTCTCCGACCGTGCCGAGGTCGTTGCCGCCGCCGAGAGTTGGGACGAAGGGCGGGCCCGCCAACGGCGCGGTGTTTGATCATGTTGCGGCTTGATCGGTCGAAGCCCCTCGATGCGATCGTTATCGGCCGCGCAGGCATGGATCTGTATCCGGTTCCGGATGGCACCAAGACCGAAGCCGCGGCGGCCTTTCAGTCCGACGTCGGCGGTTCGGCGGCCAACATCGCCGTTTCGCTGGCCCGGCAAGGCGGGCGCGTCGGCCTGCTGAGCTGCCTGTCCGACGACCCGGTCGGCAAATACGTACACCGGACACTCGAACGCTACGGCGTGGATCTGTCGCGCTGCCGCACCATTACCGGGCAGTACCGAACGTCGTTGGCATTGGCCGAAACGCGGCAAACGGATTGCGAGGTTGTGATTTATCGTAACGGCGCCGCGGACCTGGGCCTATCACCCGCCGACGTCCAGACGGCGGATCTGGAAAGCGCCGCATGTGTGATTGTAACGGGGACGGCCCTGGCCCAGGAGCCTTCCCGGTCGGCCGTGTTCGAGGCATTGAGAATCTGCGGCAAGGCGGGCGTCGTCAGGATTCTCGATCTCGACTACCGTCCATACTCTTGGCCATCCGCCGCCGACGCGCGAACGACCTATGGTCACGCCGCGGCGAAGTCAGATGTAGTCATCGGCAACGACGACGAGTTTGCGGTTCTGGGCGACCCGGCTGCCGAACCGCTGGCGACGGCCACGACGCTGGCTGAGAACGGAGCCGGTCTGGTCGTCTTCAAAAAGGGTGAGGCCGGATCAACGGCTTTTGCCGAGGATAAGGTGGTTGAAACACCGATATACCCGGTCCCCATCAAGAAGCCATTCGGCGCCGGCGATGCCTTCATGGGAGGGCTCGTCTTTGCGCTTCTGGAGGGCCGGACCGTCGGGGTTGCGCTGGCCCGCGGCTCTGCCGCTGCGGCCCTCGTCGTCAGCCGTCCCGGATGCGCTTCGGCGATGCCGACCCCTAGCGAAATAGACGCCATAGTTACAGGCGAGATTTAGGAGATCGACGAATGCACATTGCCCCCTACGAGAACGACAACAAGCCCCTGTTCGATGCTGGCAACGCCGATGTGCCGCTGACCTATTTCAACATCGTCAAACTGAAGCGAGGAGATGCCTTCGAGTATCAGGTGCCGAGATATGAGACCTGTATCGTGCCGGCCACCGGTTCCGTCGACGTCGAAGCGGAAGGATTGAGTTTCGAGAGTATCGGCGAGCGTGGCGAGGACGTCTGGGACGGCGAGCCCGAAGGGGCGTACATTCCGTCGGGCTGCAAGGCCCGAATGGTCTGCGCCTCGGAGGACGCCGAGGTCTTTGTTGCCGGTGCTTTGTTCGACGAGACGCTTGAGCCCTTCGCTATCCGAAAGAATGAAATCGATCTGGTCCAGTACGGTTCGGACGACACCAAGACCCATCGGAAAATCAAGCACATCCTCGGACAGAAACAGGTCGGCCGGGTCGGCCGGCTGCTCGTTTCGGAGCTGTTCACTGTCGGTGCCGGCGGCTGGTCCGGCTTCCCGTCGCACAAGCACGACTCCGATCGGCAGTCGGATGAGACTCGCCACGACGAGATCTACAATTTCCGGTTCAAGCCGGACCATGGCTTCGGTCTGCAACTGCTGCAACCGGAGAGTGAGGCTGTCGGCAATGCCTTTCATGTGGTCGACGGTTCGACCTTCGCGATCGACCGGGGTTATCACCCGTGCGTCGCGGCTCCCGGCTACGAGATGTACTACTTCACTATTCTCGGTGGGCTCAGCCAGCGTCCGTTGGTGCAGCATTTCCAGCCCACGCATGCCTATCAGGTCGAAACGATCCCGGGCATCAAGGACATGATCGCGAAATTCAAGTGAGGTCGGTCGGTGCTCGTCAACCTGGAGACCATTGTCGGCCCCGCCGTTGACGGGAAATACGGTGTTGCCGGCTTCAACGTGTTCGGCTGGGAGGATGCCGTCGCGGTAACGCGCGGCGCCGAGGAAATCGGCGCGCCGGTTATACTGTCGGCCAGCCTCGACTACACCAACTTCGTACCGGTCGAGGTGATCGCCAAGGGATTTCGGATATTAGCGGAGCAAGCATCCGTGCCGGTCTGCGCGCATCTTGATCACTGCTATGAGTTGGACAACGTCAAGCGTGCCATCGATGCCGGCATGACGTCTGTCATGTACGACGGGTCGCAACTGCCGGTCCGCGACAATATCGCCGGCACTCGCAGGATCGTCGAGTATGGCCGCTCAGCGAATGTCTCGGTCGAAGCGGAGATCGGCTCTGTTCCTTACGCCGAAGGGCGCGACCATATTCGTGCCGAGAAGACCGACGTCGAAGAAGCCGTTCGGTTGGCGGAGGAAAGCGGGCTGACCGCCATGGCAGTCTCGGTGGGTAATGTACATCGTCTACGGGAGCCGTCGGCCAAGATCGACTTTGACCTACTGGCCGAGATCGAGAACCGGACGACCGTGCCATTGGTCATACACGGCACGTCGGGGATCGACCCAAGCGATCTGGTCGCCCTCTCTCGGACCCGGGTGGCCAAGTTCAATGTCGGTACAAGTCTGCGCCGGTCGTTTGGCAACGGGATGCGTCAGGCCCTGGCCGCGGACCCGAGCCGTTTCGACCGGCTGCAGATCATGAATGAAGTCATCCCAGTGATGGCCGAGGAGACCGCCCGGGTTATTCGCTTGCTCGGGTGGACCGGCACGCGCCGCAACTAGATCCACCGCCGACAGGCATAGGCGCCGATGGCCCGCCCCGACGCACAAAAAAAGGCCCGCCAAAGTGGCGGGCCTTAGCTTGTCAGTGAGGAAGTTAGTTACAGATCTCGGGCGCGTTGTCGGTCACGCCAGCGCAGATGCGATCCACCGTCGCCCAACCGACATCGACAGTCTGGTTGAGATTAGTGCGGTCAATGCGCTGCACGGGGAGCAGGATCGACTCCAGCTCGACGCCTTCAGGACCCTTATCGAACATCGCCTTCTCGGAAATATCTTCGCCCTTCGCCAACCGCAGCGCCACATCCGCCGCCGTTTCGCCAAGTTGGTAGGCGTTCTTCCAGATCGTGAAAGTCTGCTGGCCGCGTGCGATCCGGTTGAGTGCGCCCGGCGCGCCGTCCTGGCCGGAAATCGGAATGACCAAGCCTTGCTCCTCGAGGGCTCTGGAGACGCCGCTGGCCATGCCGTCATTCATGACCATGACCGCATCGACGTTGTTGTCATTGGCGGTCAGCATCTGTTCCATAACGTCCTTCGCCGTTTCCGGACGCCAGCCGTCAATGAACTGTTCGCCGACGAAGTTGATGCTGCCGGCATCGAGGCTCGGCTGGATCGTATCCATGAACGCCCCGAACATCTGGTGCGTATTGGGGTCGCCATCGTCGCCCTTGATGATCGCATAGTTGCCCTCCGGCGCGACCTCCAGCATGCCCTCGGCCAGCGCCTGACCGACCGAACGGGCGTCGAATGAGACGTAGAAAGCGCCCGGAACCTCGATGACCTGGTCATAGGCGATGACCGGCACACCTTCGTCCAGCGCTTTCTGCACGACCGGCTTCACGGCATCGGACACGCCGGACATGATGATCAGCACATCAGCGCCGCGTGTAATCAGGTTTTCAATATCTGAAACCGATTTCTCCGCCGAGAAATTGGCGTCTGCCGAGATGTATTCGGCGCCGGCGGCTTTCAAGACGTCCCGCATCCCGGCCTCGTCGATCCGCCAGCGTTCGTCAGCGAATTTGTACCAGCTAACGCCGACTGTAATCCCATCCTGGGCCAGTGCAGCCGTGCTTAGAGCGACAGTAGCGGCAGCAGCCATAATGGCCGAACGAAATAAGGTTCCCATAGACCTCCTCCCAGATTATTCGCGGCACTATATCGCGATATTGAAATCGGTTGCAATCCCTGACATAGTTCGGAATAGCCGCTCTCGGCGGGGTGCAGAAGCGTGATGAAGCGCGAGGTATCCGCCGGACCTTTGGCATGCGTTGACATGGCCGCGGCTGTTGGGCTGGGGAGGACGATTGAGATGGCGGTGCAAGAAAGCATCGGATTTTCCGGCGGCGTAAGGCGGCTCGGAACCGTCCTGGAACTCGATACCCGGCTGTTGTCGATGGTCGGCGCGCTCATCGCGATCTGGATCTTCTTCGACCTGGCCTCCGGTGGCCTGTTTCTCTCGCCGCGCAACCTATGGAACCTCGCCGTACAGACCAGCGTCGTGGCGCTCATCGCCACCGGCATGGTCCTCGTGATCGTCTCACGCGGGATTGATCTATCGATCGGCTCGCTGCTGGCGTTTCTCGGGATTCTCGGCGGCTTCATTCAGACCGAGGTGCTGCCGCTTGAAGGACCGCACAGTTGGTGGATCTCGATCCTCGTCATGCTCGCCGCCGGCGCCCTGTTCGGCGGGCTTCAGGGTGTAATTATTGCGTTCCTGAGCATTCCCTCTTTCGTCGTAACGCTCGGCGGCCTGATGTTCTGGCGCGCTGCAGGATGGCTGTTCACCCAGGGCCGAACCATCACCCCACTGGACTCGACCTACAGCATCCTCGGCGGCGGTTCGATCGGTGAGTTCTGGAGTTGGGTTGTTTGCGCCGCCGGCGCATTGATTGTGGTCGCCTTCATTTTCTGGAAGCGCAACAGCCGCCGGCAGCTCGGTTTTCCAGTCAAACCCATTGGGGTCGAGCTGGTGATGATATTGGTCTGGATCGGCCTGATCGCGTTGTTCGCCCAGACCATGAACGCCTACAACTTCCCTCGGTCCGAACTCGGCCGCGGTATTCCCGTGCCGGTCCTGCTGCTGATCATTATCGCCTCAGTGATGGCCTACATCGCCAACATGACCAAGTTCGGGCGCTACATCTATGGCTACGGTGGCAACCCCGAGGCAGCGGAACTCTCGGGCGTCAACACCAAGCGGGTCGTCGCTGGCGCGTTCGCCCTCATCGGCATGCTAACGGCCGTCGGCGCCATGATCTCCACGGCGCGCCTCAACGCGGCCCCGCTGTCCATCGGCCAGTTGCTCGAACTGCAAGTCATCGCCGCCGCGGTGATCGGCGGTACCTCGCTCGCCGGCGGCGTCGGCACGATCCTCGGCGCCCTGATTGGCGCGCTGCTGATGCAGAGCCTGCAGAACGGGATGGTGCTGATCGGCGTACCGAGTTCGCCGCAGCAAATGGTCATGGCAGGCGTGCTGATCTTCGCCGTCTGGCTCGATATGATCTACCAGAAGAAACGGAGATAACCGCTGATGCCCGAACCCACGCCGGCGGTCGAGATGCGCAGCATCTTCAAACACTTTGGCGGCGTCCACGCTGTCGAAGACATGGATCTCACGCTCTATCCTGGAGAAGTGCTTGGCCTGCTGGGGCACAATGGGGCCGGCAAATCGACGCTCATCAAGATCCTGTCCGGCGCTTACCCGAGGGATGGCGGCGAGATCCTGATCGAAGGCAAGTCCGCCGACATCCAAACGCCCCGCGACGCCAAGGCTTGGGGTATCGAGACCATCTATCAAAACCTGGCTTTGGCCGACAATCTGGCCACGCCCGCCAACATCTTCTTCGGCCGCGAGATCACCACCAGGTTCGGCGCCCTGGACGAAGCCGCCATGGAGCATGCGTCCATCCGGGTGATGAAGCGCCTGAACCCGAACTTCGACAATTTCCACGATGCGGTCAGCAATCTGTCCGGCGGCCAGCGCCAGGCCGTCGCCATCGCCCGGACGCTGCAGTTCAACGCGAAGATCATCATCATGGACGAGCCCACCGCCGCGCTCGGTCCTCATGAGACCCAGATGGTCGCCGACCTGATCCGCAATCTGAAGGCGGAAGGCATTGCGATCGTCATGATCAGCCACGACCTGCACGATGTCTTCGATCTCTCCGACCGCATCACGGTCATGAAGAACGGCCGCCATGTCTGGACCGGCGACGTTGACCAGGTCGACAAAGACGATGTGTTGCAGATGATAATTCTGGGCCGACGTCCTGATGGAAGCTATGCGCCGGGCATCCTTTCCGAGAATACCTAGCGCCGCGGCGGTCATCGCCCTGGCCGGGAGCCTCTGCGCCTACGCGGAGGAGTCCCCCGTCCAGTTCGTCGACCGGGCGCCGGACCAGGCGTTTGAACACACTTACACCGGCGGCTGGGAGCATTTTGTCGGCGGTGGCGTGGCCGCTTTCGACTGCAATGGCGACGATTTCCTGGACCTCTACGTCGCCGGCGGTACCACCGCGGCCAAGCTGCTCGTCAATGCCGGCGACGGGGTGGGGCCGCCGCTCGCCTTCAACCACAAGCCCGGCGAGGTCACCGACCGGCTGGGCGTGATCGGGGCCTATCCCCTCGACATCGATAGCGACGACATCCTCGACCTCGTCGTGCTGCGGGTTGGTGAGAACCTGCTGCTGCGCGGCCTCGGCGAATGCACGTTCGCCCAGGCCAACGAGGCTTGGGGCTTCACCAGCGCCGACCGATGGACCACCGCCTTCAGCGCGACTTGGGAACCCGGCGCCGAGTGGCCGACCCTGGCGTTCGGCAATTACGTCGACCGGACGGATCCTGACATCGGCTGTGACGTCAATGTCGTCTACCGTCCTGCCTCTGCCGGTTACGAGGCGCCCCTGGAGTTGATGCCGAGCCGCTGTCCCCTGTCCATGCTGTTCATCGACTGGGATGGCTCGGGACGCGCCGATCTGCGGGTCAGCAACGACCGCCACTACTACGGTCAGGAAGGCCAGGAGCAGCTATGGCGCTTCGACGGTCCGCCGCGGCTCTACTCGGCGGCGGATGGATGGCAGCCACTGAAAATCTGGGGCATGGGGATCGCCGGGCGCGATCTTTTCGGCGATAGCCGGCCGGAGTTCTTCCTGACCAGCATGGGCGATCAGAAGCTGCGCTCCCTGGCCGAAGACGCGGCTGGCCCGACGTTTGTCGACTCAGCCTTCGGCCTCGGCGTCACCGCGCATGTCCCGCACACCGGACCGAACGATCGGCCGTCGACCGGCTGGCACCCGGCCTTCGGGGATGTCGACAACGATGGGCGGGACGACCTGTTCATCTCCAAGGGCAATGTCAACGCGATGCCGGGCGCGGCCGCGGACGACCCCAACAATCTCTTGATACAGCAAAAGGACGGGCGGTTCCGAGAGTACAGCGAGCGGGCCGGCGTCGCCTCGACCGCCCGGAGCCGCGGGGCAGCGCTGGCCGATTTGAACCTTGATGGCAAGCTGGACCTGGTCGTCGTCAATCGGCACGCCGGCCTTGAGATCCACGAGAATGTGACGTCAGTGCCCGGCAATTGGTTGGCGGTTGACGTCCGGCAACCCGCGCCGAACCGGCGCGCGATTGGCGGGCGCATCGAGGTGACCGACGGCGAGCACAGCTGGTACCGGCAGTTGACGGTCGGCGGCGGTCACGCCAGCGGCACCGCCAGTCCCGAGCATTTTGGCCTTGGGACCGCTCAAGAAGTGCGGCTGCGGGTCCGCTGGCCGGACGGCACCGAGTCCCCCTGGCAGACGGCCGCGGCCAATCAGCGGGTCCTCATCTCAAGGTAAAGCTGCCCGCTCCAACCCACAGTGCGCGTGGGCTGTTCCCAGGGGCGCGGATGCTTATATTCGCCGAGCTTTTGGGACCGAATCACGAGAGTTGAGCCAGATGGTCGGTGGCAGCCGGTTTGCGACCCCATTCAACGCCACTTTCCGCCGGGTACGCGCGCTGTGCGCCGGTCTCGCCTTGGCGGCGTCACTGGCAACCCAGGCCAGCGCCGGCGAGATCACCGTCTTCGCCGCCGCCAGCCTGAAAAACGCGATGGACGAGATTTCGGCGGAGTATCAGCAGGAGACCGGTCGCACGGTGACGGTATCGCTGGCGTCGTCATCGGCGCTGGCCCGGCAAATCCAGCTCGGCGCCCCGGCAGACATTTTCATATCGGCAAGTGTCGCCTGGATGGACACTCTCGAACAGGATGACCTGATCGATCCGGCAAGCCGATTTGATCTGTTGGGCAACACGATCGTCTTGATCGGACATGGACCCGACGCGCCGCCGATCGAGATCGGCCCGGATATGGACCTCGCCGGGATACTTGGCACAGGACATCTTGCCATGGCCTTGGTCGATGCCGCGCCGGCCGGCATTTATGGCAAGGCCGCTCTGGAGACACTCGGACAATGGGCAACCGTGCAGCCCCGGGTTGCCCAGGGCGACACTGTCCGGGCGGCCTTGGCGCTGGTTTCGAGGGGGGAGGCACCTCTAGGCGTGGTCTACGCAACCGACGCGGCTGTCGATGACAACGTTACGGTCGTTGGCACGTTCCCAGCGGAGGCGCACCCGCCAATCATCTATCCGGCCGCCGCCGTCTCGGCGAGCGGCAATGCGCTCAATGCGGCGTTCCTCGAATACCTGCGGGGCCCAGCGGCGACGGAGGCGTTCGACCGCCAAGGCTTCGCGACATCGGTCGACTAACGAGCAATGGAGTGGCTGAGCCCCGCGGAGTGGACGGCCGTCGCCCTGTCGCTGCGCACGTCGTTCTGGGCGACACTGGTTAGCCTGCCCCTCGGCATCTTCGTCGCCTACGCCCTGGCCCGCTGGCAGTTCCCCGGCAAGCAATTGCTAAACGGGCTCGTCCTTCTGCCACTGATCCTGCCGCCGGTCGTGACCGGCTACCTGCTACTGCTCGCGTTCGGCACGCGCGGCCCCATCGGCAGCCTGCTGCAGGACATGGGCATCGTCTTCGCCTTCCGTTGGACTGGCGCCGCGCTCGCAGCCGGCGTCATGGCCTTTCCACTCATGGTCCGCGCGATCCGGCTGTCGATCGAGGCCGTCGATCCAAAGTTGGAGCAGGCTGGCGCCACACTCGGGGCTCCGCGCGCCTGGGTGTTCCTGACCGTAACCCTGCCGCTGGTCCTGCCTGGGGTCATCGCCGGCGCCATCCTCGCCTTCGCGAAGGCGATGGGCGAGTTCGGCGCAACCATCACCTTCGTCAGCAACATCCCCGGGCAGACGCAAACCATGCCGTCGGCGATCTATGCGTTCCTGCAAATCCCCGGCGGCGACGCCTCCGCGCTGCGGCTCGTGGTGATCTCGGTTTTCATCGCCATGGCGGCGCTGCTGCTGTCTGAACTGGTGGCGAAACGGGTCGCCAGGTGGGTCGCCGGGTCATGAGCCTGTCTGTCGCCCTCAGCCATCGTTTCGGCAACTTCGAACTCGATGTGACGTTCGAGGCGCCACCAGGCCTGACGGTCCTGTTTGGCCGCTCTGGTTCCGGCAAAACCAGCATTATCAACTCCGTTGCCGGGCTGTTGCGGCCGCGATCTGGACGCATTGCAGCCGGCGATTGGCTGCTGATGGACAGCGCCAATGGACTCTCGTTACCGCCCCATCGGCGGCGGCTCGGTTACATCTTTCAGGAAGGCCGGCTCTTTCCCCATCTAACGGTTCGGCAGAACCTCCTCTATGGCCGCTGGTTCGCACCGAAGGGCGAGACCCGCGAGGATCTCGGCAGGGTCGTCGACATGCTGGGAATCGGTGCGCTGCTTGGGCGCCGGCCGGGGACGCTGTCGGGCGGTGAAAAGCAGCGGGTCGCAATTGGACGCGCGCTGCTGGCAAGTCCGCGTATCATCCTCGCTGACGAACCGCTTGCCTCCCTCGACGAGGCACGCAAGGACGAGATCCTGCCGTACTTCGAGCGGCTGCGCGACGAACTCTCGATCCCCATCCTCTACGTCAGCCACTCCGCGGCCGAGGTGGCGCGTTTGGCCACCACGGTGGTCGCGCTCGGGGATGGCCGCGTCCTGGCCCAGGGCACGGCAGCCAGCGTACTCGGCGACCCGACGGTGGCGCCTCTTGGCGTGCGCGCGGTCGGCGCAATTATCCCGGCCACCGTCGTGGCCCACCATGACGACGGGCTTTCCGAGCTGGCGGCCGGCAATGAACGCCTGTTCCTGCCGACCGTCCCCTATCCGCCAGGACGCCGACTCAGGGTTCGCATCAGCGCCCACGAGGTCATGTTGGCCAGCAAGAAGCCGGAAGGGCTGTCGGCCCTGAATGTCTTGTCCGGTGTTGTGGAGCAGATACGGGTGGGTGAGGGGCCCGGCCTCATCGTCTCCGTCCGCACCGACGCCGGTACGTTGCTCGCCCGCCTCACCAAGCGCTCTGCCGCTAACCTAGAATTGGCCGAAGGTTCGCCCTGCTTCGCCATCGTGAAGACCGTGGCGATCGCCCCAGAAGATGTGAGTGGCGGTGCCGCCGTCTCGGGCTAAGCAGCCTGAGAGCTGACCGCGGCGGATGGGTTTGGCCCCTCAACCGGCAAACGAACGGTGAAGGTGCTGCCCCGGTCCTTCTGACTCTCGACTTCCAGCGAGCCGCCGTGCTCCTCAATCATCGTCTGCACGAGGTTGAGCCCAATGCCGGTACCCGCGATACCAGTTGAGGTCTTCGCCCGGAAAAACCGTTCACCGATCCGGTCCAGATCCTCTTGATCGATGCCCAGGCCATAGTCCCGAACTGAGATGGCGACTTCATCCGCTGACGCTTGCGCGGTCACCTCGATGTCGGGCGAGTCCGGCGAGTATTTGACGGCGTTGGAGAGAAGGTTGGTGAACACTTGGTCCAATGCGTCACCGTCCGCCCGGATCGTCGCGGGAAGGTCAGTCAAGTTGCACGCGATACGGTGTTTCTCAGCGATCTCTTGTTGCCGGGCACAGACCTCGCTGACCACTTGCTGAATGTCACACGAGCCCAGGTGCACCGTAATCTTGCCCTCTTCCAGCCGCGCCGCCGACAGGGTGCTCTCCATGAGTTGGGTGACGCGATTCACGGCGGAACGAATCTTGTTCAGCCGCGTCAGCATGTCGTCGCCGGTGAGCCGGTCGGATTGTGCCAAGTTTCCCAGCCGGCGGGCCGTGGAGTCGATAATCGCCAGCGGCGTGCGGATTTCGTGACTGGCCATTGAAACAAACTGGCGCTGGATATCGTTGAGCTGACGCTGCTGGTCCAGCGCGGTCGAGACCTCTTCCATCGCTTGCTGCTGCGCCTGTTCCAGTTCTTCGCGGGCGGTGATGTCGCGGACTGTTGCCGCAAACAGGATCTCGCGGCCGAGCTCCATCCGAACCATCCCAACCTCGACCGGAAAAAAGGTCGCGCCGACTCTATGGGCGTAGAGTCTTCGGTTTTCGCCGACGACCAAACCAGGTTGGGACGAACGTGACTCCCAGTTGGTCGTGATCTTGTCCGAGACCAGGGTCGAGATACTCTGGCCTTGCAGGTCTTTGCGACTAGCGCCGAACATGCGTTGCGCGGCCGGGTTCGCCATCGAGATAGTGCCGCGCGCATCTGTCACGAGAATGGCGTCAAGACTGTTGTCGAGGATGGCGGACAGCAATGCGGACTTCAGCGTATTGCGCCGCGCGAGTGCTCCCACGAACACCACGGTTATGAAGGCGAAGAGTATGTTGATGGTGGCCCACGACAGGCTATCCGCTTCGATGGTGGCGCGCCCGAACACCGCATGCGGGGAGCCTTCGTAGAACGTCACCGCGAACATAGCCGTGTAATGCATGCCGGAGATGGCGACGCCCATGATTCCAGCGGCAATGAGGTTTGACCAAATCGCGCCAAAGCCGGCGTGGTACCTCTCGATGGCCGTCTTTGCGGAAAGGGCCACAATTGCCAGGACAACGGCGACCACGACGGAGAGTGCAAACAGTACCGGATCGTATCCCATGGCGGCGGGCGACCGGATCGCCGCCATTCCGACATAGTGCATTATGCCGATGCCGGCCCCGGTCACGACCCCGCCGATTGCCACCGTCACGGCCGTCAACTGTTGGCGGCTGAGTAGCCACAGCACAACCAGACTCGCGCCGACGGACGGGACGGCGGAAGCGGTTGTTAGGGCGACGCTGTAGCCGACAGTGAAAGGCAACTGATGCGCGATCATCCCGACAAAATGCATCGACCAAACAGCGCCCCCCATCGTAACGGCGCCAAGAATCAACCAGAACACCTTCTCGGCGAGCGATCTTGCCGCAATGATCTGCTGTGAGACCGTCAAACCTGCGAACGACCCGGAGAAAGCAAAGAGGTAAGACAGCGCGACAAGCGGTAACGAGTAGTGCGCAGGAAACGGATTCAGTTGACTCAAGTCGCCAACCAGGAAATTTAGCCCAAACAGGGTCAACCCATATTCCATCGACATCCTCGTTCGGCCGATACAGACGCGGCCGCGGAGGCGGAAAGGGTAGGGAGCACCAATTAAGAATCGATGCAAAACGCTGTTGTGGGATGACAGTTGTGCGGTAGCAGGCCATAGGAACCGGCAACTAAGTACGGAACAAACCGGCGCGAAACACGGTGCTCAGTTTTGCAGCACCGTCATGCAGGCTTCGGTACGATGATGACCTCTTCGGACCGATACCGGCCATGGCATTCATCCGGTGACCGGTTGACAATGGCGGCCTCGAACCGAGCATCCAGCGCCAGCCATTTTTCACGATGCGCCGCCGGGACTCCTACCTCGATCAGTGACTCCTCCAACAGCTTGTGTCGGATCGCGAACACCTCCGCCGGCAAGAACATGTGCACATGGGCGTCTTTCGGTGACCGGCCGCCATAGTCTTTTGGACCGCCCATCAGGGCCACCCAGAAGTCGGTCTGCTGCGACTCCACGATCTCGCGCTTGGAGCGGACGAAGAATCCCTTCAGCCAAGGATGAGAGAACAGCTTCCCGTACAGGACCTGATGGACTCTCTGCACACAGGCCCGCCCACCGATCTCGTCGAGAAAGGTTTCGCCGAACGTGTCCTTGCCTTTAGCCGCCATCTGGGTCCGCGCCTACTAGTATGGGTTGTCAAAAGATGGCGGGAACCCATTGAATAAACGTCAATACTTGCCAGGCACCAGATCGGATCCAGGCCCATCTGGCGGGTTTCGTGGCCGCTAAGCGGACCGGCATGACCTATACAAATCCGTAGGTTGTGGGCCACGTCCTCCCGGGCGACAGTTAAATGCACAGGGGCCCATGGGCCTTTTGTGCGAGCAGCAACCTGGCCGGGGGCAGTTTCCTCCCACCTCCGGCCCACTTTTTTTCAGGCTGCCCGGGCCCCACCACCGCCAATCAGATCGTCATGCCCGTCGCGGCGGGCGAGGGTGCTATGGTGTCCCGAATATTGGGAGGGCGCACAATGACCAAGGAACTGCTGATTGGCGTGAATGAGTCCGGGGTGATGCACACGGACCAAGATCCGCCGTTCGATCTCGAAACAAGGTTCCGCATGGCCAAGGAATCGGGGGTCTATGACTACTTCGACAAGACGCCGGCACCGGACGAAGCCGCCGAATACGGCCGGCTAGCCGAGAAGTACGATCTGCCCATTCTCGCCGGCGGTTGGTACTACACGCTGGGCCGCGACGAAAAACTGCTCGCCGACAATCTTCGCCTCGGTGCTTCGCTTGGGGGCCGGGTCCACAACACCCAAATCATGATGGACCATGCGGATGGCCATCTGATCACCGATGAGGAGGTCGCGGAGGCCTACCTTCGCGCCTATGACGTCGGGGCGAGCGTTGGCTGCATCCCGACATTCGAGATTCACGTCAATATGTGGTCCGAGGACTTTCGCCGTGTGACCCCGGTGGCGGAGATGGTTGAAGCACGCGGCGTGCCCTACCGCATGACTCTCGACCATTCCCATGTGATCTTCAAAATCGACAACCCGCGCGAGCAGGAGGTGTTCGGCATCAACGAATCCGTCTCCGACGGAACACTCGTGCTCGACCCGTTCAAACCCGGCAATGTCTGCGACGATTGGATCTCACGCGGCTACGTCGGCCATTGTCACGCCCGCGCTGCGGTGCCCAACAACCCCCGCAACATCTGGGATCACCATCCAAGCCTGGATGAACTCCCCTCAAGCCTGCACCCGAAGGACACCACCGGTCGAGGCATCCAATATCCGTTCATCAAGCCGGCACCGGACCAGTGGCACAGTGATTGGGACGGGGAAAAACTCGAGCCCTGGAAAGAGGTGCTGCGTCACCTGATGGCCTATCACGCCAGCCACGACGACAGCCCGCTGACCACCATCTCAACCGAGTTTATTCCGTTTCCGGACTATGGCGGCGGGGCCAAATACTCGATCTTTGAGAACTCGGTGGCCTGCGCTGAGTGGCTGCGCGAGACCTGGGCCGCTGCCGGACAAGCAGCGTAGAAAGCGCATCCCGTAAGAACCCTGCCGTCATTGCGAGGCGGGCCTTCGGCCCGCCGTGGCGATCCAGGGCCGGTATTACGGTCAGAGCTGGATTGCCACGGCGCGCTTTCGCACGCCTCGCAATGACGGCAAAGGACATGGCGCCGCAGCCAGACACATCCTCGGCTAAACGCGCCATTCGACAACCAATGGAATCGCGGTAAGAAGGCACCGCCTTAAACTGGGCGCGCGCAGGGTTTTCATAGCGAAGGATTGATGGGGTGAGCCATTTTTTGGTGACCGGTGGCTGCGGCTTTGTCGGATCCCACTTGACCGATCGGCTATTGGCCGATGGACATCAGGTGCGAATTCTGGACGACCTGTCCACCGGCAAAGAGGCCAACAAGCCCGCCGCAGCGGAACTGCTGGTCGGTGACGTCGCCGATGCCGCTGCGACGACCGCCGCGATGGACAGCGTCGACGGCTGCTTCCATCTGGCCGCAGTCGCATCTGTGACTCGATCCAATGAGGAATGGGCGGCCACGCACCGCGCCAACCTGACCGGCACCATCAACGTCTTCGATGCCGCGCGGCCCACCGCGACGCCTGTGGTCTACGTGTCATCGGCTGCGGTGTACGGCGACAACCCGAACGTACCCCTCGCTGAATCGGCGACCACGGCACCACTCTCCGCGTACGGCGCCGACAAGTTGGGCTGCGAGCTGCATGCCCGTGTGGCATTTGGCGTGCATCAGGTCCCGAACATCGGCGTCCGCCCCTTCAACATATACGGCCCGCGCCAAGACCCGTCGTCACCCTATTCCGGCGTCATCTCACTGTTCGCGCGGCGCCTGTTGGCCGGTGAGGCGATCACCGTCTTTGGCGATGGCGAGCAAGTGCGGGACTTCATTTACGTCGGCGACGTCGTGAACTTACTCGTCGCGGCGATGCAAAAGCCGCCGCGCGGCGGGGACGTCTTCAACCTTTGCACCGGCCGTGCGACCTCGGTCAACGAACTTGCCCGGGTCATGGCTGTACAATGCAACACGGAACTTCAGATCGACTACCAACCGCCGAGGCTTGGCGACATTCTCCGCTCCATCGGCGACCCGCGCTTGACCACCGAGCAACTCAGCGTTTCGGCGCAGACTGACCTGGCTGAAGGCATACGGCACACGCTTGACTGGATGCGCAGCGCCGATGCCGCCTAGCCGAGACAACTAGCTGTCCGGTGCCGGGTCCGGTAGCTGATTCCGCAGTTGGGTTGCCACGTCGGCAGGCATGCCCAAGGTTTTGAGTGTCAGAACGGCAAGTTGCCGGCCGCACTCCAGGGTTTCGGGCACAATAGCCGCGGCGCCCGCGGCGATCAGTTCTTCCGAATGTTCGTCGTTATGCGCGCGGACATAGACCGGCAGCTTCGGCCAACTGTGCCGCACCGTCTCCAGGGCTTTCCGAGCTGATTTCGGGTCGTTCATCGTCACCACGATGGCCGCCGCCCGGTCCGCGCCGGCACGGTCCAGCAGCGGTTTGTGCGAAGCGTCGCCGAGAAAGACGGCGGTCCCGGCGGCACGGCCGTCTCTGACGCGCCCGATGTCCTCGTCGAGTGCCACATAGGGGACATTCTGGCCATCGAGCAGCTTGGCCACCACCTCGCCGACCCTGCCGTAGCCGGCAATCACCACATGGTCGGAAAGGTCCTCGGCGGGGTTGGTGGCGAGCGCTGCATGGCCCCGCGTGTCTCGCACCATCGGGCCGAGCAGGCGGCCAAGCTGGAGCGCGAACGGCGTCAGGATCATCGATAGGCCTGCAACCGCCAGCATGAAGTTGGCGATATCCGGTGCCACCAGGCCGGCCGTCAATGCCGCACCTACGATGACAAACGCAAACTCACCGGACGGTCCGAGCAGCAGCGCCTTCTTCAACGACAACTCGTTTCCCAGTCCGAACAGCCGGCCGGCAGCAAAGGCCAACGCGATCTTGATGCCGACCAGTCCCAGCACCGAAGGCACGATCCAAGCCAGACTATCGGTGAGCAGCCGCACGTCGAGGTTCATGCCGACGGCGATGAAGAACAGATTGAGCAGCAACCCGCGAAACGGCTGAATATCGGTTTCGACCTGGTGCTCGAACTCTGTCTCGGCCAGCAGAATACCTGCGAGGAAGGCACCCAGCGACAGGGACAAGCCGGCGGACTCGGTGACCCACGCAGTCGCCAACAGTGCCAGTACCACGGCCGCCATAAAGACCTCGCGGCTGTGCGTCCGGGCCAGTAGCCGAAGCAGCGGGCGCAGCACCCAGCGCCCGACGACAAAGATGACCGCCATGCCAATCGCCGCCCGCAGGAGCCCGATACCCAGCGCGACGGGCAGTGGCGACGTCTGATCGCTCAACACGACCACCGCGAACAGCACCGGAATGACCATCACATCTTGCAGCAACAAGACACCAAAGCTCGCCCGTCCCAGTCGCGAGCTGATCTCCCGGTTCTCAATCAAAAGCTGCATGACGATCGCCGTGGATGACAGGGCGAGGGCCATCCCGATAATGATCGATGCAGTCGCCGTGTTGCCCCACACCCAGGCGATCAAGCCGATCGCCAGCGCCGTCGGAAACACCTGCAGCGAGCCCAGCCCGAACACCGTTTGCCGCATGGCCCACAGCCGGCGTGGCGCCAGCTCGAGGCCGATCGTGAACAGCATGAACATGATGCCCAACTCGGCCAGCGCGCTGACGCCCTCGGGGTCGTCGACCAGCCCAATGCCCGAGGGGCCGATCACCACACCCAATCCCAGGAACCCCAGGATCGGGCTGACCCGCAGCCGCTGGAAGACCGGGACGACGATGACCGTCGCCACCAGGAAGGCCAGGATTTCCTGGAAGAAAGGAATACCGGGTCCGTGATCCACACCTCACCCCAAATCGACAGCGGTTGGCTAGCTACCTAGTACCGTCCCATAGGCCCGCACGCGAGTATTGACGTGCATCAAGGTGATTCAAGCCTCCCGGCGCGAAGCTGTTGGGCATAGGAGGCGGTGATGATCACCAGCATTCTGGTTCCATATGACGGCTCGCAGAGTTCAGTTCGAGCACTCGAACTGGCGGGCGATATCGCTGCGAAGTACAAGGCCTCGTTGACGGCACTACATGTCGTCACCGGGGGCAAAGTGCCCTCGAGTCTTGAACACTTCGCGGAAATCGAACACCTCGACGATGAGGATGTGCCGATGGCGCTTGGCGAACGGCTGCTTGAGGATGCAGACCGTATCGCCCGCAGGTCCGGTGCAGCCACCGTAACCACCTTGCGGTCCCAAGGTGACCCGGCATCCGAAATCCTCGGGAAGGCAGCCGACGGCATTGATTTGATTGTCATCGGTTCGCGCGGGCTGGGCGAGCTGCGAGGGCTATTGCTCGGCAGTGTCTCCCACAAAGTGACCCAGCTCGCGAAGTGCGCGTGCATCACTGTCCGGTAGGTCGGTCATGTCGTATCGAGATATCATCGTAGTCCTGGACGACACTGCGGCTTGCGCCGAACGCGTGAACGTGGCTCTCCGGCTTGCCGCCCAACACGAAGCGCATCTTGTCGGGCTCTTTGCCATGGAGTTCGGCTACATCCCGACTTATGCCGAGGCCCAGATCCCACAAGAGGTCTTTGAGCAACGGCAGGCGATGGCGGAGGCCGCGCGTGAGCGCGTGCGGCAGACCTTCGAAGGCCAAGGGCGCAACAGCGGCGTGACCGTCGAGTGGAGGGCCATCGAGGACGAGGTCGTCGCGACCGTCAATCTCCACAGCCGCTATGCCGATCTGGTTGTTATTGGCCAACATGATCCAAGCAGCACCGGGGCCTACGGCACCCAGGCGGACCTTGCGGAGCATGTGGTTCTGGGGTCGGGTCGTCCGGTCCTTGCTGTGCCCTGCACCGGCACGTTCCCGGTCGTCGGCGAGCGCGTGATGGTGGCCTGGGACGCTAGCCGTGAGGCGGCGCGCGCCGTATCAGACGCGATGCCGATGCTGATCGGTGCGAAGCAAGTCTCGACCCTCTCGGTCAATCCGACCGCCGGCGAGACAGCCGGGACCCATGGCGACGTGCCAGGCGCGGACATCGCGCGTCACTTGGCACGGCATGGGATCAAGGTTGAGGCCCAGCAACTGCAAACGAGGGACGTCACACCGGCGAACATGATCCTAAGCCGAATCGCCGACGAGTCCGTGGATCTGTTGGTCATGGGCGCCTATGGACACGCCCGCATGCGGGAGTTGGTGCTAGGCGGCGTGACGCGGGAGGTCATGCGGCAAATGACCGTTCCGGTCCTGATGTCGCACTGAGCACTCCCGCCGAGGTATGGGAAAACGATCATGAGCGGCTACGTGTTGGTCCATCTGGCAGGAGTTGACGCCGATACCGACTTGATGCGCGCCGCGCTCGCGGTCGGTCGTCGACTGAATAGCCATGTTCGTGGCTTGCACATCCGGTTCGACGCCGCGGCCGTCGCCGGCATCACCGCGCCCGGCATGTCCGCGACGATGTACGAACAGATGATCGACCAGGCGAACCGTGAGTCGGAGGATCGGGCGCAGGCTGCCAGGGAAGCGTTCGAAGGTGTGACTGCCGGCGTAGCCCGTGCCCAGGCACCGGTGGATGGTCTCTCCGTCGGGTGGACGGAGGCATCCAGCGCCGGCGGCACGGCATTGGCTGCCCACGCCCAGGGCGCGAACTCTGTCGTGCTCGCCCGTCCGCGTGACCGCCAAGACGTGCATGCCGCCCTAGCTATCGAAGCAGTACTGTTCGGGGCCGCGCGGCCCGTCATCGTGGTCCCGCCGGACGCACCGACAGAGTGGGGGCAGTGCGCCATGCTCGCCTGGAACGGCAGCGCCCAGAGCGCCCGCGCCATGTTCGATGCGCTACCGCTTCTGCGGCTTGCCGACCGGGTGATTGTGGTGGCCGCGCCGGCCGCCGGTTCGGAGGTGTCCGCCAACGACGCAGTCGGCCATCTGGCCTGGCAAGGCGTGCCGTCGACAGCCGTTACGCTGGACGGCACAGGGCCGGAGCTGTCGGCCAGGCTGTTTGCGGCCGTCGCGGACCACCATTGCGATCTTGTTGTCATGGGGGGTTATGGGCACAGCCGTATGCGGGAGTTCATCCTCGGCGGCGTGACGCGGCATGCGCTGTATGAGTCCAAAGTCCCCTTGTTGTTGAGCCACTGAACGCTGAAGGAAGCGCGACGATGCTAAAGACGATTCGATTGGAACTCGCCCGTACACCGGAGAACCCGGATGGTGATCCCGAACACGGCTACGAATTCCGTGCCCCGCTCGGTGCGGACGCCCATATCGACGTCGATGAGTGGCATAAGCAGCGTCAGCACTGCACCGTCCGCCGCTTCGAGCCTGGCGAAGACGACGAGCATGGACATTTGCTCCACACCCAGGGCCGGCGCTGGATCTTTCACTACGATGGAGACGAAGATCCCGGCGAAGACGAAGCCGGCTATCGCTTCGACAGCCATGTGTTCAAGGCCGGCGAGTATGTTTCAATCACCGAACATGACGGCGAGACACGACCGTTTCGGGTGGTCAGTGTCCGATAGATGGCAGGCTTGATGCAGATCATGTGTGCTGCAACGTGCGTCTGACAACTTGGCAGGATGTTCTGCAATCGAATCTACGATTTCATTTCGGGGACGGGGGTCGTACTACCGGTAAACGTCGGTCAGGAGCCCCCGATATGGGACATCGTCCGGCCCAATCAGGCCGCCCAAGACCTGCTAGCGAGGCATAGGCAGGCGCTGGCCGCGCAGTTCAGTGATAGTCGCCCGCCAGATCGTGCAAGTCCCCAAGACCAGTAAGCTCGACCTCATGCGGCGTCTTGAGGGTGATCAGCCGCTCTTCCGTCAGTTTGGTGAAGGTACGGCTGACCGTCTCGGTCGTTAACCCGACGCAATCGGCGATATCGCTGCGTGTCATCGGCAGGTGAAGCAGGTTATCGACCATTGTGGCGCTCTGGCGCTTGGCCAGGTTCAACAAGAAGCTGGCCACCTTCTCTTTTGCCGACTTGCGACCCAGCAGCAGGATCTGATCCTGCGCCGCGGCAAGCTCGTTCGAGGCCATGCCGAGCAGCCGTTTCTCGAGCGCCGGGAAGTCATCCAGCAAGGCCTGAAACCGGCCACGGGGGAACAGGCAGACGCGGACGTCCGTTATGGCCTCCGCGGTGAAGGCGTAGCTATCCACATAGGCCAACCCGAGGAAATCACCCGCAAATAGGAAACCGGTGACTTGCCGCCGGCCATCCGGCAACAGCTTGGAAAGCCGGACACAACCACCGGTGACGTTGTACAGGTTCGCTGCGGTATCACCTTCGAAGAATATGGTCTCTCCGGCCTCGAAGGTCTGCGCCATGACGATGGAACTGAACCGCTCCAGTTCCTCCGGGGCCAGCGCACCACAGACAGCAGTCTCTCGAATGTTGCAGGCGACACAAGGGCTTGCCATTCGCCTGTGCGACCCTCCCACGAGTTGTTTCGCAGTGCATCATGCACCGCCAGCCGCCCGCCAGGCAAGCGGCGGGCCCGATTACGCGAAAGCTACTCCAGGCCCCCAGGTCCGCCAAGATCCTTCATGGCGTTTACCCCGGCTGCGGCATACCCGGCGACCGCCACCGGGTCGGGAAGGATCCTCAGCGGCCCCAGCGGCGCGCGCAGGTGTGAGGGGGAGAGTTCGAGGCGAATTGCCTCGCAGGAAAGCTCAGCCGCCAGCTTATCCATGGCATCCAGCAGCGACTGGGCTGTTGCGCCGTGGTTGAAGGGGTCGAACGCGACGAAATGATGCACGATCAACAGCCGCTGCGCCGGACGGCCCACCGATGTCTTGTAGACAAACAACCCTAGGATGCGCTCGTCGGGGCCGCGGGCAACCATCGCGCCGGATTTGACCGTGGCGATCGCACCTTCGGCACAGGCATTGTGAACGAAGGTCAACCATTCCTTGAGGGTGCAAGACCCGTCCACGAGGTGCAGCAGCGCGTACGCCTGATGCGCGTCTTGGGGACGGAGTGGGAGGACTCGGGTACGCATGACCCGGGAGGGTGGGTGGCTCCTCCTCTGTACGCGTTGACTTGGGTCAATTCGTCCGTTGATTTGCATCAACGCCATAATCGTAGCCGCATCTCTACTAGCTACGGAATGGCGGTCAATGCTCCGGAGTCAGGATGTTTCACAAGCGTTTCCTCGAATGGCAGGCGGCGCACCCCACTGTCACCTGGGTCTTCTGGATTATTGTGTGGCTCGTCGTTCTGAGCATCCTCCTTTGGCCCCGATGAACCACCTAGCCCACGTCGTCTGTTTCGGCTGTCTGGGCCTGCTATGTCTGGCCGCTTCGGCCAGCGCCGGGGGGACAGATATCGACGGTGCGGAACTCGCCGACCGCCTGTGCGCGCGATGCCACGACACCCGCGGACCAGGACCAAGCCCCGTCGCCGAGGCCCCGCCTTTCCAAACTGTTGCCACGCGCTGGCCGCCTGATTTCCTGGCGGAGGCGCTGGCCGAGGGCATCACGGTGCGGCACGCGGAAGACACAATCATGCCGCCGATCGAACTACACCCCGATGAGATCAGCGCCCTGATCTCATATCTTGAGGACCTCACGGCACCGGTCGTTGATTGACTTACCGCAAGGCTCCCAGGCCACAAGTACGCGACGATTCCAGCATGATCAGCGTCATCATTGCGGCCATTGACGGGTCCGGTTTCGGCAAGAAGGCCCTGGCGGCCGCCATCGACCTGGCAGGGAAGTATCAGGCCCAACTCGTCATCGTGACGGTCATGCCGGACGGCAAGATCCCGATGGAACTGTATGAGTACGTTCGCACCGAGAGTCTGTACGCCGGCGAGGTCACGGAACTGCTCCTGAACCAGGCAAAGGGCATGGCTGAAAAGGCTGGCGTCTCGAACATTGAGCTCGTGGCCAGCGAAGGCGATCCGGCGGCGGCCATCCTACGCGCCGCGGAGAAGCACAAGGCCGACCTGATCGTCATGGGAGGCCGCGGACTGGGGACGATCGGCGAGTTGCTGCTTGGCAGCGTTTCGCAGAAGGTGATGCACCTCGCCACGGCGCCCTGCATGATTGTTCGGTAGAGTTGGAGGGCGATGTATGGCGCGGCTTCTCGACAACCTGAAACAGGAACACCAAGACATGGAGAAGCTGCTCTGTGCCTTGGAACGCCAACTGGCTCTCTTCGACGAAGGCAAACCCATCGACTACGAGATTGTCGAAGCTATCGTCGACTACAGCTTCGCCTATCCGGATCTGTGCCACCATCCGGTCGAGGATGCGATCTATGAAATTGTCCGTCAGCGGAACCCCGACGCCCTCGACCCGCGCGTCGATCTGGAGGCCGAGCACAAGCGGCTGGCGGAGCTGACGAACAAGTTCTCCTCACTCGTCAAGGCCGTCCTCCAAGAGACTCCCACACCGCGGGATTGGTTCGACAAGACGGCCAGGGACTACATCGACTTCACGCGCCATCATATGGAGATGGAGGAGAAGTACTTCTTCCCGGCGGCCGCCAGCGCGCTGTCGGATGCGGACTGGCGACTTCTCGAGGCCCGCGTCGACAGTCAGCAGGACCCGCTGTTCAGTCCCCGAGTTCAGGACCGCTTCAAGCGCCTCCGGGACGACATACTGGCTTGGGAACAAAGCGCCGAGGCAACCGGTCAGCGCAGCAACGCGTAGCCTCTGGGCCTATTCGGCGGCGCTGTGCGGTAACGTCCTGATATAGGCAATCACGTCGGCAACCAGCGCGTCATCGAACACCCGCATTGCCAGCATGTCGGCGCCAGGCTGACCGTTGCGGATCTTGTGCAGCGCCTGCCACGGATTGGCATCGGCAATAGCGCCCAGCGTGCGCAAGTCGTCCGCCTCACCGTAGATCGCCGCGTCGCCGGAGAAGTTGTGGCACGCCGCACAAACATTCTGATAGATCTCGCGGCCTTTATCCGCGTCGCCGCTCGGCACGCCGGTATTCGGATCGATGTACCCGTCCATATCTATGAGCCCTGAGGTGACGAAGAAGGCCAGCTCACGCAGGGCACTATCCGGGATCATCTCAGGACCATAGCCATGAACCTCGTCACGAAGGACGGAGGCAACGCGCTCGGGGTCTGCACCTGAGAAATCGAACAAACTTGGCATGCCGCGCACACCAACGGTGGCGCCGCTCGATCCAGCATAGTCCCAGCCATGGCAGGTCACGCAACGCCACGTCGCTGCCGGGTTCGAGCTTTGCACCGAAGGGTAGGCCGGATGCGGTGTCTCAGGCGGGCCCTGCTCCAAGACCAGCCACCAGTTGTCGTAGAGCCTGCCCCCATAGGACAGGCGCCAAGCATCGGTGGGCGAGTCCGGAATCCCATATATGTAACTTTGCCGCGTATCCAGCTCGGATTGTGCCTGCGCAGAAAGGGCCGTCAACAGCCATAAGAGAGCGGCCACCAGGCCGGTGCGGTACAAGCCCGCCTCTACAACTGCTGAAACGGCATCAACCGCTCGACCTCGGGCGGAATGTCGTCTTCGGTGAATCGGCGCTGTTCCGTTTGATCATGCACAAAACCGACAATGTCGGCCAACTCCTGACCTGTCAGATCGATTCGATATCCCAAGTCGCGCTCCTGGAGCTCGATCATGCGTGGTGCGCCGCGAAACATCTGCGCGGCGAACTCGAGTGGGTTGGCGAAAGGCGGCATGCGGGCGGCATCCAACGCCGGTCCGACCTGTCCGCCGACACCATTCACGGCGTGGCAAACAACACAGCCTTTGCTGGCGAACAACGTTCGTCCTCGGCTCGAGTTGATCGCCGGCCACATAACATCCGGACCCTCGGGAAAAGACAGGCTGTAGCCGTTGTCGAGTTCTTCCACCGTCGGCGCTTCTTGCGCTACACCACTTTGCATTAGCAACAGAAAAGCGCCGGCAGACAGCGCAATCGTTCGTACCCAATGCATGACCACCTCTCGACAGACAAGGTGACTAGCTACGCGCCGCCGCCATACCCAACCATGACGCACGTCAATCCGGGCGCCCCGATGGAGGCGGGCCGGACTCATCATCGTCAAACAAAACCCGCCGTGCGGCCCCGTCAAGGTCTTCGTATTGGCCCGAACGCAACGTCCACAAAAAGGCACAGAGGCCGAGCAGCCCGAGAAACAACGCCACGGGAATAAGAATGACAATAATGTCCACGGCTCAGCGGCTGAGGCGCATGGCGTTGCCGATCACCAGCAGAGAAGATGCCGACATCGAGATCGCAGCGACCAGCGGCGTGACAAAGCCAAGCACGGCAAACGGAACGGCGATGGCGTTGTACAGGAACGACAGGCCGATATTCTGTTTGACCAAACGGCCGGCCCGCCGGGCCACATCAATTGTCTCCTGCACCGGCCGCAGTTTCGTGCCTTGGAACACAATGTCCGCCGCGGTTTGCGTGACATCGGCAGCGGTAGCCGGAGACATGGAAACCTGCGCCGCGGCCAGGGCAGGGGCGTCATTCAGACCGTCACCGACCATCAAGGGGTGCCGGCCCGCCCCGCGCGCCTGCTCCAGGTATTGCACTTTCTGATCCGGCCGTTGTCCGCCCTGCCAGTCCGCAATACCGGCAGCGGTCGCAACCTGATCGACCGTGGCGACACGGTCGCCGGACAGCAGCGTGACCGGCAAGCCGGCCTGCCCCAACTGCCGGACCACATCGGTCGCATCCGACCGCAGCGCGTCGACAAAGCTGAAACGGACCGGCGCCTTCCCAGGTTGCCGCAGCCACAGTTCCAGCCCGGTCGCACCCCCGTCATCGGTCTCGATACCGCACCAGGCGCGGCTGCCAAGGCGCACCTCTCCAGCCTCCGTAGCAAGCTGCAGACCAAGCCCCGGCTCCTCCTGCACCGCTTCCGCCGGGGTGACGTCGGGCATCGAAGCCGCAAGCGCGCGCGACAGCGGATGCCGGCTTCTCGCCGCCATTGAGGCAGCCAACGCGTGCGTGTCGGGATCGACCACCGCGCCTGACAGGACGGGGCGTCCTTCAGTGAGCGTGCCGGTCTTGTCGAACACCACGCTGTCGATCTCGGCCAAACGTTCCAGCGCGTTTCCACTCTTCAACAGCACGCCACGCCGCATCAATCGGCTGCTGGCAATGATCTGCACGACCGGCACGGCAAGGCCCAGCGCGCAGGGGCAGGTGATGATCAAAACCGCCACCGCGTACAGCAGCGCTTGCTGCCAGGGTGCGCCGACAACGACCCATCCGGCAAAGGTTGCGGCCGCCAACAGGTGCACCACGGGTGCGTAGAGCCGCGCAATCCGGTCCGCCAGGTCGACATAGCGCCCCCGGCGCTGCTCCGCGACCTCCAACAGCCGGACGATCTCGGCCAGCAGGGTGCGGTCCGCCGTTTTGGAGGCTTCGACCGTGATCGGGCCGCCAATGTTGGTGGTGCCGGCAAACACGTCGTTTCCGGGGCTTAGCTCCACCGGTGTCGTCTCGCCGTTGATCAGGCTGGTATCGGCCGCAGACCGCCCGGATCGCACGACACCATCGACCGGAATACGCTCTCCCGCGGCGACCAGTACGGTCATGCCGGGCGCTACATCCCCCGCCTCCATCTCGGCGGTTCGCCCGTCCAGTTGCTGAACGGTCACTGCAGTGGTCTGCAAAGCGAGCAGCCGCGACGCCGCGCCACGCGCCTTGCCGCGGGCGCGGCGATCGAGAAACCGGCCAATTAGCAGAAAGAACAATAATGCGACGACGGAGTCGAAATAGGTGTGCTCACCGCCGCGGATGGTCTCGAACAGGCTCATGCCCGCGGTCAGCAAGACGCCCAGCGTAATCGGCACGTCCATATTGGTGCGCAGGTGCCGCAAGGCGCCCGCTGCCGACCGAAAGAAAGGCTGGCCCGCATACGCCACCGCCGGCAACGCAATCAACGCCGAGAACCAATGCAGCAGTCCGACCGTTGTCGCATCGATCGTATGGAACTGGCCCGCCCAAACGGCGATCGACAGCAGCATCACATTCCCTGTCGCGAAGCCCGCCACGGCGAGACAACGGAGCAGCACTTTCTCTTCTTGCGTATCTGCTTGTTCGACCGTGTTCGCGGCAAACGGCGTGACGCCATAGCCAAGCTCTATCAGCCGGTCGACCAGGCCGTTGGCGCCTTCGGCCGGACCCCGCCACCGCAGGCTCAGCCGCCGCGTACTGAAGTTCAACCGGGCGCCGGTGACATCGGGTAGCTGCTGGAGGTTGGTCTCGATCTTCTTGATACAGCCGCCGCAGTGCACGCCTTCGATCAGCAGTGAAAGTGCATGTTCTCCGTCGCCACTTTGCCGGGCATGGCGGGCAAAGTTGATGCGGCGTTCCTTTGAGCTATCCAGCCCCCACTGCCCGACAGGCGAAGCCGATGCAACGTCGGCCACTAGTCGATCAGCACGCGCTGACGTGCCTGATAGGAGTCGCCGCCGCGGCGCGCGACGAGTTGGACGTCCCATTGGCCGGACAACGGAAACGCCAGCGTCGCGCTGTAGCGCCCGGCACCGCCGTCGTCGAGCGTCGCCTCAAAATCGAAGCCCTCATGCGTCGGCCGGATAAGGTGGGCGGTCACGGAGTCGGCAAACACCGGCTTCTCCTCCGCGTCCGTTAGGGCGACGACCAGCCGCGCCTGTTGCGGCGCCTGAGCTTCGATCTCCACGTCGTGGTGCCATCCCAGCCGGTCCTGCTCCCGCGCGGCGGCCAGGTTGTCGTTGTAGTGGATGCCGCGCTCATATGGCCGTTCGGTGCCGAGCCCGGTCCATGTCTGAACGGCGATCGTGATCATGATGCCGTTCGCCGCGAATACGACCAGGAAGCCGCCGACAAAAAGCCACGGGATCCAGCGGGAGGAGGAAGGCTTTGCTTGCTTGCTCATTCCGGACCTCGGAAGACAGTCTTGGATGCGGCCAGTTCATTCCCGTCGACGTCTCGCACCTCGATGGAAAACTCCTCTCCAGACGGGTCGAAGGTGCCGTCCGGCAACGCGATATAGACCTGATAGGTCGTCACGGTGTCCGGCGCGGCATGCAGGGTGAAGTCCTCGACCCCGGTCGCGTCCGGCCCCAGGATCTGCAGTTGCTCAGGATCGATGCCGGCAACCGAAAACTCGAGCATCCGATCCTCGCGGCGCTTGTTCAGCACCTTGAGCGTATAGCCGTTCCGAATGCTGCCGTCGGAGAGCTTGACGAACAGTGGGCTGCGGTCATGCAGGATGTTGATGTCCAGCGACGACCGGGTGATCAACCCCCAGCCGACCAGGCAGGCAACCGAAGCCAGCAACAGCGAGTAGATAGCGGTACGGGGTCGCACCAGCCGATAGGGCCGCGTCGTGCCCTGCGCCGAGTCATGTTGCCGCCGCTCCGTGTCATAGGTGATGAGGTTGCCGGGCCGTCCTACTTTCGCCATGACGTCGTTGCAGGCATCGATGCACAGGGCGCAGCTAATGCACTCGAGTTGCTGCCCGTCGCGAATGTCGATGCCGACCGGGCAGACGGCAACACATTGATTGCAGTCCACACAGTCGCCGCGCCCTTCCCAACTTTGCCCCTTCTTATGGAACGCGCGCGGTTCGCCCCGCCATTTCTCGTAGGTGACGATCAGCGTATCCTCGTCGAACATGGCAGCCTGGAAGCGGGGCCATGGGCACATGTAGGTGCAAACCTGTTCCCGGGCCCATCCCGCGAGCGTGTAGGTCGTGGCCGTGAACAACGCCACGAAGAGATACACCTTCCAGCCGGCCTCCCCGGTGAAGAAGGCCGGCACAACCGTAGGCGCATCGTTGAAATACATGATCCACGCGCCACCGGTGAGCACCGCGATTACCAGCCACGCCACATGCTTGGCCACTTTGCGGGCGGCTTTCCCCGCCGTCAGCGGGCCCTTGTCCAGTCGAATGCGCGCAGCGCGGTCGCCCTCGATCTTTCGCTCGACCCACATGAACAGATCGGTCCAGACGGTCTGTGGGCAGGCGTAACCGCACCAGACCCGGCCGGCCAAACTCGTCACCAGGAACAGGGCGAGCGCCGCCACGATCAGCAAGCCCATCAGGAAATACAGTTCCTGCGGCCAGATCTCGATCCACAGGAAATACGCGCGGCGGCCGACGATATCGATGAGGAACGCCTGGTCCGGCGCGTCCGGTCCACGATCCCAGCGAATCCATGCGGCGCCATAGTAGATGCCAAGCAGCATCACCAGCGCGATCCACTTGAGGCGCCGGAAGGTCCCTTTGACAAGTTTCGGGTAGACGCGGACCCGGTCCGCGTAGAGCGGGTCCTTCCTTAGCTTCGTCGCCGATGTGGCATCTTCAACGGTGACAACGTCGCTCATTCGCCCCCGCCAAGGGAGTGGACGTACAGCGTCAGCATCTTGACCGTAGTCTCGTTAACCCGGCCTTGCCAGGCTGGCATGACACCATGCTTCGGCCGCAATATCTGGCTGGCGATCTCTTCCGAATTCGAGCTGTAGAGCCAGATCTGGTCGGACAGGCGAGGCGCTCCCAGCTCCCGTAGTCCAAGGCCTTGGTCGCCGTGGCATGAAGCGCAGTTGTCGGCATAGCCGGTGGCGCCGCGAACGGCGGCGTCCGCGTCGTGGGGGAGCCCGCTTAGCGAGTCCACGAAGGCGACGATATCGTCGACCTCTTCATCGCCCAGCACGCCCTCGAAGGCTGGCATCTCGGAGAAACGGGAGTCGGGGCTCTCGTTACGAATCCCATGATTGATCGAGTACGCGATCTCCTCGACGGTGCCGCCCCACAGCCAGTCGTCATCGGCTAGAACAGGGAACCCGGGCCGGCCTGCCCCGCCGCCGCCGTGACACGGAGCACAGTTGTCGGCGAACGCCGCGCGGCCGCCGGTAATCGAGAAATTGAACAACTCGGCATCCGCTTGGATCTCCTCGTAGGAGGCGGCGGCGATCCCGTCGACGAACCTTGCCTGGGCAGCCTGGGCGGCGGCGATGTCTTCAGAGAGCGCTATCCGCTGGTTCTTGCCGAAGAACCCGACGCCTTGTCCCGGAAGGAACGGAAAGAAGGCGAAGTATCCAATCGACCAAATGATGGTGGCCGCGAACACATAGACCCACCATTTCGGTAGCGGCGTATTGAGCTCGCGAATCCCATCCCACTCGTGATCTCGGATCTCGGTACCCGAGTATTTGTCTTTTTCGGCTTTCGTCGGCATGGGCTACGACTCCTGATCGTCGCGCAGTGGGATATTTGCGTGGTCCTGCAGTTCGCGGCGCCGGCTCGGCCAGTAGGCCCAGGCGACGATGCCCACGAAGACAGCGAGCAGCCAAACCACCCACAGCGAGCGGATGGTCAGATAGATTTGCTCTAGCACCTATTGCACCAACTGTTCGGGTTCGACATCGGTGAAGTCGACCATCCGCCCTAGGATCTGCATGTAGGCAATAACGGCGTCCATCTCGGTTAGTTGATCCGGCTGACCGTCGAAATCACCGACCGCGGCTTTCGGGTAACGGCCGAGCAACGAGTCATGGTCGCCAAACGGATCGGCCTGGGTCGCCAGATCGGCCGCCGCCGCTTCGATCATCTCATCGCTGTAGGGCACGCCGATCGCCCGGTTGGCCCGCAGATGAGCAGCGATGTCATCGCGCCGGACCGCCTTATTCAGCATGAAGCCGTAACCCGGCATGATGGATTCCGGCACGACACTGCGCGGGTCGACCATATGAGCGACATGCCACTCGTTCGAGAACTTGCCACCCACCCGCGCCAAGTCCGGCCCGGTCCGTTTCGACCCCCATTGGAACGGATGGTCGTAAATGCTCTCCGCGGCCAGGCTGAAATGACCATACCGCTCGACCTCATCGCGGAAGGCCCGGATCATCTGCGAATGGCAGACGTAGCAGCCTTCGCGGATGTAGATGTTCCGGCCGGTGAGCTCCAGGGGGCTGTATGGGCGCACACCCTCGACCCGCTCGATGGTCGACTTCACCGTATAGAGCGGCACGATTTCGACCAGTCCGCCGATCGACACGGTGATCAGTGTCAGCACCACCAGCAGGACGGCGTTACGTTCGATTTTATCGTGGTTCATGACCGGCCTCACTGGGCGGGCGCGGTGGCCGCGCCCCCGGTGGCTGGCGCCTCTTCACTCACGTCACCGCGGATCGTGCGCCAAATGTTGTAGACCATCAGCAGCGAGCCGATCACGAACAGCAGTCCGCCCAGCGCCCGCACGAGATAGAAGGGATGCATCGCCTCGACGGTCTCGACGAAGGAGAACTGCAGGAAGCCAAGCTCATCGTATGACCGCCACATCAGCCCCTGCAGGATCCCCGAGACCCACATCGCTGTGATGTAGAGCAGGATACCGACCGTCGAAATCCAGAAGTGATAACTGACCAGCCGCTGCGAGTAGAGCCCTTGCCGGCGCCAGAGGATTGGCACCAGATGGTAGACGGCCCCGAAGGAGATGAAGGCTACCCAACCGAGTGCGCCGGAGTGCACGTGGCCGATGGTCCAATCCGTGTAGTGGCTCAGCCCATTGACCGCGCGGATCGACATCACCGGCCCCTCGAAGGTGCTCATGCCGTAGAACCCGACAGCCGCGACCATGAAACGCAGCACCGGATCGGTCCGCAACTTGTCCCACGCGCCGGACAACGTCATCAGGCCGTTGATCATCCCACCCCAGGACGGCATCCACAGCATCACCGAAAACGTCATGCCCATGGTCTGCGCCCAGTCAGGCAGCGCCGTGAAGTGCAGATGATGCGGTCCGGCCCAGATGTAGAGGAAGATCAGCGACCAGAAATGGACGATTGAAAGCCGGTACGAGTAGATCGGCCGCTCCGCCCGTTTCGGCACGAAGTAGTACATGATGCCAAGGAAACCGGCGGTCAGGAAGAAGCCGACCGCATTGTGCGCGTACCACCACTGAGTCAGTGCGTCGCGCACCCCGGCAAAGATCGGATAGCTCTTGGAACTGCCAAGCGAGACCGGCATCGCCAGGTTATTGACAATGTGCAGCATCGCCACGGTGACGATGAACGCCAGGAAGAACCAGTTGGCGACGTAGATATGCGGTTCCTTGCGCCGCAGGATCGTCCCGAAGAAGACGATGAAGTAGGCCACCCAGACGACCGTGAGCCACAGATCGACGAACCATTCAGGCTCGGCATACTCTTTTGATTGGGTGACGCCGAACACGTAGCCCAGGGCCGCCATCACGATGAACAGCTGGTAGCCCCAGAACAGAAAACTGGAGAGCACAGGTCCGCCGAACAGCGAGGCACGGCAGGTTCTCTGCACCACATACAGCGACGTCGCGAACAGGGCGTTCCCGCCGAAGGCGAATATCGCGGCAGATGTGTGCACCGGCCGCAGCCGGCCGAAGGTCGTGTATTCCAGATCCAGATTGAGAACCGGAAACGCCAGTTGCAACGCAATGATCAGGCCGACGGCAAACGCCGCAACACCCCAAAAGACAGTGGCAATGACGAACCGTCGAACGACGTCCTCGTCATAAACTGGCGCGTCAACCGCAGACATACACCCCCCTTTTCCGGCAAACCAACGGGCGGCGGCTGCTTAACTCGATTGCGCGGCCACCAGCGTTGACGTAAATCATATTGCGTGCGCGTGAGTCGGAGAAGATTTCGCGTAGTCTAAAAGTTGGGGTGCGAATGAATCCGTATGCCGCATGGATCGGCGGGCTGCTGATGGGATTGCTCAGCGTCTTGGGCTTGGTCATTGCCGCCAAGGCCGGCGACGCGGCATTCAGCGCGGCTGGCCTTGCGTTCTTCGTCTTTGGTGTAGCCTTTATTTTCGGCCTGATCCGCCGAAACGTCGGCGCCTCACACCATTGAGGCGTTCAGTCCTACGCTAATGCCTCGTCGGCGGGGACGTATGGGTAACCTAGGTCGCGTGCCACGGCTTCGTGGGTGACCTTCCCATTCCAGACGTTCAGACCGTTTCGCAGATGCGGGTCATCCGCTAACGCCTTCTGCCAGCCTTTGCTGGCAATCTCCAACGCGAAGGGCAGGGTGGCGTTGTTCAGCGCGTAGGTCGAGGTGCGGGCGACCGCACCGGGCATATTGGCAACGCAGTAGTGGACGACGTCGTGGATGACATATGTCGGCGCGTCGTGGTTGGTCGGCCGCGACGTTTCGAAGCAGCCGCCCTGATCGATGGCGACGTCGACCAGTACCGAGCCGCGCTTCATTGATCTGACCAGGTCTTCGGTAACCAACTTCGGCGCGGCCGCGCCCGGAATAAGGACGGCGCCGATCACCAGATCCGCCTCGTTCACCAGCGCTTCGACGCGGGTCATGGTCGAATAGGCGGTTTTCGCGCGGGTCTCGAAATGGGTCGCCAGCCGGTCCAGCACGTCGGAGCTGCGCTCCAGTATCGTCACGTCGGCGCCCAGTCCGACCGCCATCTGCGCGGCATTGAACCCGACAACGCCGCCACCGAGAACAACCACGCGGCCGGGTGCCACCCCTGGCACGCCGCCCAGCAACGTACCGCGGCCGCCGTTCGCCTTCTCCAGCGAATGTGCGCCGCACTGTACCGACATGCGGCCCGCCACCTGGCTCATCGGCTTCAGCAGCGGCAGACCGCCGCGCGCATCCGTCACAGTCTCGTAGGCAATGCAAACGGCGCCGGAATCGACCAACTCCTTCGTTTGCTCCGGATCGGGTGCCAGATGCAGGTAGGTGAACAGGACTTGCCCCGGACGCAGCAAGGCCCGCTCGGCCGGTTGCGGTTCCTTGACTTTCACCACCATCTCGGCCTGCCGGAACACGTCAGCCGCCGATCCGACGATCGTCGCACCGGCGGCCCGGTATGCATCATCTGAGGCGTCGATCCCCATGCCCGCCTGGGTCTCGACGATGACCTCGTGCCCTTGTCGCAACGCCTCGGCAACGCTCTCGGGTGTCATGCCGACACGGTACTCGTGGACTTTGATCTCTTTCGGCACGCCAATGCGCATAGCTCAGGCTCCCTAGATCCCTGCGGACCGTCAATTGTGCATCTTCTAGATCGAATCACCGTCTTGCTCTACCTTGCAGAGCGACAGATCGTAGGTTGTATCCGCCAAAGCTACGGCATCGGTGCAAGAAACGAAGACGCCAACAGCTCTCCGTTAGTCCGCTGTAGGCATGTACATCTGGATTAGACGTAGCGCGCTCAGCATACCCCTTCGCGGGATATATCGGACAGGTTTGATCTGCCGTTTGCCAGATCACCACCCTCTAATCTTTCCAGTACACACTCCACACAAGAGTTCGGCCTAGTCTGGCCCTGGTCCTGTACCGTTATTGCAACGGTCAATCAGTTTCTGGTTGACAAAACAAAGGGTCAGGGAGGCGCCAACCGAGAGGCGACCGAGTCATCGGCGCGCACGATGCGTGCGTGCGATGTCGCGCGAAGTCGCCGCTCGGTGGCGCATGAAGGCGGCGGATGCACGAGAAAGACTCACCTGATCGGCTATCGCAGAACTGGGATCGCCTGGCCGCCGCACTGGACAAGACGAAGCTTGGTGCCGCCGGGGCACAGCAAGCGGACGACAAAGCCGCCGAAGTCGATGAGCCAAAGCCCGGAATCGCCAAGGTTCGCAGGCGTCGAAACGACGACTGGGAAGCGGAACTGCGATCCCTTTCAGCGCCCAGACCAAATGAGCCGGCCATGGGCAAACCGTTCATCGCCGCTGAACCCCCTCCCGCGTCCCGCAAACGACGACTGACGGACGCCGGCACCACAGCGCACCAGCCGGCGCGCCCAACGGGGATCCCCGCATTTCTGCGAGCACCCGAAGCGCTGGAGCAACGCACAGCCTCCCAGCGTCTGAACTTGCGCCGCGTATCGGGCCCGGCCCTGCTTGTTTTCACCGGAATTGCCGTGGCCGGCACCACGGTGACCGGCGCCTCTTATCTCCAGGATGTAGATCTGGTGCGCGTGCTGACCGGCAAGTCGGACGCGCCCGAACTGGACGTCTTGGACGTACGTGGGGTCGAAGACGAAGCCATACAGCTCGCGATCCGCGTTTACCCGGCGGAGGAGACGGCACTCGAAGCCGTAACGCTCGTCGGCCTTCCCGAGGGCTTTGCCCTTTCACCGGGCACAAGGTCCGAGGATGGAACCTGGCAACTGCCGGCCGACCAATTGGAACGGCTCAGCCTCGTCGCGCCGGAAAACTACCACGGCTCTATGACGCTTACGGTGGAAGCCACCGCCCGCAAAGGCACGGAACAGGCAAAGTCGGTCGAAGACTTCCGGGTGCGCGTGAACCCGGTCGCGGACGTGCCGGGGCTCCGGGTCGTCCCGGCCGATGGCCTCGAGGACGAAGCGGTGCCGCTCACCTTGACCGCCGCACCGTCCGACCCACAGGAGACTGTGACGGTCATGGTCCGCGGGCTGCCCGACGGTGCGACGTTGACCCGCGGGTCGAGTGAGGATGACGGTAGCTGGCGGTTGGCAACGGAAGAGCTGGACGACCTGGCCATCGTGTTGCCGGCGCATTTCAAGGGCGACTTCTCGATCCAGGTCGATGCAATAGCCCAAGATGGGGACGACACGGTTCTCGTCAGCCGCCCGCTCCCGATCAGGGTCAGTCCCGTCGCCGACCAGCCAAATCTCTCGGTCGACGCCGCGACTGGGACGGAAGACCAACCCGTTCCCCTTGAGATCCTGGTGGCAACGGCGGACCCCGATGAGGCCGTCTCTGTCGAAGTCGCGGGGCTACCACCTGGCGCGCGTCTATCGGTCGGCGAACAGGGGTCCGACGGCCAGTGGCGGGTCGACCCGGGCTCCGCGCGCGGCATCAGCTTGCTGCCGCCGCCCAACTTCAGCGGCCCGATCGAGTTGAGCGTCACCGCGACGACCAAAGACGGCCGCGACCAATCGAGCATGACCAAAAGCGCCCGCATCGATATCGCCGCCGCGGCCGACACTCCAACACTAACTGTCCAGGATGCGGCCGGCAGTGAAGACACGCGCGTTGCACTAAGCATCGCCGCCGTCGCCAGCGACGCGTCCGAAGATGTTCAGGTAAAGGTCGGCGGCCTGCCGGAGGGCGTTGCCCTCAGCGCCGGCAGTGCATCGGAAGACGGCCAGTGGACGTTACCCGCCGACCAACTAACCGGGCTCTCGCTCCAACCTCCGGCTCACTTCAGTGGCGCGTTCGAATTGACCGTCGAGGCGGTGAGCACCGACGGCAACGATACCGCTTCCGCAAGCCGCGCCATGGCCGTCTCTATTGCGCCGGAGGCGGATGGCGTAACGCTTGGCGGCCTCAATGCGGATGGTCGGGAAGATGAGCCGATCGCCATCGGACTCACCGCCGCTGGGGTGGATCCATCGGAAACGGTCTCCGTTCTGGTCATGGATATGCCCGCCGGCGCGTCATTCTCGGGCGGCCGGGACAACGGCAATGGCACCTGGACGCTCGACCCGACGGATCTGGCGGAACTTGTCTTCACACCGCCGCCCGAGATCAACGGCACGATCCGCATGCCGGTGGTTGCGACAGCCATCGACGGGTCGGACCGCGCGACGGCAACCGGCGAACTGGCCGTCATTGTTGCCCCGGTCGCCGACCCCGTCCGGTTGTCCGTTGCTGACTCGACGGGGATCGAAGACCGGCCGGTCCCCCTGCAAATTCAGATCGAAGCTCCGGACAATCAAACCGCCTGGCTCGTCCTCACCGGGTTGCCCAATGGCGCGAGCCTGAGCGCGGGCGCCGCATCTGCCGAAGGCTGGCGCCTCGATCCCGGTGACCTCGCCGGACTGGAACTTCAGCCGCCGCCGAACTTCAGCGGTGAGATGAACGTGGAGGCTGTCGCGGTATCGGCCGACGGGACCGACCAAGCCGAGCAACGGCAAGGCCTACAGGTTGCCATTGAGCCGGTGGCCGATGACCCAATCTTGAGTGTTGCCGCAACTAACGGAACAGAAGACCAACCGATCCCGCTGGATGTTACGATCGAAAGCACCGACGCGAGCGAAGTCATTTCACTGGGTATCGCCGGAGTACCCGAAGGCGGTGTGCTGTCTGGCGGCACGCGACAGTCAGATGGGAGTTGGCTGGCGGCGGCCGACAGCCTCGGCACAATCCAGCTGCAGCCGCCGGCGCAATTCAGCGGCACGATCGCCCTGGAACTCACCGCAACCTCCACAGATGGCCGGTCAACCGCTTCGGTAACCCAGCCATTGCAGGTCGAAGTCACGCCGGTTGCCGACGCCCCCCAACTCGCGGCCGAGGCGGCTGTTGGCACGGAAGATCAGCCCGTTCCGGTTTCCGTAACAATGAGTTCGCCGGATCCGTCCGAAACCGTGAGGCTCCTGGTAACCGGTCTGCCGGCCGGCGCCGGCTTCACCGCCGGCCGGTCCGAGTCCGATGGTGGCTGGAGCCTCGGTCCGGATGACTTGGGTGACTTGTCATTCGTCCCGAGCCCGAACGCCAGCGGTGCGGTCGAACTCGACTTGGCCGCGGTCAGCATTGACGGCGACGACCGGGCGGTGGCCGAGGCGACACTGGCAATCTCGCTTGCGCCGGTCGCCGAGGTGCCGACGATCCAGGTGGCGGACGCCAGCGGCATCGAAGACGAGCCGGTGGCCCTGCAACTCACAGCGGAGTCATCCGACCCCGACGAGTTGGTCAGTCTGCTGGTGTCGGGTCTACCGGAAGGCAGTCGTCTCAACCGCGGAACCCAGCGTGATGAGACGTCATGGACGTTGCATGCGCCCGATGATCTGTCGGGCCTCGAACTGAGCCTGGCACCAGACGATAGCGGCACCTTCCAGCTCGAGGTTGTCGCCGTCAGCACCGATGGCGAAACCCGGGCTGAGTCGACCGCCGGCCTGGCCGTGTCCGTCGCCGCCGTCGCCGACCCGGCTGTTCTGTCAGTGGCCCCCGCATCGGGTACCGAAGACCAGCCCTTTGCCCTGCCAATAGGGGTCGAGAAATCGCCGCGGGAAGACCTCATCGTCAGCGTCGACGGCTTGCCGCCTGAGGCAACCCTTTCAGCGGGGGACCAGCAAGCGAACGGAAGCTGGATTTTGCCGCCGGATCAATTGGATCAGGTCGCGCTTGTCCCGCCGGCCAACTACAGCGGAGCATTTGATCTCCGAGTGACTGCCACAACGACTGACGGATCGGACGCGGCCACCGTGACGGCGTCACTCCCGATAACGGTGGCGCCCGTCGCGGATCAGCCGAAGTTGAGTTTGGATCCCGCCGCTGGCGACGAAGACAACGCCATCCCGCTGAAGATCCTCGCCGCGGCACAAGACCCATCGGAACGTCTCAGTCTTCATGTCTGGGGCTTGCCGCCGGAGTCATTTCTGACAGCCGGCCGATCACTGGGTGGTAGTCGATGGCTCCTAGATCCCCGCCGGACCGACGATCTTCACTTCATCCCCCCGCACAACTTCAGTGGCGCGTTGCAGCTTCGTATCGAGGCGGAGAGCATCGATGGCACCCAGGTCGCGTCGGCGTGGGGATATCTCGACATCACCGTTAACCCGGTCGCCGACGAACCGCTGGTCGTCGTAGCCGCCGCGACCGGCGAGGAGGACGCGCCCGTACCCCTTGTGATACAGGCGCTCAACGCCGATCCGTCCGAAGAACTCACGGTGCTCGTCACCGATCTGCCCGATGGCGCCACACTCACCCGTGGCGAGACGGTGGGCCAGGGCGTTGTGGCCCTCACGGCCGAGGACTTGGCGGATGTAAGCCTGCTCGCGCCACCACACTTCAGCGGCACGTTGGAACTGGCAGTCGCGGCATCCACCAATGATCAAGGCCAGAACGCGTCGGCGGTCGCGCCCCTCCAGGTGTCCATCGAACCGGTGGCCGATCGCCCGGCACTAACCGTACGTGATGCCATTGGCATCGAAGACGGAATCATCGCCCTCGATATAGAGGCCGGCACCCCGGACCCATCCGAACAGCTCGTGCTCCGCCTGGCCGGTCTGCCCGCCGGCAGTGAGGTCACGCCGGGTGCGCTTGTCGACGATGGCACCTGGGAGATATCCGGCGGCCTGTCGAACCTGTCGCTTATACCGCCCGCGAACTTCAGTGGACAGTTCGACGTACAGGTCACGGCAACCACCGTTGACGGTGAAGCGACGGCCGCGACCGACGCCGCGATGACAATCGGCATCGTGCCGGTCGCCGACCGTCCCGAGGTTGTTGCCGAGGATGTCACCGGCGTCGCCGGCCAGCCGCTGCCGTTGGCAATAGCGGCTCGCGCCCCCGATCCGCGTGAGACGATCGCGTTCACCCTGTCAGGTCTGCCGGATGATTTTGCTTTATCTGCCGGCCAGCGGACCACCGGCGGGGCATGGCAGCTTCAACTCGCCGACCTGGAAGGGCTTGCGATCCTGCCACCGGCCGACCGCCTGGGAACGCTGGAGGCCGCAATTCGCGGTATCGCCACGGACGGCAGTGACCGGGCCATTGTCGAGCAGACTTTCTCGATCACTGTAGTCGCGCCGATTGTCGAACAAGTGGCCCAACCTGCCGGCGGCCTCGTGCCGCCGGCGCATGCGGCTGTTCCGCCAAACAACGGCTTCGCTGCCACGGATGACCAAGTATCGGATCAAACCGCCGTGCAGCCAGCAGCGCTGGCTCCGACTCCGGAGGCGCCCGCCCCGGCACCGCCCACCGTGCGCGAAGATGATCCGCAGACGCTGAAACTGGTGGCGCGCGCCGATCAACTACTTGAACTCGGTGACCTGGCGGCGGCCCGACTGCTCTACCAGGCGGCGGCGGACGCCGGCAGCGTCGACGCGGCTCTCCATGTGGGGCGGACCTACGACCCCATTTTCCTCGAGGTGAGTGGGCTGTTTGGCGCACGTCCGGACCCCGGCAAGGCTCTGGGCTGGTACGAGACGGCCCGCGAGGGTCGTCACGCGGATGCCGCAAAGTTCATCACCCGACTGCGTGAATGGATGGAACGCGAAGGCGTTGCGCCGATCGCCACGCAATAACCCTTATCAAGCAAGGAGTAGGCCGAACATGAAGGTCTGGCGTTTTCTCGGGGCATGTATCGCACTCACGGTACTCAGCCTCTCTGCCACGGCGCAGCAACGCATCGTTGAGGAAATCAACCAAGGCACGGTTGGCGTCATCGCCGGTGGCATCGACGGAACCTCGATGCGCGCAGCCAGTGATCTCGCCTCGGTCTTGGACCGGGGGAACGAACTGCGGGTGCTGCCGATCCAGGGCAAGGGGTCGGTCCAGGCGATCACTGACATCTTGTTTCTCCGTGGGATCGACATAGGCATTGTCCAATCCGACGCATTGGCCTTTGCCCAGCGGGAACAGAACCCCGATCTGCCGGCCCTGATCCACTACATCACCCGGCTCTACAACGAAGAGTTCCACATCCTGGCCCGGGACGATATTCAGACCATCGTCGACTTGCGTGGCAAGCGGGTGAATGTCGGCAGGCCGGGCAGCGGCACCGAAATGACCGCGAACATCGTGCTCGACGCCCTCAACATCGATGTCGAGCGAACGGCCTTTGATCATTCCCTCGCGCTCGAAAAACTGCGGAACGCCGAAATCGACGCGCTCCTGTATGTCGTCGGCAAACCCGCCCGTCTGTTCGAGAGCATCGGGGCGGACGAGGGTCTGCGCCTTATTCCGGTGGATTACACGCCGGAACTCCTCGACACCTATCTGCCGTCACGGTTCACCGGTGAAGACTATCCCGGTCTGCTGGGTTCGGGCGCACAGGTCGACACCCTCGCGGTCGGCGCTGTGATGGCCGTCTACAATTGGGACTCGGAAAGCTACCGGCACACAAAGGTCAGCCGTTTCATCGATGCGTTCTTCCGGGAATTGCCGGCCCTGCAGCAGGCGCCGCGGCATCCGAAGTGGCGTGAGGTGAACCTGACCGCCCAGTTGCCGGGCTGGAACCGGTTCCCACCGGCCGATGAGTGGCTCAAGCAAGCCATCGTGGCGAACCGGTCGCCCCTCCGGAACCAGTTCGAGGAGTTTGTGTCGGAGAGCACCGAACTCGCCTCAGCGCCGACCGAAGTGCGCGACTCCCTGTTTGAGGAGTTCATTCAATGGCAGAACTCGCGGGACCTGACCTTCGCGCTTGTCCCGAAGGCGGTGAACAGTCCGTTCTTTGACTTGGCGCGCGACGGCTGCAAACAGGCGGAGAGCGACCTGGAAGCTGTCGAGTGCCTGTACATCGGCCCCGGTGAGCATACCGAGCAAGAGCAAGCCCAGATCGTCCAGGACCTGATTGATCGGGGCATCGACGGGATCGCTGTGTCGCCCTCTAATGCACCGTTGATGGCGGCGGTGCTGCAGCGGGCCGAGGCGGCGAACATTCCTGTCGTCACCTGGGACTCCGATCTGCTGGCCGAGGATGCGCCGCTGCGGCAAGCCTATGTCGGCACCGACAACTACCAAATCGGTGTCAGTTTGGCCGAATTGACGAAGGCGCTGAAACCGGAAGGCGGCAGCATCTGCATTCAATCCGGCGGTGCCGAGGCCGCGAACCTCAATGAGCGAATGCAAGGCATCCGCGACACCCTTGCCGGTGCGCAAAGTGCGGCGGCGCCGGGCGCGCGCCTCGAAGGGCAGGGCGGATGGACGGAGATCGCTGACTGCCCGCTCTTCACCAACGACGACGCGGCGGTCGCCGTCCAACAGATGGGAGAGATCCTTGGCGCCAACCCGGACCTGGACGCCTTCGTGCCGACCGGCGGCTGGCCGCAGTTCGTCCCCGGCGCATACCGGCAGATCGTTTCGCCGTACCAGGACCGGATTGCCTCAGGCGATCTAGCGATCGTCGTCGCCGATACACTGCCGATGCAGATGGATCTGTTGGGTGAGGGCCTGAGCCTCGGACAGGTCGGACAGCGCCCCTACGAAATGGGCTATCGCGCGATGCTGCTGTTGAAGGATCTGTTGGAAGGCAAACCGGTCGACGAGGCGGTGTTCACCGGTCTCGACGTTTGCACGCCGGACAACCTGGATAGCTGCCTGTCCGGCTAACGGGCGAAAAGAGCGCGCTTGGCTGGCTTGGGCCAAGCGCGCCCGGAGGTCAAAAAATGAGACGCTTGAGGAACCAAACTTTTGCTCTCGCTGCGGCGGTCGTCGCGGCAACCCTGGGCCCACTGGGCGCAGTGTCCGCTGATACGGATGTGGTCGAGTATCGGCAATCCGTAATGCAACTCCTCGAAGGTCACGTCGATGCGATCATGACAGTTGTTCGCGGCCAGGTGGCGTTTACTGATCATGTCGTCGCGCATGCCGAGAGTATTGAGCAACTCAGCCAGAACATGGTGGACCTGTTCCCCCCAGCCACCGGACCCGACACGCTACCGACGAACGCTCTGCAACAGGTCTGGTCGAACCCCAACGGATTTCAGACAGCGACGCTCGCCTTGCAACAAGCCGCGACGAACCTCTCCCTGGCAGCGCAGAGTGGCGACCAGCTTGCTATCGCCCAAGAGTTCAACAACCTGCGCCGCGCCGGATGTGACGCTTGTCATTCGTCATTCCGCCGCCGCCCCAGTCAGTAGTGCAAGTCAGGCGTCTGCGCGGGAGTTAGTTTGGTTTACGTCGCGAATTTTGAATGAAAATGACAATACTAAAATCAGCCTAGTTGTTTGTTTCGCCAACTAAAAATCAGTGAGATAGTGGAGCTTCCGATGGCCGGAGATAGGATTAATGTCGACCGCGCAGCGGACCAATGGCAGTTGATTTCAGAACAAAGCCCAAGAATTGACACAGCAACGGCAAATTTGCCGGTGCTTCACTTCACAATTGAACCAACTTCTCGGGTGCAGATGGCGACCTCCAGGTCCACGATTATCATCTCATCGTTCTCGCTCCGGCGGGATGCGCTGGAGGTGTTGTTGACCGAGGCAGGATTCGATTTGGCTGGCAAAGTGGAAACGCTGCATGCGGCGCTATCCCAAACTGAGGTGGGCGGTCTGCACCCGGCCCTGATCCTCGTCGACTTGCCGGAATGGCGGGACCAAGACGTTGAGCTCGTTGCGCGCCTGCGCCCCCAAAGCAACGACACCAGAATCGTCGTACTGGCGCAGAGCCTGCCGCAACGCCGCATCGAACAACTGCGCCAGGCCGGCGTCGATGGCCTGCTGACCCCCGACATTCATAAGGCCGCGTTGATGCGGTACCTGGAACTCGTACTACTCGGGGAGCGGGTATTCCACCCCGGTGTTGTCAGCACACCGCAAGAGGGTGGTTACGTGGATTCGCTACAAGAGTCCGGTCGCCCCGCCCGCTTGTCTGCAAGGGAGCATGAAGTCCTGCGTCTGGTTGCCCGCGGTCTATCCAACAAACAGATGGCGCGGGAACTGGACATCACCGACGGCACGGTGAAGATCCATGTGCGCAACCTCTGCCGCAAAGTTGGTGCACGCAACCGAACCCAACTCGCAGCCTGGGCGGTGACCCAGGGGTTGGGAACCGAACGGGATCTACCGGCGAGTTAGACGGTCTGCGTTGTGGGTTTGGCGGGCATCGAGCCAGCCCTGCAAGCGGTCGGCCGTACCGTCCGGAACCTGCAGCCCAAGCTTCGAGCGCCGCCACAGAATGTCTGCGGCATCGCGCGCCCATTCCTTGTCGGCAAGATAGGCAGCTTCCGCTTCATAGACCCCGCCGCCGAGATCCTCGCCTAGATCGTCGAGCGACTTGGCCGTCCCAACGATCTGTTCCATGCGCGTGCCGTAGTTGCGTGCATACCGCCAGGCAAGCGCATGGAACA
>JANQOE010000072.1 GCA_028279245.1 Alphaproteobacteria bacterium
ACCTTCCGGGTCGACCTGCCGCCGCCCGTCCCGGCAACCCCCCAGGCCCAGGCCATCCCCCTGGACGTCGTCTATGAGGACGAGCACGTCATCGTCGTCGACAAGCCGGCGGGTCTCGTCGTCCACCCGGCCCCGGGCAACCCCGACCGCACCCTGGTCAACGCGCTCATCGCCCATTGCGGCGGCGGACTGTCGGGCATTGGCGGGGTGGCCCGGCCGGGGATTGTCCACCGCCTGGACAAGGACACCAGCGGCCTGATGATCGCCGCCAAGACCGCCCTGGCCCATGAGCGGCTCACCGCCCAGTTCGCCGCCCGTACCATCGGCCGGACCTACCACGCCCTGGTCTGGGGCATGCCGGTGCCGGGCGCCGGCACGGTCGAGGGCAATATCGGCCGCAGCCCGCGAAACCGGAAAAAGATGGCGGTTGTCGAGCGCGGCGGCAAGCCCGCCGTCACCAACTATCGGGTGCTGCGGGCCCTCGGACCATCCGGGCGGCCCCTGGTCAGCCTGGTCGAATGCCGCCTGGCGACCGGGCGGACGCATCAAATCCGGGTACATATGACGTATATCGGGCATGCACTGCTTGGCGACCCCTTGTACGGCCGCCGCCGGCAGTTACCGGCGAATGCCGAGCTTGGCGCAGCTGCGACGGCCATCACAGCGCTGGGGCGGCAGGCGTTGCATGCTACGTCCCTGGCCTTCGATCACCCCATTTTGTCGGAGCGGCTTGAGTTCAACAGCGAATTGCCCAGCGATATAAGGAGGATAATTGAAAGATTGGAATGAATACAAAAAAGCTTGAAAGGACTCATTTATGACGTATATTCGACACATTGAGGGTGGAGAATTATCTTTACGGTGCGAAACAATATTTCGCCTAATAAAGAACTCGAAGTGAACCTCCGAAAATAGGGACCGAGGGTATGGCAACTGCAACCCTGCCGAGCATTGCGCTGAGTCCGGAAGGGAATTTGGCCCGGTATCTCCAAGAGATCCGCAAGTTCCCGATGCTGACCGCCGAGGAGGAGTTCATGCTGGCCAAGAGCTGGCAGGAACACGGCGATGTCGAAGCGGCCCACAAGATGGTGACCAGCCATCTGCGCCTCGTCGCCAAGATCGCCATGGGCTACCGCGGCTACGGCCTGCCGGTGGCGGAGCTGATCTCCGAAGGCAATGTCGGCCTCATGCAAGCCGTCAAGAAATTCGATCCAGACCGTGGCTTCCGCCTTGCCACCTACGCGATGTGGTGGATCCGCGCGTCGATCCAGGAGTACATCCTGCATTCGTGGAGCCTGGTGAAAATGGGCACTACGGCCGCGCAAAAGAAGCTGTTCTTCAACCTGCGCCGCTTGAAGGGCCAACTGCAGGCGATCGAAGAAGGCGACATGTCGCCGGAAAATGTGACCAAGATCGCCACCGAATTGCGAGTGTCGGAAAACGACGTTGTCGACATGAACCGCCGCCTCGCCGCGCCGGACCACTCGTTGAACGCGCCGGTCCGCGCCGACAGCGAAGGCGAATGGGTGGACTGGCTGGTTGACGAGCGCGACACCCAGGAATCTGTGCTCGCCGAACAGGATGAGTTGGAAAAACGCCGCGACCTGCTTGGCAAGGCCATGCACTTCCTGAAGGACCGCGAGCGCCACATCCTGCAGCAACGCCGGCTGCAGGAGAATCCGACGACCTTGGAAGAGTTGAGCCAGGAATACGGGATCAGCCGCGAACGTGTCCGTCAGATCGAAGTGCGGGCCTTCGAAAAGCTGCAGAAGGCGATCAAGAACCTGGCGATCGAGCAGCGCCTTGGCACCGCCTAGATCGCACTAGTCCTCGAACGGGTCGCGCACCAGCACGGTATCGTCCCGTTCGGGACTGGTCGACAGCAGCGCCACCGGCGCTTCGATCAGCTCTTCGATGCGCCGGACATATTTCACGGCGGTCGCCGGCAAGGCGGCCCAGGACCGTGCGCCCCGCGTACTCTCCGACCAGCCATCGATGGTCTCGTAGACCGGCTCGACCCGCGCCTGATCGCGAATGCTGGCGGGGAAGTAGTCGATGGTTTCGCCATCCAGCCGATAGCCGGTGCAAATGCGCAGCTCACCGAACCCGTCGAGCACATCCAGCTTCGTCAGCGCGATGCCGGTGATGCCGGCAACCCGCACCGCCTGCCGCACCATCACCGCATCGAACCAGCCGCACCGCCGTTTGCGCCCGGTGACGACGCCGAACTCATGCCCGCGCGTGCCGAGCTGTTCGCCGACCTCGTTGTCTTGCTCGGTCGGAAACGGGCCGCTGCCGACTCGCGTGGTGTAGGCCTTGGTGATGCCCAGCACATAGCCGATCGAGCTCGGCCCGATCCCGGCGCCGACCGCCACCTGTCCCGCAACCGTGTTCGACGAGGTGACAAACGGGTAGGTGCCGTGGTCGACATCGAGCATCACGCCTTGCGCGCCTTCGAACAGGATCCGGCGTCCCGCCCGGCGGGCTTCGTCGAGCCGCCGCCAAACCGTCTCCGCATAGGGACGCAACTTCGGGCCGATCTCCAGCAACTGAGCCAGCAGTTCCTGGCGGTCGACCTCCGCCGCGCCGAGGCCCCGCAACACCGCGTTGTGGTGGAACAGCAGTTGGTCGATCCGTTCTTCCAACAGCTCGCGGTCCCACAGATCGCAAACCCGGATCGCCCGCCGCGCTACTTTGTCTTCATATGCGGGGCCGATCCCCCGGCCGGTCGTGCCGATCTTGGCATCGCCGCGCGCCGCCTCCAAGGCCTGGTCCAACTGCCGGTGCAGCGGCAGGATCAGCGCGGCGTTGTCGGCAATCCGCAACGCGTCCGCATCGATGTTGACGCCTTGTTCGCGGATCCGGTCGATCTCGTCCAGCAATGCCCACGGGTCGACGACCACGCCATTGCCGATAACGCTGAGCTTGCCCCCGCGCACCACGCCGGACGGCAACAGGCTAAGCTTGTAGGTCTGGTTACCGACTTGCAGTGTATGGCCGGCATTATGGCCGCCTTGAAAACGGACGACGACATCGGCCCGTTCCGACAGCCAATCGACAATCTTGCCTTTGCCTTCGTCGCCCCATTGCGCGCCGATCACCGCGACGTTAGCCATCTCAATTGGTCTCCAATTCAACAATGGCGCCATCAACAAACATGTGGCTGCAGCCAAGCCGCCGTGCTTCGGCTTCGGCATCCGCCACGTCTTCGAGACCGGCGACGGTTACGAAACCGCCCTTGCGCAAGCTCGCACCGTCCGCCGTGGTGCTGCCATGCGGCACAAACACCCGCGCCCGTGTTTCAGCGGGCGCGACCGCCCGCATGACGGAATCGAGGAACAGGGTGAAACCGGTCGACGGTTCACCGGACTGCGAGAGATACCGTCCACCGCGTCCGATCTCGCCGCGAACGCCGCGCGCCAACACCGTAAAACTGACGCCGCTGTGGTATTCGAAACCGCGATACTCGACGGGATCGACGGTCAACTCCAATTCGGGTTTCGCCGACCGCAACAACGCGACCACATCCGTCAGGCGCGTCAACTCCGCGGCGGCGGCCGGCGGCAGATCCAGTTTCGCGAGTTCGTCCAGCACCTCCGGCGCCGACCCCGTCGTCCGCACCAACGCCCCGAGCGTTTTGTCGTGATTGGTCAACCGGGCGACCGCCGCGCTGTCCTTGTGGTCGAGCGCTTCCCGCAACTCCCGCATCGCCGCGTCAGGTAACTGCAGGTTCGCGGTTACGGCACGGACGATCGCTGGCGAGTTAAGGTCGATGGTGCAGGCGTCAACGCCGACGGTATCCAGCGCCTCGGCCGCCAGGGCGATCGCTTCCGCATCCGCCGTGGCGCCATCCGCGCCGATCAACTCGATCCCGGCCTCGGTGAACTGGCGTTCCGGCCGCAACTGACTGCCGCGCACCTGTAGCACCTGACCGCCATAGGACAGGCGTAGCGGGCGGGGCTCTTTCGCCAGCCGGGTCGAGGCGATGCGCGCAACCTGCAGTGTCATGTCGGCGCGGACCGCCATCATGCGTTGGCTGACCGGATCCATCACCCGGAACATGTGCTCGGCCAGCGCGTTCCCGCCCTCGTTCAGCAGGGTGGTCTCGAACTCAACCAGGGGCGGCTCGACCCGTTCGTAGCCATGCAGGGTGAACACATCGACCAGCCGCTCCAGCGTATTGGCCTCATGCGCGGCATCGGGCGCGAGCACATCGCGCAGGCCGGCCGGCAAGAGTGCGTTGGCGCCCCCTGTGTCCATCTGCAACCTCCGATAAAGCGGCGACGGGGCCGTGAAACATGTGCGAATCCGGCCACACTCGGCCTCAACCGCCGGGCGGCAAACTAGGCAACTGCACGGAAACAGTCTACAAGGCTTTGGATAAGGGGACCCTGTTTGGTGGCGAGGGATTGATGCTGGGGCGCTTCGCACGCATCGCGTTCAGTGCGGCTTTTTCAGTAGTGGCTGTGGGCACGGCCCAGGCGGCCGAGGACGGCTTCTATATTGGCGCGGCGGCGGGGGTGAATATCCCCCAGGACTCGAAGTTTGATCTCGCGACGGGGGCCGACCCGTCGGCCGAGCTAGACAAGGGGCCAACCGGGTTGGCGACCGGCGGTTATCGCTTCGAAAGTGGCCTGCGATTCGAGGCCGAGCTCGGCTATCGGACCAGTGATGTGGACGATGTCGCTGATGTCAGCGGCAGCGGCGATGTCTCGGCCCTCAGCCTGATGGGCAACGCCTTGTTCGATTTCGACTTGGACGGCCCGGTCACCCCCTTTGTCGGTATCGGCGCCGGACTGGCCCATGTTGACTTCGACGGGGTGACGCCGGTCGGCGGCTCAGCCGTCAACGATGATGATCTCTCGCTGGCGGTTCAGGCCATCGCCGGTGCGGCGGTCCGCCTGACCGATCAGTTGGATCTGACCCTGGACTACCGCTATTTCGCTGCGCCGGATGTCGAGCTCTCCCTGGACAGCGGCGGCCGCGCCGATTCAAGCTACAAGACCCACAACATCATGCTGGGCCTGCGGTTCAGCTTCGGCGCGCCGGCCCCGGCGCCCACCGCGACGCCAGCCCAGGCGCCCGCCCCGGCCCCGGCTCCTGAACCGGCACCCGCGCCGGTCGAGACCGCGCCCGAACCGGTGGTCCGGAACTTCCTGGTGTTCTTCGATTTCGACCGCAGCGACCTGACACCGGAGGCGCTGTCGATCATCTCATCGGCGGCCGATGCAGCCCGCGCCGCGGCGCCGATCCGGATCGAGCTGACCGGCCATGCCGACCGGTCCGGTCCGCGGACCTACAACCAGGGCCTGTCGGAACGGCGGGCCGATGCGGTGGCCAGCGAACTGGTCCGCCTGGGCATCACCCGGTCTGATATCGGGGTTTCGGCGCGGGGTGAGGACGACCCGCTGGTGCCGACCCCAGACGGCGTCCGGGAACCGCAGAACCGGCGGGTCGAAATCGTCCTCGAATAGCGAACCGCTAGCGCGGCAGCCCGGCCTCGCTAACCGGCCTCGGTCCGGCGGCCGGCACCGCAGCGATCGAAACTTCGCTGGCGGAGAATGCCGCCAACTGCGTTTGCGGCAACAGATCGAGCTGCGCGAACTGGTCCGACGCATCCGCGCAATAGTCGGCCCCCGCTTCAATCCGTTTTGCCGAAGACTCATTGGCCAGGCGCGTGATGTAGCTGTTGAGTTCCCGCTCGCCGGCACTGCCGTAGGTCCGGTCGAACAGGGCGCGCAACACCGTGCCGTGCGCCACCAACTCCGCTTGGAATCGCTGGACCGTTGCGTTGTAGGCGTCGCGCATCTGACATGAGAGTGCAGCGACCATCATGTCAGACTGCAGGTGCCGCACCGCGAGTGCGTTGCGTTCGGCGTTCGTCAGATTCTCAAAGCTCTGCGCTGGAGTACTAACCGCCGCCACGACAACCAGAGCGCCGACCGCGGACAGCATCCGCGCGGCCAGTGTGGCCTCCGATCCCCGACGGCGCGTGTTCCCTGAAAACGGCGCCATGCTTCCCCCTTAGTCCCTTGTGCAATCTTCCATGGCCGTTGGGGGATTTCAAGTTGATCCCCATCTTCGTCACGGTGTTAGCCCTTTGGGGACCAGCCGTGCGATGCGTTCTACGACCGGCCGAGAGCCTGGGCCAACGTGCGTAAAAGAATCGTTATGGGGGTGCGACTAAGGCCGCGCGGCGTGCAGCGTTTGCCCGCCAGTACCGTAAACAACCACTGCTTTGTCCGTTCCCGGCAACGCAAAAATACCGGTTGTCAGCGGACCGGTTAGGTTAACGCTGTCCAGCTGTGTCAACTGGCCGCCGGAAAATGTCACGACTTTTAAGGAGTTACGGCGAGCATCCGGCGCAACAATGTCCAATACGCCATCGCCATTCCAGTCCAGCACCGCCGAGAGGTCCTGGATGCGCGAACCAATGGCATGGTTGGAAAAGCCAAATTCCTGGTGGTCGATGTGCAGTGCCCGGTCGCGGTATTCCAACAACCGCAACGTGCCGCCGATATGCGGTGTCTCTACATACGCGATCTCGACAAACCCGTCGCCGTCGAAGTCCGCCGCGCCGGCCGGATTAAGCCAGCGACTCGGACGGCCGATTGCCGGCGCTTCGTCGAGTCGCACCAGCGCGCCATCGTTCACGCCAAACACGGATATCGCCGCGCCGGCATCGACATAGGATCGGACTACGACGATCTCGTCGCGGCCATCCATGTCGAGATCGACCAGACGCGCGCGCCGGTCTTCGAACACCGAACGTTCGTCGAGTTCGAAATCCAAGAACATGCCGTCCTTAGTGAGCGCCCGCAGACCGCCAGCCTCGATGTCATCCCCGAGGATGCCGTGCCGGTAACGCCGGGTCGGGCCGGTCAGGAAGGCTTGCGCAATATCGTTGGCGCCTTCGGTGCGTTCGCCATCGGGCAGCATGTCACCGCTGGGTCCTTCCGCGACATCCGTTGCACGGTCGCGCAGTTGCAAGGCTTCGTTCTCGATGACGAGTTCGGCAACACGGCCGTCCGCCAATCGCACCACGACCGGTTGGGTATTTGCGCCGGTCGGGATGCCGCCGCCAAGCCCGCCCGCCAGACCCAGCGTGCGCACCGCGCCGTCCATTTGCAGCGTCAGAACATCCGCGCCCGAAACAGGTGTCGCCAGCGCAACGATGGCAACGCAGAGCGCCGCGCCGAGGCTCTGGTTAGAACTCAAGGGGAACCGCCTGCACGACATTCGGCAGTGCGGCGACCGCCCGCAGAATGTTCTGCGGCACGCCATTGTCCGTGGCAATCAAGGCAATGGCGTCGCCACCCACATTGTCACGGCCGAGGTGGAAAGACGCGATGTTGATGCCGGAGTTGCCGAGAATCGAACCGACTTCGCCGATCAGGCCCGGCCGGTCCCGGTTGGTGATGTACAGCATGTGTCCGCGCAACTCGGCTTCCACCGCCACGCCCTTGATGTCGACAACACGCGGCTGACCACCGAACAGGGAGCCGGCAACGCCGCGTGTCTGATTCTCCGTCGTGACCGTCACTCGCACCAGGGTCTGATAGTCGCAGGGCCGCTCATGCCGCACTTCGCTGACATCGATCCCACGCTCATGGGCGATCACTGGCGCGTTGACCATGTTGACGCTGTCCATCTGCGGCGACATTAGGCCGCACAGGGCGGCTGCGGTCATCGGCCGGGTATTCAACTCGGCCGCATGCCCCTCATATTCGATCGTCACGGACCGCAGCGCGCTTTGCGTCAACTGGCCGGCGAAGCTACCGATCAGCTCCGCCAGATGCATGTATGGCGTCAGCCGCGGCGCTTCCTCGGCGCTGACGGCCGGCATGTTCAACGCGTTGACGACCGCGCCGTTCAACAGATAGTCGGCCACCTGCTCGGCGATCTGCACGGCCACATTCTCTTGCGCCTCGGTCGTCGATGCACCGAGATGCGGTGTCGCCACGACATTGTCGAACTGCAGCAATGGGTTCTCGTTTGCCGGCTCTTCCTCGAAGACGTCAAGCGCGGCGCCGGCAACATGACCGGACTCCAGCGCTGCGCGCAGATCATCTTCTACGACCAGACCGCCGCGGGCGCAGTTCACGATCCGCACGCCCGGCTTCATTTTTGCGATAGTGTCGTGGTTGATGATGTTGCGGGTTTGCTCGGTCTTCGGCGTGTGCAGGGTGATGATGTCGGCGCGTCCGAACAGCGTATCGAGATCGACCTTCTCCACGCCCAGATCGATCGCATGCTCCTCCGACAGATAGGGGTCGTGGGCGATCACCTTCATCTTCAGACCGATAGCGCGGTCCGCGACGATCGAACCGATGTTGCCGCAGCCGATGATGCCGAGGGTCTTGCTTGCCAGTTCGACGCCCATGAAGCGGGATTTCTCCCACTTGCCCGATTTCGTCGACATATTCGCGGTCGGGATCTGCCGCACCATCGCCATCATCATCGCCACCGCATGCTCGGCGGTGGTGATGGCATTGCCGAACGGTGTGTTCATCACAACGATGCCGCGCGCGGTGGCCGCGGGGACGTCGATATTGTCGACCCCGATGCCGGCCCGGCCAATGACCTTCAGGTTGTCGGCCCGCTCCAGGACCTTCGGCGTGGCCTTGGTCGCCGAGCGCACCACAAGGCCGTTGTAGTCGCCGATGCAGTCGGCCAGCTCGTCCTTGTCCAGCCCGACACGCTCGTCGACGGTGATGCCGCGGTGGCGAAGAATCTCGGCCGCCCGCGGGCTCATCTTATCGGCAATCAGAACCTTCATTCGTCCAAATGTCCGTTTTGGCAGAGGTGAGTATTATGCGGCGACGGATGCTGCTTCGGCCTTAACCGACCGATAGGCCCAATCGAGCCAGGGCAGCAGCGCTTCGACGTCGCTGGTGTCGACGGTCGCGCCACACCAGATCCGCAGGCCTGGCGGCGCGTCGCGATAGCTGGCGATGTCATGCGCCACCCCGGCGGCGTCCAGCGCTCCGGCGACCTGCTTAGCTATCGCCGCCTGCTGGTCCGCCGGCAGCCCGCCGAACCACGGGTCTTTGAAGCTAAGGCATACACTGGTGGAGGACCGGTAGGCTGGATCATCGGCCAGGAAAGCCGCCCAATCGGACCCGGCGACCCAGTTGCCGATGGCCGCTAGATTGGCCTCGCTCCGGCCGATCAGCCGGGCCAGTCCGCCGGCCTGTTCGGCCCAACCCAGGGCATCGAGCTGATCCTCGACGCACAGCATGGATGGCGTATTGATGGTATCGCCGCGGAAGATGGCTTCGTTGAATTTGCCGCCCTTGGTCAGCCGGAACAGCTTCGGCAGCGGCCAGGGCGGAGTGTAGGACTCCAGCCGCTCAATCGCCCGCGGGCTGAGGACCAGCATGCCATGCGCCGCCTCGCCGCCCAGCACCTTCTGCCAGGACCAGGTGACGGCATCCAGGCGATCCCAGGGCAGCGCCATAGCGAACACCGCGGACGTGGCGTCGCACAGGGTCAATCCGCTGCGATCCGGCGCGATCCAATCGCCATTCGGCACCCGCACGCCGGAGGTCGTCCCGTTCCAGGTGAACACGACGTCGTGGGCCGGGTCGACCTCGGACAGGTCCGGCAGGCGGCCATAATCGGCCGTTAGGGTCCGCGTGTCGGCCAGCTTGAGCTGCTTGACGACATCAGTCACCCAACCATGACCGAAGCTCTCCCAGGCCAGCAGGTCCACCCCCCGTTCCCCGAGGAGCGACCACATCACGGCCTCGAAGGCGCCGGTGTCCGACCCCGGCATGATGCCGATCCGGTAGTTTTCGGGAATGCCGAGTAGGGCGCGGCTCTGATCGAGCAGGGCCTGGATTTTGGCTTTGGCCGGCTTCGACCGGTGGGACCGGCCCACGCACGCCCCTTCGAGCGCCTGGACGGACCAGTCCGGTCGTTTCTTGCAAGGACCTGAGGAAAAGAAAGGCTCGCGCGGCCGATTGGCCGGCGTTGGCGCGGTGCTCATATCATCGTCCCTTCCAGAACGTTGCGCCCCGTTGGGGGGGCGTGTCCCGCGGCGCACAATAAGGGCCTTTGGCCCGGCGTCAAGGCCGTCCGCCGAGGCTAGAGGTTGTAGAACCAGGGGGCGAACAGGCTGAAGACAATCCAGATGATGAAGGTCAGCGGCAGGCCGGCCCGCACGAAATCGACGAACCGGTAGTGGCCCGGCGCGATGACCAGCAGGTTGGTTTGGTAGCCAACCGGCGAGGCAAAGGCGCAGTTGGCGGCGAAGATGACCGCCACGGCAAAAGCCTCCGCCGGCACGCCGAGCCGGTCCGCGATGCCGACCGCGATCGGGGTAAACAAGACAGCGGCGGTTTTTGTGCTGATGGCGTTCGCCAGCAGTGCCACCAGCAGGAACGTCGCCGATAACACCACGCTGGGACTGGCGTCGCCGAGGACCCCCAACATGACGTCGGCCAGGAATGGCGCCCCGCCGGTTGCCTGCAAGGCCGCCCCCAGCGCCAGGGCGGCGGCGATCATGAACACAACGGTTCGGTCGATGGCCCGGGTCGCCTGCCGCACGTTCAACACCCCGGTAACCAGCATTAGAACCACGCCGGCCATCGACGACACCACGATCGGCGCAATACCACTCGCCGCGGCGGCGATCACCCCGAGGAAGATGAACACCGCCCGTCGTGCGTGATGCACTGCCGGCACTTCGGTGGCGGACCACTCGATCAGCAGAATGTCCGGGTTGCGCCGCAGCGCGTTCACATCCGCCCGGCGGCCCTGGATCAGCAGGACGTCACCCGCCTCAAGCCGGATCTCCGTCATCATGCTGCGGATCATCCGCAGCCGCCGTTGGATGCCGAGCACGATGCAATGATACTGGTAACGGAAGCCGATCTGTTCCAACGAACGGCCGAGCAGCCGGGAGGTCGGCGTCACCATCACCTCGGCAATGATTTGCTCGGGGCCTTCTTGCTTGGCACCCGGCTCGTCCTCCGCGTAGTCGGCATGCATCACTTCCGTCTTGCCGGTAACGCTGGTGAGGGTCTTCCGCGTAGCAGCGACGATCAGGATGTCGCCCGACAGCAGCTCGAGATCGTTGTCGAACGGCGGCACAAACGCGTGCTCGCCGCGCTGCACGGAGCGTACGGTCACGTCCTTCAGGCTCGGGAAGAATCCGCCCTGCGGCTGCAGGCCAATGAGTTTCGAGTTGTCCGTCACCCGGATCTGCGAAATGAATTGGCGGCCATCGGCGGCGAGGGTCGAGGTCAGCGCGGCGCGCGTCGGCAACAGCGCCGGCGCGATCAAGACCACATAGGCCAGGCCGGTCGCCGCGAGTACGAAGCCGGGCACGGTGAAATCGAAGAACCCGAACTCCGGCAGCCCCAGATCCACCATCATGCCGGAAACGAGAATGTTCGTGCTTGAGCCAATCAGCGTCGTCATGCCGCCGACAATCGCCGCGTAGGATAGCGGGATCATCAGGCGGCTCGGCGAGTTCCCGAACCGGTCCGCCAGCGCCTGCATGATCGGAATGAAGATGACGACGACCGGGGTGTTGTTGAGAAAACCGCTGGTCAGCAGCACCGCGGTAAACGCAATCAGCGTCGCCAGCCCGGCATGGCCTCGCGACAACGACAACAATATGCCGGCGCCGCGCTCCAGAACGCCGGTCTGAGCCAACCCCTGACCGAGGACCAGCAGGGCGACAATGGTGATCAACGCCGGGTTGGCGAAACCGATAAGCAATTGGTCCGAGGTCAGCACGGGGGCGCCGGCCCCGTCGCGGACCGGCGCGAGATGAAAGATGACGAGCAGCACGCAGATCACGCCGAGCGATGTCACCTCTAGCGGCAACCGCTCCGTCGCGTAGAGCGCCAGGGTCAGCACGATCACCCCGAAGGTGATCCACATGCCGAGTTCCGCGGTCACCGGTCAGCGCCCTCGCAGCATGGCGTCGCCGGGCCGTCTCATTTCTCGGCCTGGCGGCGCAGGATGCTGGTGGTCTTGAAGGTACACACGACCTCGTCGTCCTGGTTCGCCATCTCGAAGGCCAGCCCAAGGACCCCCCGGTCGGGTTTTGACCGGGACGGCCGGGTCGATAGAACCTCGGCGATCGTGAGCAAAGTGTTACCGGGGTAGACCGGGCGCAGCCATCTGACCTCGTCCATTGCCGGCCCGCCAAGGCTGACCCCTTCGAACAGGCCCAGGCGGATGAACTGCCCGAACCCCAAGGCGATGGTCTGAAAGCCGCTGGCGATCAGGCCGCCGAACGCATCGCCGGCCGCCGCGGCCGGGTCGATGTGGATTGGTTGGGGGTCATACAGCTCGGCGAACGCCACGATATCGCGCTCGGTCAACACGACCGGCGCCGCTTCGAAGCGCTCTCCGGCGCTGAAATCATCCAGATAGCGCGTTGCCATAGCCCCCCACACCCCCAGGCGGGGCGGAAGCTATCGCATTGCAGGTGGCCCCGGCTAGGCCGACGCTGCCAGTTCTTCGACCTTGGCGGCTTCCCAGGCCAGTATCATCTGCTTGCGCCGCTCGCCCCAGCGATAGTTCCACACCGCGCCATCGGCCCGAAGGACCCGGTGACAAGGGATCAGCCAGGGGACCGGATTGACCGCGCAGGCCTGCCCCACCGCGCGCCGTGCCGTCGGCCGCCCGATCGCGCTGGCGACCTGGGAGTAGCTGGCGACGTCACCGGGCGGGATCTGCAACAGCGCCCGCCAGACCTGGATTTGGAACGGTGTCCCACGCAACACCAGGTGCAGGTTGCCTGTGGCCCGGCCAAATGCCAGATCGGCGTAAGGCATGGTGGCCGTACTGTCCTCGACCAATTCGGCGCCGGAAAGCTGGCCGGTGAGGGAGGCGAGGGCCGCGTCATGCTCCCCATCCTCGGCGAACCCAAGGCCGCAAACGCCCCGGTCCGAGGCGACGATCAGGCAATCGCCGAACGGGCTGGGATGCCAGCCATAGGCCAGCCTCAGTCCCTTGGCGTAAGACTTCCACTCGCCGGGGGTGAGGGCCTCGTGGGTGACGAACAGGTCATGCAACCGGCTCGGCCCGGATAGGCCGGCGTCGAAACTAGCGCCGAGCACCGTTCCGTCCTGCCGCAACGCCAGCTTGGCCCGTTCCAACGAAAGGTGCTGCAGGAATTTCTTCGGGCTTATGCCGACGCAGCGGGTGAATTCGCGCTGAAAATGGTACGGACTCAACCCGACCTCCTTCGCGACATCGTTGAGCGACGGCTGGTCCAGATAATTATCCTGCAAGAAGTGCAATGCCGCGCGGGCCCGCCGCCGCTCGGCGGCCGTCACACCATCGGTGCCGGCGACCAGAACGGTTCCCATCACCGCCGCCAGAATGGCTTGCGGGACTCCTGATCGACTTCAGCGCGTGTCATGCCGATATCGCGGAGCATAGCCTCGTTCATATGTGACAGATAGTTGCGATCCTCGAACCGCCGCTGCCACCGCAGCAGGACATTGAGAAATGCGCGAAAGACCTGGCGGATGGGGAGCCATTGGACCGGGTCGGTAAGCAGTGTCTGTCTCGCGTTCATCCGTCTCTCCACTCTTGGTGCCTCAGATCTAAGCGGCTGGGGGCCGTCACTCGACCCGGTTCTTGCGTAAATTGTATCGATACAAATGAGGACAATATAGAAAACGTATTGACGATAAGGTGACAATAAGTGCAATATAGATGGGTGCAACTGGATAATTGTCACCATGACAAATTGGCTGCCTTCGCTCGCTGAAAATGCGCGCCCGCGCTACCGCGCCATTGCCTCCGCAATCGCCGAAGCGGTGCAGACCGGCGAACTGGCGGCCGGCGACCGCCTGCCGACCCACCGCGACCTCGCCTGGCGCTTGGGCGTGACCGTGGGGACCGTCACCCGGGCTTACCGCGAGGCGGAGCAGCGCGGCTATCTCGATGGCGAAGTGGGCCGCGGGACCTTTGTCCGCCCGGTAGCAACCATCCATCCGATACCGCGTCTAGCCGAAGGCGTTGGCCAGGTCCGCGTCGACCTGAGCGTCAATCAGCCGCCAACGGTGCCGGGCCTGGCTGCGGCAATCGGCGAGATGGGGGATGGCAACCCGACCAACCTGCTGCGCTACCAACCGGCCAGCGGCAGTGCCAATCATCGCCGCGCAGCGGCCGCCTGGCTGGAACGCTCAGGCCTGACGGCCGACCCGGATGACATCGTCATTACGACCGGCGCTCAGCACGCTTTGCTTGCCGCCGTCGCCACGGTGACCCGGCCCGGCGATGGGATCCTGACCGAGAAACTGACCTATTCCGGAATCAAGCCGCTGGCGTCGCTGTTGGGTCTGCGCTTGATCGGCATCGAAACCGACGATGAAGGCTTGATTCCCGAGGCAGTGGAAAGCGCCGTGCGGGCGGGCCAGGGCAGGGTTTTGTATTGCACCCCGACCCTGCACAACCCGACCGGCATCGTCATGTCCCAGGCCCGGCGCGAGCGCCTGGCCCAGATTGCGCAGACCGAAGCCATGACCATCGTCGAGGACGATGTGTATGGCTTGCTGTTGGACCGACCGCCGCCGCCTCTCGCCACGCTGGCACCGGACCATGCCGTGTTTGTCACCGGGTTCGCGAAAACCATCGCGCCGGGCTTCCGCGTCGGCTATGTCCGCGCGAACAAGGAGATCGCGCGACGTGTCTCCGATGCCGTGCGCACCACAACCGGCATGGCGCCACCGCTGATGGCCGAGTTGGCGGCGCGGATAATCGAGTCCGGTCAGGCCGACGAAATCGTCGGACAGATCAGGGAAGAGTCCGCCGCGCGTCAGACGATGACCCGGCGCCATCTGGGCCGGTATCTTCGGCCCCAAGGTCATGACGGCGGGTTGTCGGCCTGGTTGCCGCTACCTGAACCGTGGCGGGCGCAGGACTTTGTGACCGCGGCAGCTGAGCGGCAGGTCGACGTCACCAGCCCCGATCATTTCGTTATCGGCCGTTCGGCCGCACCCCATGCGGTTCGGCTCTGTCTTGGGTCGCCGGGCACCCGCAAGGAACTGGATCGGGCCCTGGTGATCCTCGCCGGATTGCTGGACGATCACCCGTTTGGCCAGTCCTCAGTCGGCTAGGAGCGATCGAGGTCCAGGCTGTAGAAGGTCGCACCTGACACAGGGTTGGCGTAGTAGGGCGCTGTCTCCCGGAACCCGAGCGCTTGATACATCTGCACGGCTGTCCCCATCTGCCCGCGGATCGTGTCGAGTTTCACCGACCGGTAACCGCCGTTTATCGCGAATTGGATCGCGGTGTCGGCCAGTGCCCGTCCCAATCCAGTGCCCCGCGCCGCCGGCTGCACATAGAGCCGCTTCATTTCGCAGTCCCTATCGTCCAGCGGCCGCACGGCGACGCAGCCGACAGTGCCCGCCAGCCAGATCTCACCCCGCGGTGGCGCATAGTTGCCCGGCAACGTCGCCAGTTCCTTGTCGAAGCCCTGAAAGCAAAGATCGAAATTCAGGCTTTCGCCATACTCGAGGAAGAGCGCCCCGGCGGTTTTCAGGTCGGCATCGCCGCGCGCCGGACGGATTCGCAAGGTCATGGGGCTAAACCTCGATTGAGCCCTGCAGGTAGGTGACTGCCTGCCCGCCGATCAGCACGCGGTCACCACTCAGGCGGCAATGCAGCTCCCCGCCGCGCGCCGAAATCTGCCGCGCGTGCAGCTCGTCCTTGTCCAGCCGCTGCGCCCAATAGGGCGTCAACGCACAATGGGCCGAGCCGGTGACCGGGTCTTCATCGATGCCCGAGCCCGGCGCGAAAAAGCGTGAGACGAAATCGCAGTTCCGGCCCGGCGCTGTGACGATCACCCCACGGACATCGAGCGCGCGCAACTTGTACATATCCGGCGCCAACGCGGCGACATCGTCTTCCCGCGGCAGCACCACCATGTAGTCGACGTCTTTGTATAGCGTCTCGATCTCGCAGCCGAGCGCTGCCGCCAAAGCCGCGTCGGCATCGACCGGCTTCAGGTCGCTAACCGGAAAGTCCAGGACCAGCTTGTCGCCATCCCGCGAAACGCCAAGAATCCCAGACCGGCTGTCGAAACGGACTTCGTCCCGGCAACGGTCCAGATGCTGCTGCACCACCCAGGCAGAGGCCAACGTGGCGTGGCCGCAGAGATCGACCTCAACCGCCGGGGTGAACCACCGGATATGATAGTCGTGGTCGACAGCATCGTCGGCGGCGACGATATAGGCCGTCTCCGACAGGTTGTTCTCGGCGGCAATCGCCTGCAGCTGCGTGTCCGGCAGCCAGCTTTCCAACGGGCACACGGCCGCCGGGTTGCCGCCAAACAGGCGGTTGGTGAAGGCATCGACCTGATACAAGGGAATGCGCATTGTTCGCCCTCCGGGTCACAATGTCCCGACGTTAGCGGAACAATCGGCCCCAGAAAACGGCGACTTTGTCCCGGTACAAAACCCGCGGGCGCTTAGCCCGTGGTGGCCAAATGGTTTAGCGGGCCGTGGCCGCGGCCGAACCCTGGGGCCGTCTCTATCGCAGCGTGAACATATGCTTGCGCCCGTTCAATCGCCGCCCCCAGCGGCATGTTCTGGGCCAGTCCCGCCGCAATCGCCGAGGCAAGCGTGCAGCCGGTCCCGTGGGTGTGTGCAGTGTCGATCCGTTTCGCACTGAACGTCTCGAGACCGTCCGGCTGGGCCAGCACATCATTGATGACGGAACCGTCGATGTGTCCGCCCTTCAGCAACACCGCCTGCGGGCCCAATTCGCGCAACGCCTGTGCCGCGGTCTGCTGTGCCTCCGCTGTTTGCACGGGCCGGCCAAGCAGTGCAGCGGCTTCCGGTGCGTTCGGGGTGATCAGGTGCGCCAGCGACAACAGGCGCTGTCTCAGCGTGCTAACCGCCTCGTCCTCCAACAGGCTTGCGCCACCCTTTGCCACCATGACCGGGTCTAGCACGACCGGGATGCCGGCGGCACCCGCGGTCAGCGCGTCGGCGACCGCGTTGATCGTCGGTACGTCGTGCAGCATGCCAATCTTGATGCAGTCCGCGCCGACATCGCTCAGCACCAGGTCGATCTGCTGTGCAACGAAGTCCGGCGGTATCCCGAACACCCCGTACACGCCTGTTGTGTTCTGCGCGGTGAGTGCGGTGATCGCCGTGGCCGCATAGGCCCCCATTGCCGTCACCGCTTTGATGTCAGCCTGGATACCTGCGCCGCCGGAGGAATCGGACCCGGCGATAATCAGGACACGCCCGTGCAGGGTGCGCGTCACGCGCCGGCCCGTTCGATCGCACCAATGATGTTGTCGACCACCGATCCAACCAGTCGCTCGTCCTGGCCCTCGGCCATCACCCGGATCACCGGTTCGGTGCCTGACTTGCGGATCACCACCCGTCCGTCATTGCCCAACTCTTTTTCGCCGTCAGCGATGGCCGCTTTGACCGGCGCCGCGTCCAACGGCTGCCCGCCGTTGAAGCGCACATTCTTCAGGATCTGCGGGTAGGGCTGGAACACGTTGCCGACTTCGCTCATCCGCCGTCCTTCGCGCACCAGCACGGCCAACACTTGCAGCGCCGCGACCAGTCCATCACCCGTCGTCGCATAGTCGGTCAATATGATGTGGCCCGACTGCTCGCCACCGACGTTGAAGCCGTTGGCCTTCATGTGTTCGAGCACGTAGCGGTCGCCCACCTTGGTCCGCGCGAGGCCCAAGCCTTCATCCTGCAGGAACCGTTCCAAACCCAGATTGGACATGATGGTGGCGACCAACCCGCCGCCGCGCAGCATGTCCTGTCCTTTCCAGTATCGGGCAATCAGCGCCATCAACTGATCGCCGTCGAGCAAGGTGCCTTTCTCGTCCGAGATGACGACACGGTCGGCGTCGCCGTCAAGCGAGATGCCGAGATCCGCTCCAACCTCAACCACGCGCTGCTGCATCGCCGCCGGCGCGGTTGCTCCGACCTGGTCGTTGATGTTGGTGCCGTTCGGATCGACGCCGAGGGTTTCGACGGTTGCGCCAAGCTCGTAGAGCACTTCCGGCGCGACGTTGTAGGCCGCCCCATGCGCGCAATCGACGACGATCTTCAACCCGTCGAGACTCTGGTTGCGCGGGAAGGTGTATTTGGCAGACTCGACATAGCGTCCACGGGCGCCCTCAAGCCGGATGGCCCGCCCCAGCTGCGCAGACTGTGCCACATGCTTGGCCGGATCGTTGTCGATCATGCGTTCGATCTCCGCTTCGACCTCGTCCGACAGCTTGAAACCGTCGGGCCCAAACAGCTTGATGCCATTGTCTTCGAACGGATTGTGCGAGGCGGAGATCATCACGCCAATGTCGGCGCGCAGGGAACGAGTCAGCATGGCCACGGCCGGGGTTGGCATCGGCCCGACCAGCATCACGTCCATACCCATCGAGACGAAGCCGGCCTGCAGTGAGGCTTCCAGCATGTAGTTGCTCAGCCGCGTATCCTTGCCGATCAGCACGCGATGCCGGTGATCGCCGCGGGTGAAGTACTTGCCGGCCGCCATTGCGACCTTCAGGCAGGTGGCCGCCGTCATCGGCTCCCGGTTCGCTAACCCGCGGATGCCGTCGGTACCAAACAGTTTACGTGTCATCTCGTAATCCGGCTTCTCTACGTTGGTGCGGCGAGTATTAGCAAACCGGCCGCACCGTCAAACCAACATGGGAGTTAATGCCCCACAACACCTTGCCAAACACGTAATACCTGCTTGGTCGCGACGACGTCGTGCACCCGCACAATCTGGGCCCCCGCCCGGGCCGCGATGCATACCGCGGCAAGGGAGCCGGGCAACCGCGCCTCGGCCGGCTCATTCCGGCTCAGGCCGGCAATGAAACTCTTACGCGACGCCCCAACCAGAACCGCGCAGCCCAGGCTATGCAGCCCCCCCAAACCTGACAGCAGGGCGGCGCTGTGCTGTGGCGTTTTGCCGAAGCCGATGCCGGGATCGACACACAGCCGGTCTAGCTCGACCCCCGCCACTTTGCAGGCGTCGATCCGTCCCCGCAGGTAGCCATGAACCTCCCACAAGACATCTTCATAATCCGGTGCCTGCTGCATCGTCGCCGGCTGTCCCCGCATGTGCATCAGCACGGCGCTACAGTCGCCGGACGCCACCGTGTCGAGCGAAGCCGCGTCATGGCATAGGGCGGAGACATCGTTGACGATGCGCGCACCCGCCCGAATAGCCGCCCGCATCGTGGCCGCATGCCGCGTATCGACCGACACGACGACTCCGGCGTTAGTGAGCTTCTCGACCACCGGGATCACGCGATCCAACTCCTCCGCCGGATCGACCGCCACTGCACCGGGACGCGTCGACTCGCCGCCGATATCCACAATGTCCGCGCCGGCGTCGCGCATGCGGCGCGCCTGGTCATAGGCATCGTTGGCGGACCCGGACCGGCTGTCCGCGAAGAAGCTATCCGGGGTCGCATTGATGACACCCATCACCAGGGGGCCATCCGCGCGTGCCAGATCAACCCCGGCAAACGGCGGTCGCGCCACGGTAAGGCTGTCGAGTGCCTGCGCGGCACCGGGTGTTCCATCGGCCCACTGGCGCAGATCAGCAATGGTACCCGCACCGATCTTGATGTCCGTGTCGGCACCGCGGATGCGGGCACGTGCATGTGTGAAAGCGATGGGACCGCCGGCCAGCGGCAGCGCGCTGCCGGCGGCGCAGGCATCGGTCGCCGCGCGCCCATAGAGCAGCCCTATCGGCTCAAGCATCAAAGAGGCGCCCGTTGGCGCCTCTAGGTCTTTGAATGGAACGGTTGGCCCTTCGTCAGGGCGTGGCGTGGCTACGGTCAGCCCTCCGGCTGCGGCTCCGGCTCCAGGCCACCGGGGCGGTCCTTACCAGCACGGCGGCTCGATGGCACCGACGAGCGCGGCCCGCTCTTCTCCGCCGCCTCTTCGGGGTCGATCCGTTCGATCGGCTCGCCACGCATGATTTTCCGCACTTCGTCGCCGGACAGCGTCTCGTATTCCAGCAAGCCCTTGGCCACTTCGTGCAACTCTTCAATGTGCTCGCTGAGGATCGCACGGGCCTTCGTCTCGCCCTCTTCGATCAGACCGCGGATTTCCTCGTCGATGATCAGCGCGGTCGCGTCCGAGACATTCTTATGCTGCGCCACCGAGTGACCCAGGAACACTTCCTCCTGGTTGTCCTCGTACCGCAGCGGGCCGAGCTTCTCGCTGAACCCGAACTCCGTCACCATGCGCCGCGCCAGGCCGGTGGCCTGCTGGATATCGTTGCCGGCGCCGGTCGTCACCATGTCCTTGCCGAAGATAATCTCTTCCGCGACCCGGCCGCCGAACATCATCGCCAGCTTCGCCTTCAGCTCGAACAGCGAATAGCTATAGCGGTCTTTCTCCGGCAACTGCATCGTCACACCCAACGCGCGGCCGCGCGGGATGATTGTCACCTTGTGCAACGGGTCGGAGCCATCGGTGTAGAGGCCGACCAAGGCGTGCCCCGCCTCGTGGTACGCCGTCAGTTTTTTCTCTTCCTCGGTCATGACCATCGAGCGCCGCTCGGCACCCATCATGACCTTGTCCTTGGCCGCTTCGAAATCGGCCATCGTGACCATGCGCTTCCCGGCCCGCGCCGCCATCAACGCCGCCTCGTTGACCAGGTTTGCCAAGTCAGCGCCAGAGAAGCCGGGCGTGCCGCGCGCCACTGTCTTCGCGTTGACGTCGGGTGCCAGCGGCACCTTCCGCATATGGACCTTCAAGATCTTCTCGCGGCCGACCACATCGGGGTTCGGCACGACCACCTGGCGGTCGAAGCGACCCGGCCGCAGCAGCGCTGGGTCCAGAACGTCCGGCCGGTTGGTCGCGGCGATAAGGATGACGCCCTCGTTCGCCTCGAAGCCGTCCATCTCAACCAGCAACTGGTTCAGCGTTTGCTCACGTTCGTCGTTGCCGCCGCCCAATCCGGCGCCACGATGCCGGCCAACAGCATCGATTTCGTCGATGAAGATTATGCAGGGTGCATTTTTCTTACCCTGATCGAACATGTCGCGGACGCGGCTGGCACCGACACCCACGAACATCTCGACAAAGTCGGAGCCGGAGATGGTGAAGAACGGGACGTTCGCCTCGCCGGCAATGGCGCGGGCCAGCAAGGTCTTACCGGTTCCTGGCGGGCCAACCAGCAGCACACCCTTTGGAATCTTGCCGCCGAGCCGCTGAAACTTCTGGGGATCGCGCAGAAACTCGACGACCTCCTCAAGTTCCTGTTTCGCCTCGTCAATGCCGGCGACGTCCTCAAACGTGACCCGGCCAACCTTTTCGGTCAGCAGCTTCGCCCGCGACTTGCCAAAACCCATGGCCCGGCCGCCACCCGATTGCATCTGGCGCAGGAAGAACACCCAAACGCCGATCAGAATGAAGAACGGTAGCCACTGGAACAGGATCGCGACCAGGGGATGGACCCGCTCCTCCGCCGGCGCCGCGGTCACCCGCACGCTGTTCTGCGTCAGCGTGGTGACGAAATCGGCACCTTCCGGTGCATAGGTTTGGAACGAGGAGCCGGAATTCAGAGTGCCCTGAATCTCGCTGCCCCGGATCGTCACTTCTTCGACCTGCCCCGCCTGGACATCGCTCATGAAGTCCGAAAACGCCAACTCGGTCCGCGCGCCGCGCTGGCTCGGCGACTGGAACAGGTTGAACAGCGCCACAACAAGCAGCGCTATGATGATCCACAGGGCAAGATTTCTGCCGAAAGTATTCACGCCAACCCCAAATAAGGATGGTTGTCACCGCTCAGGGCGAGTGCATCAACGTTCTGATAGCAGATAGGTGCTTCCAGACCGTCAAACAATGCCAAACTCCGCAGGATACAAGGGAAGCGGAGGGACGAAAGATATCTTAACGCCCAGCGTCCCGGTGCCATCGTCAATTCGATTGTAGCCCAGATGTGGTACCGAAGACACGGTGTCACCACGCCATATTGCGGGTAGGACAAGCTTCGCCGGATGGGGGATGGGGCCGTGGTCCCGCCAACCGTCTGCTTTCAGTTGCGCCAGACCCCGCCGGCCAACAGCGTCGATTCGCGCATTCTCGCCCAAGAACCCGTTGTTTCGCACGCAAAACCGGTCCCAAACCACTGTCGCACCCGGGCGGGGCAGGGGCGCTGGCGCGGGCAGGGCGCGCTCTTCCCGGCTCACGGCGACCCACCGCCGCCAAGGCGCCACCCGGCAGCCCGCAAGCGTGCGGGCGCGCTTTAATTCATCGCGAACGACGCCAAACAAGCGATCCAACCGCGCCGACCGCGGCGGATACAGCTGCCCACCAACCGCCGCAACGGCGGACTCGAGGGCCCGCCGGGCAATCGCCTCCGGCGCGCTTCGCAGCCCACCCGCTTCGATAAGTGCGTAGCCCCCGTGATACACCGCGCAGTGCCGGGCGCCGAACCGTGCCACTTCGGTGTCCATGCTGACGCGAGCTTGCGCGGCGCTGACTGCTTCGTCCGATGAAACAGTTGCAGACGAATCGCGCCGCATCTTCGCCCGCAAGAAACGTTCATCGGCGTTGCTGGGATCGTCGATCCAGTCTTGACCGCGACTGGCCAGATAGGCGCGGCAGACCGATCGAGGCACCGGCAGCAGCGGGCGCAACAGCCGCAACGAATGTCGCTCTACGATAGATGCCATGCCCGCAAGACCGCGTGCTCCGCTCCCGGCATGGCGGCGCATCTGCACCGTTTCCGCCTGATCGTCCGCCTGATGCCCGACCAACAGGTGAAGAATGCCATGACTGGCGCACCAACCCTCAAGCAGTTCGTAGCGCGCCTGCCGAGCGGCTTCCTGAATGCCGGTCTCCGGCCACTCGCCGGGCCAACGCAGGACATGATGCTCTATCCCATACGCGGACAGCCAGTTGCCCACCCGCCTCGCTTCCGCCGCCGACTCGTCTCGCAGGGCGTGGTCGACAGTCAGGGCCCGTAACCGCCCACCGGTCGCGCGGATCCACTCGTCGGCCAGCAGCGTGAGCGCCATGCTGTCGGAGCCGCCGGAAACGGCGACCGCGATCTCCGGCGTCGGCTCGAACGGGCCGAGCGTCGCCAAGGTCGGCAGGTCGGTCGCGGCGATCACCGCGCCACCGGCTAGCTACAGCTCAGCCGGCCCGCCTCACGTTGCGCCCGCTGCAGGATGTTCGACGGCGCGTCCGGATACTCCGACTGCAGCTTCGACAGGGTCAGACAAGCATCCTCGGTCCGCTCCAGGTTGGCGAGCGACAAGCCAAGTTTCAGCAGATTGTCCGGTGCCTTCGAACTGTCAGGATAGGTCTGGTAGCCCTCGGCAAAGGTGCGTGCCGCCCTTTGGAAGTCGTCTCGCACATAGTGCGTTTCACCCAACCAGTATTGTGCGTTCCCAGCCAATGGTGACTCCGGGTTCCGCTCCACGAACTCCTGTAGTGCAACTTCCGCGTTGTCGAAGTCCCGCCGCAACAGGAAGCTTCGTGCATAGTTGTATTGCTCGTCGACGGATCCGTCGGGAAGCTGCACAGATGCGGGAACGGCTGTTGCCTGGGGCGACTGCGGCTGCAACAGCGCGAGTTCGTCAGCAGCCGGCTCAATGCCTTGGTTCCGCAACTGGTCTTCGGTGAGCTGTCCGATGGTACCGCCGGTGGATGGTGGCCCGGGTTGTCCGGCGCCTGGCGGCGGTGGGCTGGCCTCCGCCAGCGGCACATCCGACTCGGCCGGCACGCCGCCTTGCTCAAGCGTCCGCAGTCGGAAGTCGACGTCGGCAACCAGTTTCTCCAGCCGATCCGTCAGTTGGCGAATCTGAAAGCCCATGCGCTCGACCTGGCCGGTGAGGGAGCGGACTTCTTCTTCGAATTGATCGAGGCGCACCTGCATTTGCGACGTGCTGCGCGGGGTCAGGGTGCTCTCGGTGTCGCTGGGGGCTTGTGCGGGTGGATCATCACCGCGGTAGACGGTGCGTTCAAGCGCCCTGATCTGCCGCTCCAGCCGGTTGAGCGTATCGACAACTGGCGCGATGTCGCTGCTTTGTGCCGACAGATCAGTAGCAGCAAGCATCAAAACGCCTGCCACAAGAGCTGTCGTTCTTTTCAAGCCATTCATAGCCCTGCCGCGCGTCAGGGAGTCCCGCATGTGGGGGAGGCTGGCCGGGTTTTGCGGCAAAACTATGGCGCTTCGCCCGGCCGGTATTAACTGCGACTAGTTGACCACCAGCACGGAGCGGCGGTTCTGCGAGTAAGCATCATCGGTCGATCCGAGCACCGCCGGACGTTCCTTGCCAAAGCTGATGATGCGTACGCGGCTCGAGTCGACCCCCAGCGACTGCATGTACTCGAGCGCGCTGTTTGCACGGCGTTCGCCAAGCGCGAGGTTGTACTCACGGGTGCCGCGTTCGTCCGCGTGCCCCTCGATCGTCACCGTCACCTGCGGATATGTCTTCAACCAGGCAGACCAGCGCTCGACAGTCGCCCGCGCATCGGGCTTCAGGCTGTGCCTGTCGAAATCGAAGAAGACGCGGTCACCCACATTCGCGACCAAGTCGGCTTGGGTGCCGGGCTGCGGTCCGGTCGCTGCGACCTGCGGCGTCGAGCCGCTATCAACAGCACCACCGGCGCCCCCGGCGTCGCTCGCTTCTTCAGATGCCGTAGAACAGGCAGCCAACACAAACATGGCTGCCATGATGCTTGGAAGGTTCAATCGCATCGATGACTCCTTAAACCGCGATACTTTTTTGGCCAAAACGTCCGAAAATCCCCGGTGCCCCCAGCGCGTCTTCCAAGAAAGCGGCTTATGGACCCCCCGCTTCTTGTGTCCCGTCATTGGACACGGTGCGCATATATATAGTGGCGGATTCGTTGATGCAAGGCGAGCCAAATCGCGTGCTTTTTCCCGGAGATACGGGCCAATAACCTTCGTACACGCAATTCGACTCGAAAATGTCACTGCACGCTCGGCGGCGACCAAGCGGGGTCGGACGCTTCAACAGGTGTAATAACTTCCCGCTCGTTGAATCCCGTCAGGTCGATAGAGAATAACCTCGACGAACCCCCGCGGCCGGCCGAGTCCGACTTTGTCTGCCGAAAGAACATCAGCACCCGTCCGTTCGGCGCCCATGTCGGTCCTTCGACCAGGAAGCCTTTCGTTAGTAACCGTTCGCCCGCACCGTCCGGCCGAATGACGCCGATATGAAACTCGCCGCGGAAGATCTTGGTGAAAGCGATAAGGTCACCGCGTGGCGACCATACGGGCGTGCCGTATCGGCCTTCACCGAAGCTGATTCGCTGGATATCGCTGCCGTCGGAACGCATGGTGTAGAGCTGCTGTGAGCCGCTGCGGTCTGACTCGAACACAATCTGTCGCCCATCCGGCGCGTAGCTTGGCCCGGTATCGATCGCGGTATTTTTCGTTAACCGGTTGACCCGCCGGGTCCGCAAATCCATCGCGTAGATGTCGGTGTTGCCTTGCTCCGCCAGGCTCATGACGACGTTGTTGCCGTCGGGCGAGAAACGCGGCGCAAACGTCATGCCGGGAAAATCGCCCAGCACCTCCTGCTCGCCCGTATCGATGTTGAACAGATACACGCGCGGTTGTTCATTGTAGTAGGCGAGGTAGGTGATCTCTTGGCTCGTCGGCGAGAACCTTGGAGTCAGGACCAATGTATCGCCATTTGTCAGAAAACGATGGTTCGCACCATCCTGATCCATGATGGCGAGCCGTTTGACCCGCTGGTTCTGCGGCCCGGTTTCCGAGATGTAGACGACCCGCGTGTCAAAGTAGCCCCGCTCTCCCGTAATCCGCTCATAGATCGTATCGGAGACGATGTGCGCGATGCGTCGCCAGTTCGACGGTGCAGTCGACAGGCTCAGCCCGGTCATGGCGGTTTCGGCAAACACATCCCACAGCCGGAATTCGACCTGCAATTCACCGTCGGCTTTGAACGATGCACCGCCAACGACCAGCGCCTGCGCATTGAGAACACGCCAGTTGTTGAAATTCGGCCGCACTTCGACCCCGGACGGTTCTTCAATGAAAGCTTTTCGGTCGACCGGACGGAACAGGCCGGATCGCGACAGGTTGTTGGTGATTACCTCGGACATGTCGCGCGCGATCTGATTGGCCTCCGCCGTATTCGAGAGGAACTCGGGGATCGCGATAGGCAGCGGCTCGACATTGCCACGGGTAATGTCGACGCGGAGCTGCGCGGCTACCTGTTCGATCGGGACAATTGCCAGCAAACCGATCAGGAACCATCTAACCAAGTGAGGCAGTCGTCTCATACCAAGTCCTTTGAATCGAATTGAATCATAGCCCCGCGCCATTTCTCGAATGGGCGGATCGGCATAGCTGGGGGAACGCACCGGTTAAGTCGCGCCTGATAGAGCGAACTTGCGCTCTCATAAACCTGAGCGGAGACCATACGGGCAATCCGCTTCCAGTTCGACTGTGATGTCGACAGACTCACCCCGGTCATGGCCGTCTCGGCAAACACATCCCACAGGCGGAACTCAACCTGTAGCTCTCCGTTCCCCTTGACCGAGGTGCGGGCGGCAACAAGCACCTGCACATTTAGGACACGCCAGTTGTCGAAATTCGGACGCCCCACGACTTTGACGGGTTCTTCGACGAAGCTCCGAGCCGCCTGGAACTTTCCAGAGTAATCGATGGTTCTCGTGATGACAGTGCCGATATCCTCTGCAAAGCGTCCGGCCTCGGCCGAGTCCGAGCCAATCGCCGGAATGGCGACGACTAGCTGGTCATAGAGCCCGCTGCATCTCCGGTCGCTCCACGGCTGTGCAATTGCACGATCAAGCGGAAACATTCCCAGCAAAACGATCAGGAGATGGCCGGCGCCCTTACACAAGAATTTCATAGGCCGAGCAGCTCCTTCGGATCGAAACGCACCGCGATACTCTTCCATTGCTCGTAGAGTTCAGCGGGCAGTTCTAGCGGATTACATCTGTCGTTGAGTACGGCGCGTCGGGCACTCTCGGCGGCCGCGCGGAAGAATGTGTCCTCGGCCATGCGCCTTTCGCCGGTAAGAAAGTGTGCTTCCCGCACCTGTCCAGCCGGATCGACACGGATCAACACCTCAACCGCCAAGTCTTCGGCATAGCGAGCACCGATCGGCGGGTTCCAGCACGGGATAATCTGCTCGCGAATACTCAAGCGTAGCGCATCCATCTGCGCGATCGTCGGCGGCCGGTCGTCGGGCGTCGCGCCTTGCGCCGCGACATCACGCTTCGGGCGCCGTTCCCGCTCCGGCACCTCCTCCGCGGCGAGATCCTTCAAGATATTCGAAAAGTCGCGACGCGACGGCGGCTGCGGTTTGGTGACTGGCCGGGCTGACGCGATCTGCGGTGCGGGCTCTGGTTCCGGCTCAGGCTCAGGCTCCGGTTCCGGCTCGGGTTCGGCCTCCTCGACCGGTGCGGGCAGTTCGACCACTTCGGTTTCCGAAGGCGGTTCGGGGAGCGGGTCCGGCTCGCGTGGCGGCGTGGGAATCGGCTCCGGCGGTGGGGGAGGCGGCGAAGCTTCGACCGGTTCGGGTTCGGGCTCCACCTGTTGCGGTGTCGTCACGGTGCCGATCTCAACGAGCTCGACCGGCACGATCAGCGGCGGTGGCAGCGTCTCATCCGCGAACAGCCCGCCGAGCCCGAAATGCGCAGCCAAGAGCACGAAGGCATGCGTGCCCGCGGAGATCAGGCTGCTGCGGCGCATCCAGCGGGTCCTACTGCGCGCCTTCGAGTGCCGGCGCCTCGGCGATCAACGCCACCCGGGTGAACCCGGCCCGATTGACCAGGCCCATAACTTCCATCACCCGGCCATAGTTGATCTCGCGGTCGCCGCGCACAAAGATTCGCAACTCGTCATTCGTTTCGGCCACGGCGACCAACCGCGGTATCAGCGCGTCTGCTTCGATTTCGGCATCCTGAATGTAGATACGCCCGTCCTTGTCGACGCTGAGGATCAGCGGCTCGCGCTCCTGATTGACCGGCGCGACACTCGCCTTTGGCAGATCGACCGGCACGCCGAGCGTCAACAGCGGCGCAGCGACCATCAGGATCACGACGAGCACCAGCATGATGTCGACAAACGGCGTGATGTTGATTTCGCTCATCAACGTATGCCGCGCGTGCCGGCGGCCGCGCATGCGTTGGGCTTGCATCGCCATCGGCTAGGCGGCCTCCTCGAGTTGCCGCGAGAGGATGGCGCTGAATTCCGCCGAAAACCCTTCGAGCCGTTGGCTGTAGCGGCTGATGTCGGCGGTGAATTTGTTGTAGGCGGCGACCGCTGGAATTGCGACGATCAGACCAAGCGCCGTGGCGAACAAGGCCTCCGCCAAACCCGGTGCGACAACCGCCAGGTTGGTGCTATTCGATCCGGCAATCGACTGGAACGTGTTCATAATGCCCCAGACGGTGCCGAAGAGGCCGATGAACGGGGCGGTTGCGCCGGCGGACGCCAGGAAGATCATGTAGCGTTCCAGCCGCTCGGTCTCGCGCGTCAGGCTGACTTCCATGACCCGCTCGATCCGTTCCTGCAGTCCCAGCCGGGACCGTTCGCTTTTGGCGATGCCCCGCGCCGAGGACCGCCGCCATTCGCCCATCGCCGCGGCAAACACCGACGACATCGGGTCCTCCGGCTGATCGCCGAGGCGGTCATAGAGATCGTCCAGCGACCCGCCTGCCCAGAACTCGTCCTCGAACTCGCTGCTTTTGGTGTTGACCCGGCGCATGCGGATCCACTTGTCGAGGATGATGGTCCACGACCAGAAGGAGCCGACAAACAACACCAGCATGACCAGTTTAACGACGATGTCGGCCTGCAGGAACAGGCCCCACACCGAGAAATCCAAGGCGTGCTCGGCCCCGCCAAACGCCACGGTATCGACTAAGTTAGGTTCCATCTGTCCCTACCTACCTTCCGGTTGTGGCGCCGGTTGGGCCACGATAAGTCGCGTCAACGGGTCGCGCAGTGCGGCCGGCAATCGGGTCGCACGGCCGTTGGTGCCGACACAAACGAGTTGCAGGTCGAGCGTGACCAAAACGTCCGCATCCCTTGTAACCTGTTGCTTCATATCGAAACGCGCGGCGCCGACCTTGGTCACAATCGTGTGCACTTCCAACTCGTCGTCCAGCCGCGCCGGCTGAATGTAGTCGACGGCGCAGCGGCGCACGGCAATCATCACGGCATGCTCCGACAACAGGTCCGGGTGGTTGCCGCCCATCTCGCGCATCAACTCCGTGCGCGCCCGTTCCGCAAACCGCAAATAGTTGGCGTGATAAACGACTCCGCCAGCATCTGTGTCTTCGTAGTACACGCGGATTTGCATCGGTTCGCCGGTCATGCATCCACATCACGTCTCAGCCGCGGTTGAGGAAGCCTCTTGCAACAGGTCGAGTTGGTCGCGTTGCGGTGGGGCCTTGAACCCGAGGTGCCGGTATGCTGCCGCCGCCAGCACCCGCCCACGCGGCGTGCGCTGCAGAAACCCCTGCTGTAGCAAGAACGGCTCAACCACGTCTTCCAGCGTGCCGCGTTCCTCCGACAGCGCCGCGGATAGGGTTTCGACACCGACCGGGCCACCGCCATAGTTGCGTGCGATACAGGACAGGTAACGCCGGTCCATTTCATCCAGGCCGCGCGCATCGACATCAAGCCGCTGCAACGCACGGTCGGCCACGCCTTTGTCGACCACCGGCGCCCCTTCCATCGACGCAAAGTCGCGGACCCGACGCAACAGCCGGCCGGCGATCCGCGGCGTCCCACGTGATCGCCGGGCAATCTCATCGGCACCATCGTCCTCGAGTTGCACGTTCAATATACCGGCGCCCCGGCGCACAATGGTCCGCAAATCCTCCGGCGGATAGAAGTCGAGCCGCAACGCAATGCCGAACCGGTCACGCAGCGGCGTCGTCAGCAAGCCCAAGCGGGTTGTCGCGCCGACCAATGTGAACGGCGGCAGGCTGATGCGGACGGACCGCGCTGCTGGACCCTCGCCGATAATCAGGTCGAGTTCGAAATCCTCCATCGCCGGATAGAGCACTTCTTCAACGACGGGATTGAGGCGATGGATCTCATCGATGAACAACACATCCTTCGGCTGCAGGTTCGTCAACACCGCTGCCAAGTCACCTGCTTTCGAAAGTACAGGGCCAGCGGTCGCGCGGAATCCGGCGCCCAGTTCATGGGCAACGATCTGTGCCAGCGTCGTCTTGCCCAGGCCCGGCGGCCCATGGAACAGGCTGTGGTCCAGCGGCTCGTTACGACCGCGCGCCGCCGCAATAAAGACGCCCAGATTCTCACGCAGCGTGGCTTGGCCGATAAACTCTTCGAGCCGCCGTGGCCGCAGCCCCACTTCGCCGCCGTCTTCCCCTGACGCTTCGCCGTTCACCAGACGGTCCGGCGCATCACCGCTCATCGCGTCAGCTCTTTCAGGGCCGCTGGGATCAGCGCATCCAGTTGCTTGTCACCGTGGATCCGCCGCGTCACCGCCGCGACAGCCGCAAACGCTGCGGATCGGGCATAGCCAAGGTTGACCAGCGCGGAGATTGCATCGTCCGTCACCGAATCCATCGGCACCGTCGCCGCATCGCCGGTCGCGGCGGCTGGTCCGAGCGCAAGGTCGCCGGCCTTGTCCTTCAATTCGGTGACGATCCGCGCCGCAAGTTTCGGGCCCACGCCATCGGCCCGGGCGAAGGCGGACTTGTCTTGCGTCACCAGGGCCGCGACAATATCGGCCGGCGACAGCACGCCAAGGATCGCCATGGCCACCCGGCTGCCAACACCCTGCACACTCAGCAACAGCCGAAACCAGCGGCGTTCGTCTGTCGTCGGAAAACCGTAGAGGTGGATGTGATCTTCCCGCACATGGGTCTCGATGTGCAGCGCGATAAACTCGCCACTTGTCGGCAGCGCGCCGAGTGTTCGGCTGGTCGCGAACACATTGTAACCGACACCGCCGACATCGACGATCAGATGGTCGCCGGCAACCTCGTCGACGATGCCTTTCAGCCGGCCGATCAACTCACCGCCCTCATCTGGCTGCTCGTTTGCCAGTGGTGCGCATGGCAAATGGCAACCGCCAGCGCGTCGGCCGCATCCGACGTTTCCATGGTCGCGCCAGGCAACAGCACACCGATCATGGCGCCGATCTGCGTCTTGTCCGCGTGCCCGTAACCCACCACCGATTTCTTCACCAAGTTGGCGGCATACTCGGCGACCGGCATGCCGGCGATCGCCGGCGCCAACAACGCAACACCCCGCGCCTGCCCGAGCTTGAGCGTGGTTGCACCGTTCGTGTTCACAAACGTCTCTTCGACGGCCGCACTGTCCGGCGCGTAGGCGACGATCACTTCAGTAAGTTGCGCATGCAGCCGGGCCAGCCGCGCTGCCATGCCGCCACCATCCGGCGCGCGCACCACGCCGTCGGCGACATGCCGCAGCCGATTGCCGTGCGCCTCGATAACACCCCAACCTGTCCGTCGTAACCCCGGGTCTATGCCGAGTACGCGCATATGGATCTCGACGCCAAATTCAAACGGCAAGCTTCTCGATCACGTCGTCGGCAATTTCGAAGTTGGCCGACACATTCTGTACGTCGTCGCTGTCATCTAGCGCGTCCAACAGCTTCAGCAATGTGGGCGCGGAATCCTCGCCGACGGCCACGGATGTTTGCGGACGCCAGGTCAACGCGGCTTCGCGCGGCGCGCCGAACGCCGCTTCCAGTTGTTCTGCAACACTGTGCAGGCTTTCCGGCTGACAGGTGATTTCGTGGCCGCTGCTTGTGCTGGAGACATCGTCGGCGCCCGCTTCCAGGGCGGCCTCGAACATCGCGTCGGCGGACGCGGCGTCGGCCGCGTAGAGAATCTGGCCGATACGATCAAACATGAAGCCGACACTGCCGGTCTCGCCCAGACTGCCACCGAACTTGCTGAACGCCGCACGCACCTCCGCCGCCGTTCGGTTGCGGTTGTCGGTCAGCGCTTCGACCAGGATGGCAACGCCACCCGGCCCATAGCCTTCGTAGCGAACGTCTTCGTAATTCGTATCGTCATCGCCGCCGGAAGCTTTCTTGATGGCTCGGTCGATATTGTCCTTCGGCATGTTTGCCGCCCGCGCCGCGGCGACCGCGCCACGTAGCCGCGGATTCTGACTCGGGTCCGGTGCACCCAGCTTCGCCGCAACCTGAATTTCGCGGGTCAGCCGGGCGAAAACCTTCGCACGTTTTTTGTCCTGGGCACCTTTGCGGTGCATAATGTTTTTGAATTGGGAATGGCCAGCCATCGCCCGAGATCCTAGATTATGCGGGGTAGAGGTCAGCCCTATACCATATAAGGTGGCGACTGACACAACATGGTTGCGTGCTCCAAGCAGGCCGCGCGTAACAAGCCTTTATGGCGAGATTACGGCGTCATCAGCCTACTCCGCCGCGGCTTTGACCTGTGTTACGTCCGGCCATGCCGGTGTCAGACGGCCGCCCAATCGCAATGGCGAGATGCGCCGCGCGAGACCGGTCTTGTCATCCGTTTCGACAAACGCGCCGCACAGCGTTGCTTCACCGTCCGCGGGCTGCAGCCGTTCGCCAGGCACTTGCCGCCGGAACCGGTCGATCGAACCCTGCTTCTTCATGCCGATAACGGAATCATAATCGCCGCACATGCCGGCGTCGGTCTGGTAGGCGGTGCCGCCGGGCAGTATCTGTTCGTCTGCCGTTGGCACGTGGGAATGAGTGCCCACAACAAAGCTCACCCGGCCGTCAAAGTTGTGCCCGATCGCCATCTTCTCCGATGTGGCCTCTCCATGCACATCGATGACGATCGACGCGACGGTACCACCCAACGAGTGCAACCGCAGCGCTTGCTCCAACGCTTCAAACGGATGGTCCAGTGGATCCATGAACAGCCGGCCCATCACGTTGATGACCAGAATCTTGGCACCGTTCGCCGCTGGGAAGACCCCCATGCCCTGGCCCGGTGTTTGCGCCGGGAAGTTTATCGGGCGCAGCAGCCGCGGATCGCTATCGATGTAGGACATGATGTCCCGCTGATCCCAGACATGATTGCCAGTGGTGATGACGTCGACACCGGCAGCATAGAAGTCCTCGCAGATCGCTCCGGTGATACCGAAACCGTGCGCCGCGTTCTCGCCATTGGTGATGACGAAATCGAGCCCGAGCTGCCGCCGGAGTTCGGGCACCCGGCCGATCAAAGCCATTCGTCCGGCTTTGCCGACGATGTCGCCAAGGAACAGAATCCGCATCAGTCAGGAACCTCGAAGGCCTCTTTGTCGGTCACAACCCAATCCAAAGGTTGGTCGTCTTCGGTGCTGGGCAACCTATCCATCTCTTGGCCGGCAAACGCCAAGCCCACCGCCGTCAGCGACCCGGCCCGCCGCAGCGCCGCCAGCGTTCTATCATAATAGCCGGCGCCATATCCCAGACGATGCCCCCGACGGTCAAATGCCAGCAACGGCACGATCAGCAACATCGGCCTAATCGTGCCTCGGTTCGAAAGCGGCTCGGAGACCCCGAAGGGCCCGCTTTCCAACGGCTCACCCTCCGCCCACTCCCGAAAGGACAGGGGCTGATCCCGCGGGCCGCTGACCGGCAACGACCCGGTCCATCCGCCCGCTAATAGACAGCGCATCAACGGCCGCGGGTCGATCTCGCTCTTGATCGGCCAATAGCCGGCGAAAACCGATGGATCAGGCCCGGCCAATCCCGGTGCCGCCATGAATAGCGATGCCGCCGCCGCACCGGCTGCCCCGGACTGATCGGCCAATGGCCGCCGGCGTTCCGTGGCGCGGCGCCGCAGCTCGGTCTTGTCCGGATTCATCGGCAGGAAGGTGGGCGGCGCCGGCACGACCGTCGGCGCATTCGCGTCCACCGAGGCCTGCCAAAGCAGGTGGGCGCCGTATAACGAGGCCAGGGCCCCGACAGGGACAGCTCCCTGGTGACGTGGTATAGCCCCCGGGACAAGATATCGCCTAACGCGACGGCTAGCCGCCGCCCTCAGCGAATCTAGGTGCCGCTGACCCCGGCTGCAATATGGTCGATGCGGCTGGCCAGATTATCTAGCCGCCCGGCCAGCACATCCTCGGCATCGGCTTGAATATTGTCCAACTCCTGCCGGGTCTCAATCAGCTCGGTGCGGGTATCCGACAGCTCATCGGCGATCAGCAGGCTGGCCATGACCAGCAGCCGCGTGTCGCCGATTTGGCCGACGGCGCCTACCAAGTCCTTCACCTTCTCAGAGACGTAGCCCGACAGGTGCTTCAAATGTTCTTCCTGCCCGTCTTCGCAGGCGATGCGGTAGCTCCGCCCGTTAATGGTAACGACCACTTGCGCCATACTAGTCTCCCACGACTGTCTCAAGCCGCTCGATCGCCGCGTCGAGGCGGCTGGCAACGGCCGATGTGGTCTCATCCAGTGCTGTGTATTGCTGGCGTAACGCGGCGACTTGCTCGTGCAGGGCGGACGATTGGGCTTGGGCGGTGTGGTCGGCGCTGGTCAGCGCCGCCTCAAGGCGATCAAGTGCGTCGCCGACCCGTTGCTCGGCATGTTCCAATCTCGACATCTTGCCTTCCGTAACGACTCGATCTGAGGCTGCGGATCGTACGATTCGGTGTGAGTCCCGGTCAACCGCCACGCCATTGACGGCTGCCCGGCCTGCCGGGCATGGTGTGCCGGAAAGACCGAGCGCAACCCCGAGTATCCGCCCCCGAGTATCTGCCAATGAGTTCTACCGAAGACGGCCATCTTCGCGAGATGGCCAATGCCATTCGCGCGCTGTCGATGGACGCCGTGCAAAAGGCAAAATCTGGCCATCCGGGCGCGCCGATGGGCATGGCCGACCTCGCCACCGTGCTGTACGCCCGGCACCTGCGGTTCGACCCGGCGGCGCCTGATTGGTTCAACCGTGACCGGTTCGTGCTGTCGAACGGCCACGGCTCGATGCTGCTGTACGCCCTGAATTACCTGACGGGCTATGCGGACATGACGATCGAGGAACTCATCAACTTTCGTCAGCTTCACAGCCGGACACCAGGCCATCCCGAATACGGCCACGCCGGCGGTGTCGAGACCACCACCGGCCCGCTCGGGCAGGGCTTCGCCAACGCCGTCGGCATGGCGATCGCCGAACGCCACCTCGCCGCGGAGTTCGGCGACGACTTGGTTGACCACCACACCTACGTATTTGCCGGCGACGGTTGCCTGATGGAGGGCATCAGTCACGAGGCCGCATCTTTGGCCGGTCATCTACGCCTGCAGCGGCTGATCGTGCTGTTCGACGACAACGATATTTCCATCGACGGCCCCACCAGCTTGTCCGTGTCCGACGACCAATGCGCCCGGTTCGCGTCCTATGGTTGGGCGACGCGTCAGTTGGACGGCCACGATTTCGCAGCTATCGACCAGGCGATTGAGTGGGCCAAGCAAAACGACCGGCCGACGCTGCTGGCGTGCAAGACGCAGATCGGTTTTGGTGCGCCCAATAAGGCCGGCACCGCAGCGGCTCATGGCAACCCCCTCGGCGACGAAGAGATTTCCGCCGCCCGCCAACAGCTCGGCTGGCCCCATCCGCCCTTCGAGGTGCCCGCGCACGTCTTGCAGGCATGGCGCGATCTCAGCGAACGCGGCCGGGCCGAGCGGCGCGACTGGGAAGGACGGCTCGCTGCCGCGTCGCCCGACATCCGCACCGAGTTCGAACGCCGCGCCGCCGGCCGTCTGCCGGCACATTTCGTCAAGTCCGTCGCTGATCTCAAAGAAAGTACCGCCCGTGAGCGGCCGACCCTAGCAACCCGCAAGGCCAGCCAAAACGTGCTGGAGGTCATTACCGCGGCGGCCCCTGAGTTGGTCGGCGGCTCCGCGGATCTGACCGGCTCCAACAACACCAAGACCGCCGCCACCCAACCGATGCAGGCCGGCGACTACGGTGGGCGCTACATTCACTATGGGGTCCGCGAACACGCCATGGCCGCGGCGATGAACGGCATAGCGCTGCATGGCGGGGTGATACCCTTTGGCGGCACGTTCCTCACCTTCTCGGACTATTGCCGGCCCGCCATCCGGTTGGCGGCCTTGATGGGGCTGCGGGTCGTCTTCGTTATGACCCATGACTCCATTGGACTGGGTGAGGATGGGCCGACCCATCAACCGGTCGAGCACCTGGCGGCGTTGCGCGCCATCCCCAACCTCGCGGTGTTCCGTCCGGCCGATGCGGTGGAAACGGTGGAGTGCTGGGAAGCGGCCCTACAGCGGACGGACGGCCCTTCGGTCATCGCTTTGACCCGGCAGAACCTTCCGGCGCTCCGGCAAGCGCATCTGGAAGACAACCAATGTGCCCGTGGCGCGTATGTCGTCGCGCCAGCCCGGGGCGAACCAAGCGCCGCCCTGTTGGCAACCGGCTCTGAGGTCGAGATCGCGGTGGCCGCCCAGGAGAAGCTGCGTGGCGAGGGTATCGAAGTCTCGGTCGTCTCGATGCCGTCCCAGGAACTCTTCGAGGCCCAGCCGGATCAATACCGCCGGGCGGTCCTGGGGCAGGGGCCGCGTATCGCCGTCGAGGCGGGTGTGCCGCTCGGCTGGACCAGATACGTTGACGACGCCGCCGATTTTGTTGGTATGCGCGGGTTCGGCGCATCGGCGCCCTACAAGCAACTCTACGAGCATTTCGGCATCACCGCAGACGCGGTCGCCGCCGCAGTGCGTCGCAAGCTCGCCCCCTAGTCCAAATGCGGTATGCGGACCCACACGGTCATCGTCCATGGCATTGACGGGGCGCGCCTGGCGCTGACCGCCTCCGCCGAGCGAGGGGACAAAGTCGTCCTACTGAGTGCTGAGGGCGCCGCGCTCTACGCCGGTCCGGCTTGGTTCCGCGAGTTGCGGATCCTGCTGGAGGCCGAGTTCCCCGAGGTAATCGCCGACGCCATTCTCGATTGCGGGAACGCGCCCGGCGCCGCCCTGGCGGCCTTGCGCTGCGGGGTCAAGACCATTTCGTTGGACGCAACCCCGGCCGTCCTGGCGAAAATCAGCGCCATTGCTGATCAACACGGCGCCCGTCTCGTGGAACGGCCGGCCGAACCGGCGCTCGACATGGCCACCCAAAGCAACCCAGAGGCGGCCATAGCGCATTGGTTTGCGAAGGAGGAATTGTAATGCGGTCAGCCCTTAGTTATGAAGCCGCACACCCAGCGCAGGATTGACCGATATGAGAGTAACCCAACGCGTCCGCAAAATTCTGGCGTGGTACGAAAGCGACAACCCCGGCACGAAAACCAACCTCGCCCGCATTCTGATGCACGGCAAGCTGGGTGGCACCGGCCGGATGGTAATCCTGCCCGTTGACCAAGGTTATGAGCACGGCCCGGCGCGCAGCTTTGCCCCGAACCCGCCGGCCTACAATCCGCACTACCTGTTCCAACTAGCGATCGATGCGGGGCTGAACGCCTACGCCGCCCCGTTAGGGCCGATCGAAGCCGGTGCGTCGACCTATGCCGGCGCCATGCCGCTGATCCTGAAGATGAACAGCGCCAACACCTTGGCCGCACCGGACGCGCCCGACCAGGCGATCACCGCATCGGTGGAAGATGCGCTGCGGCTCGGTTGCTCGGCCATTGGTTTCACCATCTACCCCGGCAGCGCCGTCACATACGACATGTACGAGGAAATCCGCGAGCTCACGCTCGAAGCGAAGTCCTACGGCTTGGCAGTGGTGGTCTGGGCCTATCCGCGCGGCGGCAACGTCAGCAAGGCCGGCGAGACGGCGATCGACGTCGTGTCCTACTCCGCCCATATGGCGGCCCTACTCGGCGCGCACATTATCAAGGTGAAGCTGCCCAGCGATCACATCGATCAGGACGAAGCGCGCAAGGTCTACGAAGAGCGGCAGATCGACATCTCGACCCAGGCGGCCCGCGTCGCCCATGTGATGCAGTGCTGCTTCGACGGCCGACGCCTCGTCGTCTTCTCGGGTGGCGCCGCCAAAGGCACCAACGCGGTGGAAGATGACGCCCGCGCCATCCGCGACGGCGGTGGTAACGGCTCCATCATTGGCCGCAACAGCTTCCAGCGGTCGAAAGAGGATGCGCTCGCCCTGCTGGACAGCATCATCAAGATCTATCAGGACAAGGCCTGACCGCGCCCGGGCCGGTGGCGTCTGACTGTCGTCTATACCTGATTACGCCGCCGGCCTTCGATCTCGGGGAGTTCCGGACCGAACTGGGAGCCGCGCTCGGTGGCGGCGATGTCGCGGCGGTGCAATACCGGCCAAAGGACGTTGACGACCACACCATTCGCGAGGCGATCGGGGCATTGCAGCCGGTCGTCCGGGCGGCAGGGGCCGCCTTCATCCTGAATGACCGCCCGGACCTGGCCGCCGAAACCAACTGTGACGGCGTCCATATCGGACAGGAGGATGCGCCCTATTTGGCGGCCCGCCGCCAGCTTGGGCCCGATGCCACCATTGGCGTGACCTGCCATGACTCCCGGCACCTGGCGATCGAAGCGGCCGAGGCCGGGGCCGACTATGTGGCATTCGGCGCCTTCTTCCCGACCACGACCAAGCAGCCCAAGGCCCGGACGAAGCCGGAGATCCTGCAATGGTGGTCCGAGTTGATGGAGGTTCCATGCGTGGCGATCGGCGGCATCACCGCGGAAAACTGCGCCCCGTTGGTGCGGGCCGGTGCTGATTTCCTGGCGGTTTCCGGGGCCGTTTGGCGCCACCCGGATGGCCCGGCCGCCGCGGTAGGTGAGTTCGATCGGGCTATTGCCGCGGCCGCGAAATCCTAACTCCCCCGCCGTTGCGCTCAACCAGCAAGGTTGTTAGCCTCCGCGCCGCCCGAGAGGCGTCAACTCACCACATCAGCGGCGTATTTCGAGATGAAGATCGACGGCAATGCCATCCGTCCCGGTAATGTGATCGAACACCAGGGACGCCTTTGGCGGGCGGTAAAGATCCAACACGTCAAACCAGGCAAGGGCGGTGCGTTCCTCCAGGTCGAACTGAAGGACATTCGCGCCGGCACCAAGCTGAACGAGCGGTTCCGCGCATCGGAGTCGGTGGAACGGGTGCGCCTCGACCAGAAGGACAACCAGTACCTCTATTCGGACGGCGACGGTCACACCTTCATGGATCAGGAGACCTTCGATCAGGTGACGCTGCAAACCGAGATGATCGGCGAGGACCAGGTCGCCTTCCTGCAAGAAGGCATGATCGTGTCGATTGAGTCCTTCGAGGGCAGCCCGATCGGCGTCGCCCTGCCGGACAAGGTGACGTTGGCTGTGACCGAAGCCGACGCGGTCGTCAAAGGCCAGACCGCATCCTCATCCTACAAGCCGGCGGTGTTGGAGAACGGCGTGAAGGTCATGGTGCCACCCCATATCGAAGCCGGCACCCGCGTCATTGTGTCGACCGCCGACGCCACCTACGTCGAGCGCGCAAAGGACTAATCCACTGACATCGGTAAAATCGCCGACCATTAACGTCATGGAACGGGCGGCGCGCCGCGCTGCCCGGGGCATCATCAGGGACTTCGGCGAACTCGAAAACCTGCAGCGGTCACGCAAGGGCGCCGCCGACTTTGTCACCGCCGCTGATCTGCGGGCGGAAAAAGTCCTCCAGGAAGAACTGCAGAAGGCGCGCCCGACCTACGGGTTCCTCGCGGAAGAAGGTGGGACCAAGGAGGGCTCGGACACCGCCCACCGTTGGATCGTCGATCCCCTCGACGGCACCATGAATTTCATGCACGGGCTGCCGCACTTCGCCATCTCGATCGCTCTGGAGCGGGACGGCGATGTGATCGCCGGCGTGATCTACGAACCTGTGCATGACGAGCTGTATTGGGCCGAACGCAACGCCGGCGCATTCCACAACGACCGGCGTCTGCGCGTCTCGTCGCGTCGTGACCTCACCGAAGTCCTGGTGGCCACCGGCATCCCCTACAAGGGGCTGGGCGACCACGAATCCTATCTGCACTCACTGCGGGCGGTCATGGGCGCGACCGCCGGAGTCCGGCGGTTCGGCGCAGCAGCGCTTGACCTGGCCTTTGTGGCGTCGGGCCGTTTCGACGGGTTCTGGGAGTTCGGGTTGAACGCTTGGGACATTGCCGCCGGCATCCTTCTCGTTCGCGAAGCCGGTGGATTTGTCACAGACGCAGCGGGCGGGACAAACGTGCTTCATTCGGGCGATGTCGTTGCCGCGAATAGTGAGGTTCACAGCCAATTATTGACGCTGCTAAAGGGCGCCAATGGCGGAACCGGATAGTTGGCGCTGCCCCAAAACGGCCCGAATGTGCTGTTCCAGTCTGAGGCTCTGGGGTATTGTAAACAGGGCGAATCGGGGCTTGCAGGCAAATAGGACGTGTCAATGAACAGCTCACCCTTTGCTGGGCCGTGGCTGTGCCGCGCGTTCATAGCGACTCTAGCCGGTGCACTCTCACTTGAGGTGTCTGGTTCCGCGCAGGCGCAAGGATACATATCGAATAGCCCGAGTGTGGTTGTCGATGTGAGTGTACTGGACGCGCTTGGCCCCGCGCGCACCACATCGGTTCTGTCGCAAACGACAAGTTCAGCGCCATTGCCGTCGGTGCCTGGAAACGGCCGGCTGTTGCTGGACCCACCGGCGGCGGCGCCCGTGTCCCGTTTGAACGTGCCGACGCCGACCTCGCCGGTGCGCCCGCCGCGCGCCCCGGTCG
>JANQOE010000109.1 GCA_028279245.1 Alphaproteobacteria bacterium
CGGGCTGCAGCGTCAGGGTCGCGTGCCTGCTCGATCGGCGTCGGCTCGTCCGACTGCCGCTCTTCTTGCTGTTCTTTGCGCAACTCAATCTGCGCCTCAACCTTTTTGGCCCGTGCCTCGGCGGCAACCTGCCGGTCTTGCGCCGAAGGCTCGGCCGGGGCCTGCGCCGCCTTGATGACGATTTCCATCTTACGGATGGTCGCCGCCGGGTTGCCGGAGATCGGCGAGGTATCGATCTTCACCTCGCCCGACACGGCGTAGCGCTTCCCGTCGGGGCCGCGGACGAACTCGTAGGTCGGCGCGCTGGCGTAGGGACCGCCGGCCCGCGCATGCGCCTGTTCATGCGCCCGCACTTCCCGGTCCCGCTCTTTCAGTTCCTGGACCTGCTTGCGCTCGTCCTCGGTCAGGCCATCGGGCCCTTCCTTGTCCTGGCGCGCACGCGCGGTGGCCAAAGCCTCACGGGCTTGGCTTACACTGAACGCCGAATGGGTCTCGCCGACCGAGATCATCGGAGTCTGGCTTCTCCAGCAGAGATTCCGCGATCTTTAGGCTAATGCAGCAGCCTTAAGAGCCTATTGAGGCCGGGCGTAGGCGGCAAAAGCGCTAACCAGTTCCTCGTAAACCGGCCGTTTGAAGGCAATGACCAGGCCCGGCACCTCGCCCAAGGAAACCCACCGCCACGCCCGGAATTCCGGCTTTTCCGTCTCGATATTGATGCCGTCGTCCGTACCTAGGTAACGAAACGCAAACCATTTCTGCTTCTGACCCCGATAGCGGCCACGCCAAACCTTCGACCGCAGATCCGCCGGCAGGTCATAGCGCAACCACCCCGGCGCTTCCGCAAGGACCGCGACATGGTCGGTGCCTGTTTCCTCGCGCAGTTCCCGCAATGCAGCGGCTTCCGGCGTTTCACCGGCATCAATGCCCCCCTGGGGCAGTTGCCAGGCACCCGGCGCATCAATGCGCTCACCGACCCAGACCAGACCATCGTTGTTGAACAAGACGGCCCCGGCGCAGGCCCGGTAGTCGTCCAAGTCAGTCAGCGGTCCACCTGCAGATTGACGACGGCTGAAACCGGCGCCAGCGCGATGCCTTTTTCTTCGAGGGTCTGCAGCCACACCCGCAGCCGCTCCAGCGTGACCGGATAGGGTTGCGCGACGGCGACCCCGGCCCCCAACTCCAACGCGATCCGTTCGACCTCAGCCAATTGCCGGTCGATCGACACCCGGGAGATCTCGTCGATATCGACGAACCGGTCACCGGTAGCGTGCGGCACGCCATGGCTGGTCGCAAGTTCCCTGCCGACACTGCCGCCGGCAATCCCGTCATCGACAAACAGCAGACCACGATGGCGCAACTGCTCCATGATCGGATCGACGGCAGTTTCCGACGTCATGAACCGCGAACCCATATGGTTCATCACCCCGACATAGCCGGTGACCCGACTAAGCACCCACTCAAGCCGCTGGACGTTTTCGCCCGTCGACAAAGACGTAAACAACGCCTGCGGCCCCGGATCGCTTTGCGGATAGTCGACTGGCTCCATCGGCAGGGTCAGCATTGTCTCGTGCCCGGCGGCCCGCGCCAACCCAATCCAGCGTTGCAGATTGTCCGAGTAGGGCTGGAACGCCAGCGTGACCGCCCCAGGCAGGCCTTGGATTGCCGCCTCGGTCGCCGCGTTGGACAAGCCCAACCCGCTCAGGACCACCGCAACGCGCGGCCGCAAGTCCGCCGGATCAAAGGGTCGCGCATAGGCCTGCCACGGCTCCAGACCGTCGGGGCTGATCCGCGGCAGGGGACCAAGTGCCGATTCTTCCATCACAGAGGGATCCGGCGCCGGCCGCAAAGCCACCGCACCGACCGCCGCAATTTTAGCCGGCGGGTCGGCCGGGGCGGGATCAGGCGTTTCGGGTTGCGCGGCTGGCGGGGCTACCGCCGGTGCGGACGCGACTTCGCTGTCGGTCGCCGTTTCAGGCGCAACCGGAACGTCCGCCTGCGGCTGCTGTGGCACCGGCTGCTGAGACACCGGCGGCATCACGACCACCGCCTGCGGCTCCGCCACGGGGTCGACCTGATCCGCCGAACGCCCGCGCCACATTTCCCAAACAACGATCCCGGCCAGCAGCGCCGCAACCAGCAGCAGCAGCACTGCGACAGCGGCCCCGACCCGCTGCAAGCGGTCTGGACGGCCTGCCTCCGCGAAACTCATCGCTCAGTCCGCCCGCCCCGGTTCGTCGTTGTTATGCGCCGCGGCACACCATGCGCTGACTAGTTCACCACCCGCGCCGTGTAGAGCGAAATGCCCCGCAACAAGTCAATGGCCCGCGTCAGCTGATAGTCGTCGGGTGCCACGTCGTTGCCTTGCGAAAGGACATCCTCACCCTCGGAGTCACTCGTATCCAGCGCATTGGGCAAGTCGGCTTCCCGCGTGCGCGCCGCCGCATCCAAGGTCTCTATCCGCGCCGGCTGCACTTCGATGTCAGGCTCGATACCCGTCGCCTGAATCGACCGGCCGCTGGGGGTGTAATACCGGGCCGTCGTCAAACGCATCGCCCCATGTCCGGGGATCGGCACGATCGTCTGCACCGAGCCTTTGCCGAAGGAACGGGTGCCGAGAATAACGGCGCGTCGGTGATCCTGCAGCGCGCCGGCCACGATTTCCGATGCGGACGCCGAACCTTCGTTGATCAGCACGGCCACCGGCATGCCATCGACCAGGTCGCCCGGCGTTGCATTGAATCGCGAGGCCTCGCCTTCGTCCCGGCCACGCGTCGAAACGATCTCGCCACGCTCCAGAAATGCATCGCTCACCTTCACCGCCTGGTCGAGCAGACCGCCCGGATTGTTGCGCAGGTCGATGACCAACCCCATCATCTCACCGCCCAGCTCATCACGAATCTCACCGATCTCACGCTCCAGGCCACTGAGCGTTTGTTCGTTGAAGGTGCTGACCCGCACATAGCCGATGTCACCTTCGACCCGGCCACGCACCGACTGGATTTTCACAATGTCTCGCGTCAGCGTGACATCGAACGGTTCTTCGCCTTCACGGCGGATCGTCAGCGTGATGTCCGAATCGACCCGGCCGCGCATTTTCTCGACTGCTTCGGACAGCGTCAGGCCCACCACCTGCTCGCCATCCAAGTGCGTGATGAAGTCGCCCGCCTGCAGGCCGGCATTCGCCGCCGGCGTCTCGTCGATCGGCGACACCACGCGGATCAGTCCCTGCTCCATCGTCACTTCGATGCCGAGACCGCCGAACTCGCCGCGCGTCTGCACCTGCATATCGCGGTAGGTCTTTTCGTTGAGGTAGCTCGAATGCGGATCCAGCGCGCTCAACATGCCATTGATCGCCGTCTCGATCAGTTCCTCGTCGACCGTATCATCGACGTAGAAGTTGCGCACACGCTCGAAAATATCGCCGAACAGCTCCAGCTGCCGGAAGGTCTCATCGCTCTGCGCTTGTGCGGCGCCGAACGGCAGCAACAGCGCCATTGCACCAATGGCAGTGAACCGCTTGCATGGAATTCGCATCAGCCTTGCACCTTGGGGTTGGCCGCCGCCAACCACGGCAGCGGGTTGATAGGTTCGCCTTGGCGGCGCAGCTCGACATAGAGCTGCCCCTCTTCATCGGATTGACGGGTCCCGTCACTTGTGGCGCCGACCGGCTCTCCGGCGAGCACCCATTGTCCGACCTCCACATCGATACGCGCGATCCCGGCGAGCAGCGAATGATATCCCTCGCCATGCTCGATAATCAAGATTTGGCCAAAGGTCCGGAACGGCCCGGAGAACACAACCTGACCGTCCCAGGGCGCCAATACCGCCGCACTCACGCGTGTTTGATAGGTGATTCCGCGGCTGGTGCCGCCGAATTCAGTCTCTTCACCGAAACTTTGCACGACGTCGCCGAACGCCGGCGGGGTAAGCGTGCCCCGCGCGCCGCTAATTGGCGCGAGTCGCGGCACCACATCGTCCGCGCGGGCCCTCGGTTGGTCAACGGGGGGCAGACTTGCCACCTGTGTGTTGCCGTCATCTTCGGCTTCGTCGTCTGGCGTGGCCTCGCGCGCCTGTTCCGCCTCCAGCCGCACCAACCGTTCCTTCTCCAGCCGCTCACGCTCCGCGACCTCGCGCCGTACCCGCTCCTCCGCTTCCCGTTTCGCCCGGGCGATCCGTTCTTGCCGCTCCGTCTCCAGCAACGCTAGCAGCTCCTGCAGGTCGCCGGCTTCTCGGGTGAGTTGCTCGATACGCGCAATCGCTTCAGCACGTTCTTCTTGCGTCTGATCGAGGAGCTTTGATTTCTCCTGGGAGAGCGCCGTCAGTTGTTCATGTTCCTGGGCGGCCGCATCGGCGGCGGCAGACACCACCGCCTGCTCCGCCTTGATCTCCAGTTCGACCTCGGCCAACGCGGTCAGCTCGTCTTCCAAGCCCTGAGCCCGTTCTTGGATGCGCGGCACCGCGGTGCGCAACAACAATCCACTTCGTACGACATCGTTCGGATCACCCGGCGCGACCAGCAGCATCGAAGGCGGCCGGATGGCGAGCCGCTGCAGCGCCGCCAGCGTGCCGCCCAACTGCGCCCTTCGGGCTTCCAGCGCGTCTTGCAGTTCCGTGCGTTTCGCACGCAAAGCTTCGAGTTCCCGCTCGCCCTTCGAGATGGCGAGTTCTTGCTCGCGAAGCCGCCGTCCCGCCAGCCGCAGTTCGCCCCGCAACTGCTTCAACGAATGCAGCAGATCCGCTTCCGCGGTTTCGAGCGCGGCATTTCTCGCCGCATCATCCTCAAGCTGTTCTTCAATCTCGGCTAGGCGCTCCGTCGTGTCGCCCTGGTCTTGCGCCATCGCGGGCGCGGCAACCGCAACCGTCAGCAGCGCGGCCAGAACGAGACGTGAAGCAGAGCCGGTAGCAAACACCTAGGCAGCCGCCTCGCGCGTTGCCGCGGACCGCAGCAACGACTGCCCGGTCATCTCTTCTGGCTGCGGCACCATCATGAGATCCAACACCGTCGGCGCGACATCGCACAACCGTCCTTCATTCAGGCCAGTCACCGAATCTGTCGCACCGACGACGACAAACGGCACCGGGCCGGTCGTGTGTGCGGTATGCGCCCCGCCGGTCGCCGGGTCGCGCATCATCTCGCAGTTTCCGTGGTCGGCGGTGACGAGCATCGTTCCACCGGCCGTCAGCACGGCGTCCTCCAGCCGTCCGAGGCACGCGTCCACCGCCTCGACAGCCTTGACCGCCGCATCGAAGTCGCCCGTATGCCCAACCATGTCGCCATTGGCATAGTTTACGATGACAATATCGAACCTGCCGTTCCCGATGGCTTCAACCAAACGATCGGTCACCTCGTAGGCGCTCATCTCCGGTTTCAGATCATAAGTCGCTACGCGCGGCGAGGGGATAAGGATGCGTTCTTCGCCGTCAAACTGCTGTTCTTCTCCGCCATTGAAGAAGAAAGTGACATGCGCGTATTTCTCGGTCTCGGAGATGCGCAGTTGCTTGAGACCGGCGTTCGCCAGCACCTCGCCCAACACGTTGGTCAGGTGCTGTGGCGGAAACAATACTGAGAGGAGGTTGTCCAACGCCGTGGAATAGGACACCATGCCGAGGGCCGCTGAAAACTTGGCAATCTGGGATCGCGCGAACCCGTCAAAGCCCGGATCAAGCAGGGCGGACAGAATCTCTCTGGCCCGGTCCGCCCGGAAGTTTCCCATCAAGATGCCGTCGCCATCGCCCATCCCGGCATAGCTGCCGATGACAGTCGGCAGCACGAACTCGTCGCCGGCATCCTGCTGGTAGGAGGCATCGATGGCCGCGGCGGCCGAATCCGCCACTTCGCCTTTCGCCTCCACCAAAGCCGCGTAGGCCTTCTCCACCCGGTCCCAGCGCGAATCGCGATCCATCGCGTAATACCGGCCAGAGACCGTAACGATCGAAATCCGCTCGTTGCCCGCGATCTCCCGCTCGAAGTCGCGCAGGAAATCAGCCCCGCTCCGCGGCGGGGTGTCGCGTCCGTCGAGAAACGCGTGAATGGCAACGGTCAATCCTTGTTCGGCCAGAGCCCGCGCCAGCGCAGCCAGATGCGCCTGGTGGGAATGAACCCCGCCCGGGGACAGCAGTCCCATCAAATGCACGGTGCCGCTGCCCGCTTTGACGCTCGCGGCAAAGTCGTTCAGCGCCGGCAGGCGGGCGATCGACTCGTCTGCCACCGCCGCGTCGATCCGCGGCAAATCCTGCATCACCACCCGGCCACCGCCGAGATTCATGTGACCGACCTCGGAATTGCCCATCTGCCCCTCGGGCAATCCAACCGCGGTCCCGGAGGTGGTCAACAGGGTGTGCGGATTCTCATCGATGAAACGATCCCATACCGGTGTCTTGCCGGCGGCGATCGCATTAAAGTCAGGCGTTTCGCGATGTCCCCAACCATCCAGGATGCACAAGACCAGGGGACGCCGCCGGGATCCGCTCATGTTGCCGAGAGTCCTTTCGTTTCGGCACGCTGAATCAACAATATAGCGGTATTTAGGAGACCGAACGGGCCAAGAATAGGGCGCCCCGCGTCAATACCGCGTTAACGTCCCATTTAGCCTTTCTCTAGGCCCGATGATAGGGATGCCCGGCGAGAATCTGCTGGGCCCGATAGAGCTGTTCCACCAGCATGACGCGCGCCAGCTTATGCGGCCAGGTCATCTCCCCCAGCGACAAACAAAGCCGCGCCGAGTTCAGCAGATCGTCGGTCAATCCATCGGCGCCGCCAATCAGGAAGACCAGCTGGCGGACCGGCTCCACCGCCCATTTGTCCAACTGCCGGGCAAACTGCACGCTGTCGAGGGCCTTGCCGCCGGCATCCAGGCACACGATCGTCGATTGTGGGGGAACCGCCGCACGCAGGGCCGCAGCTTCGGCAACCGATCCGACATTCCGGCCACCCTTCGCCTCGACCTCGGTCATCTCGACCGGCCAGGTGTGTATGCGTTGGATATAGGTCGCGCACAGCGCCGCTTCGGGCGATCGGCGCGACCGCCCGACTGCAGCGATGCGTATGCGCATGGAAGAGCGGTTAGGCCGCTACGTCACGCTGAGACCAATTGTCCTTCGGTCCGGGCATCGTTGTCGGCTTCCCAGAGCTTCTCGAGCGCGTAATGCTCCCGAACGTCGGGCCGGAACAGATGCACGACCACGTCGCCGGCATCGATCAGGACCCAGTCACCGCCGGACTGGCCTTCTGTCCGCACGCCGGGGAGGCCCGATTTCTTGAGCTTTTCCACGATATGCTCAGCCATCGCGCCGACTTTGCGGGCTGAACTGCCACTGGCGATCACCATGAAGTCTGCGAAGCTCGCCTTGTTGGCCAGCGGGATCACAGTGGGGCTTTCGGCCTGATCGTCGTCGAGCGACGTTTCGACCAGGGCCAGGATGTCGGCCACCGTAGGCAGCGGCCGATGACGATGGATGCTAGCTATGGCGTATACCTCTCAGTCCTTCTCAGGATTCCAACAGTTATTGTTTAACCGGGAATTATGATCCCGGCATTGCAACCCGGCTGTCAATGCCGAACTGCCCGTCGAATGGCGGTGGCCGAAGCCGGATGGTGCTGGCAGGGGACAAAGACCCACGCCGGCGGTGCGGCATCCGCCAGTTGACGGGACCGGGATTCCGGCACCCTGGCGGACCCGAACCGATGCGCCGCAATACCAGACAAAGCGCGGATATCGTACGATTTCCGGGCAAAAACCGCGACGGGCACTGTGGTAAAGATCGATGTCCACCGGTCCCAGGCCGACACTTGCAGCAAGTTGTCGGCCCCCATCAGCCAAACAAACTTGGTTAACGGGCTGGCCTTTCGCATCAAATGCAACGTATCGGCGGTGAATCGGGTACCGAGCCGCTGCTCAATGTCCGTCACCCGGATCCGCGCATCGGCCGCCGCGACCCCACGAGCAGACACCAGGCGGTCGGACAAGTCCGCCATGCCGGCTGCGGGTTTCAGCGGATTTTGCGGCGAAACCAGCCACCAGACCTCGTCGAGGCCAAGCCGTTTCAGCGCCTGGCGGCTGATATAGAGGTGCCCTTCATGGGCCGGGTTGAACGAGCCCCCGAGCAACCCAATCCGGCGGCCCCGCAGCAGCGCGTTGCCCAGGGGCGGAAGACGCTTCGACAACAGATCTAGGGTCGGGTCTGGCCGCTGCCGCGGACGATGTACTTGTTGCTGGTAAGCTGTTCGGCCCCCACCGGACCGCGCGCGTGCAAGCGACCGGTCGAAATCCCGATCTCCGCGCCCATCCCGAATTCGCCGCCATCCGCATATTGGGTCGAGGTGTTGTGCATCACGATGGCGCTGTCGACCCTGGTCAGGAAACGCTCCGCCGCCCCGTCATCACCGGTGACGATGGCGTCGGTGTGGTTGGACCCACAACTGTTCACATGGTCGATCGCCGCATCGACGTCCGCGACCACTCTCACCGCGACCACCGCGTCGAGATACTCCGTCGTCCAGTCGGCATCGGTCGCCGCTGACATCCGGCCGTCGATCGCCTGCGCCTCCGCATCGCCGCGCACCTCACAGCCCGCCTCCGTGAGCACATCGACAATCCCGGGGAGCTGCGCGGCAGCCACCGCCCGGTCCACTAAGACGGTCTCGGTCGCCCCGCATATCGAGGTCCGGCGCATCTTCGCATTCAGCACGATCTGCCGGGCCATCGCCGGATCGGCCGCAGTATGCACGTAGGTGTGGCAGAGCCCCTCGAGATGGGCGAACACCGGCACCTTGCTCTCTTGCTGAACCCGCTCAATCAGCGATTTCCCGCCGCGCGGCACGATCACGTCGATCATGTCCGCCATCCGCAGCATCGCGCCCACGGCAGCCCGGTCCGTCGTGGGCGGCGATTGAATGGCCGCCGCGGGCAACCCGGCTGCCTCCAACCCCTGCTGCATGCACGCGCGGATCAAGCTCGATGATCGGAAACTCTCGGAACCGCCGCGCAAAATGGATGCGTTCCCGGCCTTCAGGCAAAGCCCGCCGGCATCCGCCGTCACGTTAGGCCGGCTTTCGTAGATCACGCCGATCACGCCAAGCGGCACCCGCACCTTGCTGATCCGCAACCCGTTGGGCCGGGTCCGCTCCTCGATCACCTGCCCCGCCGGGTCAGGCAGCGCGACAACGTCTTCCAGACCCTTGGCCATCGCCTCGATGCGCGAGTCGTTCAACTCCAGCCTGTCGAGCAGCGACGCCGTCAGACCTTTCGCCCGGCCACCGGCCATATCTTCGGCATTGGCAGCCTGCAACTCGCCGGAAAGGTCACGCAATGCCGTCGCCGCCGCGCCAAGGGCCGCGTTCTTCTGTTCGGTGGTCGCATAGCCGAGGACCTGTGCCGCGGCACGGGCAGCCCGGCCGATGGTCAGCATTTCTTCTTCAATACTGTCCACATTGGACAGTTGTTCGACAGCGCTCACGCCTGATCTCCTTCCGTCAGGACCAAATCGTCCCGATGGATCATTTCCTCCCGGCCCCGGTAGCCGAGCAGAGTTTCGATTTCAGCGCTCTTGCGCCCCTTGATCAAGTCGGCATCGGCGGCCGAGTAGGCAACCAGGCCCCGGCCCAGTTCCTGCCCGTCCGCATCGTGGACGACCACCGGATCGCCCCGCTGGAACCCGCCTTCGACCCCGGTAACCCCTGCCGGCAGCAGGCTCTTGCCGCGCCCGAGTGCGCGGGCCGCGCCGGCGTCGATCTGAATCCGGCCAGCTGGCTTCAAGCCCCCGTAGATCCAGCGTTTCCGCGCCGTCTGCGGCGCCGCATTGGCGGTGAACCAGGTGCAACGCGCCCCGTTTTCCAGTTCCTGCAACGGCTGGACATGCTTGCCCCCGGCAATCACCACATGACAGCCCGCCGCCGTCGCCCGGCGGGCACAGGCGATCTTCGTCACCATGCCGCCGGACCCATCCGCAGTCTTGGTGGCCCCGGCCAGCCGTTCGATGGCCGGTGTCACCGCGGCCACGACCGGGACATGCTCCGCCGCCTTGTCCACCTTGGGATCGGCGGTATACAGCCCATCGATCTCCGACAGCAGTACGCACAGGTCGGCGCTGACCATCTGCGCCACGCGCCCGGCCAGGCTGTCATTGTCACCAAACCGGATTTCCTCGGTGGCGACCGTGTCGTTCTCATTGATGACCGGCACCACCCGGAGCCGCAGCAGGGTACTGAGCGTGCTGCGCGCATTCAGATAACGCCGCCGATCCTCCGTATCCTCGGTCGTCAACAGCACCTGGGCGACCGGGATGTCATGGCGCGCCAGGCTCCGTTGCCACGCATGCGCAAGCCGAATCTGCCCTGCCGCCGCAGCGGCCTGGCTTTCCTCCTGCCGCAGGGTCCGGTTGCGTGGCCCGGCACCGAGGCCCAGCCGGCGGCGGCCCACGGCGATCGCGCCGGAGGAAACGACCAGCACCTCCTTGCCACGTCCCCGCAACCCGGCGATTTCATCGACCAGGCCGTCAAGCCACTCATGCTTGATCGCCCCCTCGGCGTCAGTCAGCAGTGCCGAACCGACTTTGATGATGATCCGTTGGGCTGGACCGAAGACGTCGCGCCCGCTCATAACGCGCGGACCTCCTCCGCTGCAGGCTCTTCGGCCGCCGCCCTGATCTGCTGCAGAACAGCCGTCAGCAGCGGGTCGATGCCATTCCGGGCGGCCGAGGATACCTGTAAGGGCACCTTGCCACTCGCGCCGGCCACTGCGGACCGGCAGGCCGCCAGCTCATCCGGCTGGGCGGCATCGCATTTCGACAGCACGACCAACTCAGGTTTGTCGGCGAGACCGCCACCGTAAGACGAAAGCTCATCCCGCACGGTTCGGTAGGCCGCCACAGCCTCATCGGGGGGTTGAGTCCCATCGACGAGGTGGACCAGCACCGCGCAGCGCTCCACATGGCCTAGGAACCGGTCGCCGAGGCCTCTGCCCTCGTGGGCGCCCTCGATTAACCCGGGAATATCCGCCAGCACGAACTCATGGTCGTGGACCGAGACGACGCCCAGGACCGGATGCAGGGTGGTGAAGGGATAGTCCGCGACCTTCGGCCGGGCGGCGCTGACAGTGCTGAGCAGGGTCGACTTGCCGGCATTGGGCAGGCCGATCAGCCCGGCATCGGCGATCAGCTTCAGCCGCAGCCAGACCCAGAACTCCTGCCCCGGCTGACCCGGCGACTTCTGCCGCGGTGCACGGTTGGTCGAGCTTTTGAAGTGGGCATTCCCGTAGCCGCCGGCCCCCCCACGAGCCAACACCACGCGCTGGCCCACTTCAGTCAGGTCAGCGAGTACCTGATCGGTTGCGTCATCCCGCACCTGGGTTCCCTGCGGTAGCCGCAGCACCACATCGTCCCCGGCCCCGCCGGTCCTGTCCTTGCCCATGCCGTGATGACCGCGGCCGGCCTTGAAATGCTGCCGGTAGCGGAAGTCGATCAGCGTATTGAGTCCCTCGACGCATTCGACCACGACGTCCCCGCCCCGGCCGCCATTGCCCCCATCCGGCCCGCCGAACTCGATGTACTTCTCCCGCCGGAAGCTGACACAGCCGTCGCCGCCGTCGCCGGATTTGAGGTAAACCTTTGCCTGATCGAGGAATTTCATGGCTCTAGAAATGCAAACGGGGCATTGGTTTCCCAATACCCCGCATCGCGCCCGCGTGTGGCGGACGCCTCAGGAGGGCGGCAATACCGCGATATAGGTACGCCCGCCGGTCGTCGTCCGGAAATCGACCCGTCCCGCAGCCATGGCGAACAAGGTGTGGTCCCGGCCCATCCCCACATTCTCGCCGGGATGGAACTTCGTGCCGCGCTGCCGGACAATGATGTTGCCGGCTTCCACCGCCTGGCCACCATACTTCTTAATGCCGAGACGCCGGCCCGCGGAATCGCGGCCGTTGCGGGAGCTACCACCTGCTTTTTTGTGTGCCATTTACGCTACTCCTTGCTCTCGAACTTGGCCGCGGGTTTCTTGGCGGCCGGCTTCTTCGCCGCCGGCTTGGCCTTAGCGGCGGCAGTCTTCTCTGCAGCAGCTTTAGGCTTAGCGGCAGCCTTGGGTTTCGCTTCAGCCTTAGGCTTGGCGGCCGCCTTCGGCTTGGCTTCGGCCTTCGCCGGCGCCGCCTCGTCGGCCGGTGCTGCGGCAACCGGCTCTGCTTTCTTCGCGGCAGCCTTCTTGGCCGCGGGCTTCTTGCCCTTGGCCAACACGTCGGTGATCTTCACCACCGTCTCAAGCTGCCGGTGCCCCTTGGTCCGGCGGTAGCCCTTCCGGCGCTTCTTTTTGAAGACGATGATCTTGTCGCCCCGGGCCTGCTGCATGATCGTGCCGACCACGGACGCGCCATCAACCACCGGCGCGCCAACGGTCTGCCACTTCTCATCACCGATCAGCAGCACATCGTCGAAGGTGATGGTCTCGTCGGCCTCGCCGGCCAACTTCTCGACGGAGATGATGTCTCCGGAGGCCACCCGATACTGCTTGCCGCCCGTGCGAATGACTGCGTACATGACTTGATCCACCAATAACAAAAGCGCCGTGCGCAAGGCCGCAACGGCGAAGTCGGGACTATAAGGCCCCTGTGCAGACTGTCAACGGTCGCCCGGGCTAGTAGCGGTCATAGGTCAGGCCATCGAGGCTGATCTCCGGCTGCTGCCCGAGGATCAGGTCAGCAACCACCCGGCTCGACCCGCAGGCCATCGTCCACCCCATATGACCCTGGCCGGTATTCAGAAACAGGTTGTCGACCGGACATTGCCCAAGGATGGGCGGCCCATCCGGCGTCATCGGCCGCAGGCACGCCCAATGGCTGGGCCTGGTCGTATCGACCGCATCGCCGAACAACTGAATGGCGAGATCGACCATATGATCGAAGTCGGCCGGTTCGTGCGCCGTATCGAAGCGGTCGAACTCGGCTACCGCCGTCAGCCGGAGCACGTCGCCCAGCCGGCTGAACGCCACCAGTCGGCCTTCATCCACACAGCCGGCGCGCGGCCCCCTGGTTTCGTCGACGATCGGAAGGGTCAGGGAATAACCCTTCACCGGATAGACCGGCAGGTTGAGACCCAACGGCTTGGCCAGCACCGGGCTGTAACTGCCGAGCGCCAGCACAAAGGTGTCGGCCTCGATATCGCCACTAGCGGTCTCGGCCGCCACGATCCGACCATTGGCCTGCCGCAAACGTTTAACCGCCGTGCCCATTTCGAACCGCACGCCGAGATCGCGGCACGCATCCGCCAGCCGCTCAGTGAAAACGCGGCAGTCGCCAGTTTCGTCGGAGGCACTGATAACGCCCCCGGCCAACTGATCCCGAATGTGCGCCAGAGCCGGTTCAAATCCGATACAGCCCTCGACATCGACCATCTCGAACCCATGCCCGAGATTGCCCAGGGGTTTCAGGCTGGCCTTCCCCAATTCGAAATGCGCCGCGTCGCGGAAATAGTAGAGAATACCGTTGGACCGCTCGTGATAATCGAGGCCCGTCGCCTCGCGGATCGCCGCCAGGCACCGCTGGCTGTACGCGCTGATCCGATGTTTGCGTTCGGCATTTCGAGCCACGCCGTCCGCCGTACATTCTTTCAGAAAGCGCAGGCCCCAGCCGGTCAGATGCGGCAGCGCGCGCAGCCGCAGGCGGAAGCCTACATCGCTCCGCCAAAACGATTTCAACAGCGTTTTCAGCGCGCGCGGCGACGCCCACGGCAGAGCGTGACCGGTAGAGATCATGCCGGCATTGCCATAGCTGGTTTCGGCCGCGACCTCGTTTTGGCGATCAACAACCGTCACCTCGCAGCCGGCTTTCGCCAGGTAGTACGCGGTGGTGACGCCCATGACCCCCGCACCCAGGACAGCAACATGCATCGCTAGACGCCCCGCCACGCCGTGCCGGGGACCGGCGGACCGAACGCGCGCGGCCGCAGCCCCGCATGGAACCAGGTGATGAAGCTGTAGATATCGAACACCGGCAGGCCGACTTCAGCCCGCAGCAATCGCGCGTAGGGCGCCATGTTGGTGCACTCCAACAAGAGTGCTCCGACATCCGCATGATCCGAGACTAGCCGCCGGCCAGCCTGCAACAGATCGTCTGCGGCGGCCGCCACGTCCATCTCAAGCTCGTCATTCAAAACAACACGGCTGAACTCCCGGCCCTGCTCCGTACCGACGATTGGCGTGTTCACCGGAACGCCCGCCGCCTGCAGATGCGAGTCCTTCAGGTCTTCAGCCGACACCGTCACAATGCCGACCCGACGGCCGGGCGGCAGCATGCTTTGGATCATCGGCACTTGCATAAGGGCCGACGTCGCCACTGGCACCCGACAGGCCGCCGCCAATTCGGCCTGGATAAGCGATAGGAAACCGCAATTGGTTGTCACCCCGTCCACACCGTCGGCGACCAGTTCCCGCGCCGCCGCGATGAACGCGTCGGCCAGCCCCTCCGCCCGCTGGCGCACCACACGATCGGGGCTCGCCCCACGCACCACCCGGTAATGCACCGGAAACGGCCAAGTCGTCGCATTACCCATATCGCCGGGAATCCGCGGAAAACGGGCTTCCAGCATCAGGATCCCGAGATGCGCGCCATAGAGGGCCTGACCACCCGTCGCCGTGTTCATCACGCCACCCACTCGCTGACCGGCGCCTGCGCCTCGTGCAAGGGCTGTACAATCACATCCACTAGAGCTGGCCCGTCGGTCGCTACCGCCGCCGCCAGCGCCGGCTGCAACGCAACGGGGTCTTCCACACGCCAACTCTTGACCCCGAAAGCTGCCGCCACGGCCGCATGATCGGTGCGCCCGAAATCGACCGAGTAGTAGCGCTCACCGAAGCCACTGCGTTGTCCCGCCTTGATCCAGCCAAACGTTGCGTTGGAGAAGACGACCATGGTGACCGGCAAGCCTAGCCGCACCATCGTTTCCAATTCGCCAGCCGTGAACCCGAAACTGCCGTCGCCCATCAGACTGACGCACACCGCATCCGGCCGCCCGATCTGCGCCCCCATCGCCGCCGCCATCGAATAGCCGAGCGCGCCATGCGCCCGGTTGGAGATGAAATGCCGCCCCGTTCGCCTGATCTCATAGTAGGCGGAGACATAAGGGCATGGCGTACCGGGATCAGCCACGACAACTGCATCGTCCGGCAACACCGACTGCAGCTCAGCGATCACCCGCTCCGGCCGGATCGGCCGCGCGTCGGACCGCGCCAAAGCCTCGAACGCCGCGCGCTTCTCTGCCTTGGCGGCGGCGACGAGCCCCTGCCGTTCTTCCAGATCAGCACCTGCCCGCTCCTGCACCTCGGACAATAGGGCCTCGAATGCACATCTGGCATCGGCAACCAGCGCCACCTCGGTCGGATAGTTCGCGCCGATCACCGCCGCATCGACATCGATGTGCACGATACGCGTACCCGGTTGCGGGAAGCGCCAACGTTCCGTGGTCACCGATCCGGCCCGGCATCCGACAAAGACAACAAGGTCGGCACGTTCCAACACCTGCCGCGTCTGCGGCGTCCCGCCGTTGCTGCCGACAACACCGACGGCGAGCGGATGCGTCTCCGGAATACTCCCCTGGCCGCTGATCGTCGTCGCCACCGGCGAACCGAGGCGTTCCGCCAGAGCGACCAGTGCAGTCTCGGCGCCGGCAATCACCACACCGCCGCCACAGACAAAGACCGGGAAGCTGGCAGACAGCAAGGCGTCGGCCGCATCCGCCACCTCTTTGTCGTTCGGTACCGCCCGCCACGCCGGATAGCCGCCAAGCGCTTCCTCCGCCCAGATTAGCTCCGCATCCACCGGGCCTTTCTGCACGTCGAACGGAAAGCCGATATGCGCCGCGCCTGTCCGTCCCGTCGTCATGTGCCGGAAGGCGCTGCGCACCGTATCGGGCACCCGTGCGGCCTGATCGATGACCGCGTTCCATTTGGTCAGCGGCCGAAACAACGCTTCCTGGTCGAGTTCGGTCAGCGCGAATTTGCCACGGCTTCCCACGCCAATATCGGTGGTAATCGCCAGCACCGGAATAGAGGACTCGTTCGCCTCGACAATCCCCGGAAGAATATAGGTGGCACCACCACCGCTCGGCCCTTCGCAAACGCCGACCCGCCCGGTGACCCGTGCATAGCCATCCGCCATGTAAGCGGCGGACCGTTCGTCGCGGCTCAACACGTGGGTTATGCCGTGGTTGAGCCGGTACAGCGCATCGTAGAACGGCAGGCTGGTATCACCGCACAAACCGAAGATGCACCGCACCCCGTGCAGCCGCAGCATCTCCACCATCGCCTCGGCGCCGGTTGGCTGGTTGCTTTCCATGTCAGCCGACCGGCGCGTTGCGCACCTGGTCCGGCAACCATGTCGCCAGCTCAGGAAAGACCACCAGGATCGCCACCATCAGCACCATCAGCAGGAACAAGGGCAGCGCAGTGAGCGCGATGTAGTTGATTTGATGCCCCGTCATCCCTTGCAAAACAAACAGGTTGAAGCCGATCGGCGGCGTGATCTGCGCCATCTCGACGACCACGACGATAAAGATCCCGAACCATATGACGTCGATGCCAACTTGCCGAATCATCGGCTCGACCACCGCCATCGTCAGCACAACTGACGAAATCCCATCCAGGAAACAACCGATGATGATGTAGAAGATCGTCAGCGCCACGATCAGCTCGACCCGCGAGAGCTCCAGCGACGCGATGAACGCCGCAAGACTGCGCGGCAACCCCGTGAACCCCATCGACAGCGAAAGGAATGCCGCGCCGGCCAGGATCAACGCGATCATCGCCGACGTCCGCACCGCCCCCATCAGACTGGCGACAAACGTTTCGCGATTCAGCGATCCCTGCGCCAGCGCGAGCACCAGCGCCCCGACCACCCCGAACGACGCGGCCTCGGTCGCCGTGGCAAAGCCAAAGAACATCGACCCGATCACCGCGATGACCAGCAAAGCCACCGGAATCAGGAACCGCGACTCCCGCAGCTTGTCCGCCAGACTCATCCGTGGTTCGGGCGGCGGCACCTCGTCCCGGCGCAGGAACGACCAGCCCGCTACATAACCCATGAACAGCAACGCGAGCACAATGCCGGGGATGACACCGGCGATGAACAGCTTGGTGATCGACTCGTTGATCGTCACGCCATAGACGATCAGCGTGAGCGACGGCGGGATCAGCAACCCGAGCGTACCCGCGCCGGCGAGGGTGCCGATAATCATCCGTTCCGGATAACCGCGGCGGCGCAGTTCGGGGATCGACATCTTGCCGATGGTCGTGACGGTCGCCGCCGAAGAGCCGGACACCGCCGCGAACACCGCGCAGCCGACTATATTGCTGTGCAGCAGCCGCCCCGGCATGTTTGCCATCCATGGGGCAAGGCCGCGGAACATGTCTTCGGACAACCGGGTGCGAAACAGGATTTCGCCCATCCAGATGAACAGCGGCAACGCTGTAAGGGTCCAACTCGACGACGATGACCAAATGGTCGTGATCATCGCATCGCCCGCCGGCCGGCTGGTGAACAGCTCCATCCCGACCAGCGCCACGCCAAGCAGCGACAACCCCACCCAAACGCCGCTGCCAAGCAGCAGGAACAGAACGGCCAGGAAAACCAGGGAAAGGAAGAGCTGTTCCATCCTATTCGGTGCGGCCTACGGCGCTGTCACCCGACGGCAGCTCGCCGCCAAACAGGATCTGCAAGAACCGGTCGATGAGGGCAATCGCCAGCACCACGGTGCCGAACCCCATCACCAATTGCGGGATCCACAACGGTGTCGCGTCCCGGCCCTGCGACACGTCGCCGAGCACGTATGAGACATGCACGGCTTTCACTGCAAACCAGGCGAAATAGCAGGCCAGAAACGAACCGACGCCGTAGCACCAAAGCTCCGCCGCGCGCCGTCCCCGACGGGAGAGCCGCTGCAGAAACAACGACACCCGGATATGCGCGCCGTGATTGAGGGCGTAGGCAAAAGCAAAGAACGACGCTGCCGCCATCGCGTAGCCGGCATAGTCGGTGGAGCCTGGAAACGTCGTCCGCGTCCAGCGCGCGACAACCTGGGCTAACATGATGAGCAGGATGGCGATCAGCGCCACCGCCGCGATGCCGCCGCTTATGTTGTACAGCCGGTCCAGTTTGGGGCGCAGCAGCCGACCTATCTTCAACAGCCGTTCACCCATCTCGCCCCCCGGCGCCGACAACGACAAATCTGCGGGTAAGGCCGGCCCGCGCGACCGGCCTTACCCGATTATTGCATCGACCTGAACTTGTCGATGATGGATTGGCCTTCGTCACCGGCTTGCTCGAGCCATTCGGCGGTCATGGTCGCGCCGATCTCTTCGAAGTCCGCGCGCAGTTGATCGCCCGGCGGCTGCACCGACATACCGTTCGCCGCCAACTGACTGAGATACCAGCCGGAAAGCTGTTCCGATTTGGCGGTGCCGGCGGCTTCCGCCATCATCGCCACGCCACGCACAATATTCTGGGTCGACTCGTCGAGACCTTCCCACGCGTCCTTGTTGACCATCACGTAGTTGCGCGGCAACCACGCTTGCACATCGTAGAAGTGCGACAACTGTTCCCAGACCTTGCGGTCATAGCCGGTCGACCCGGACGAAATGAAGGACTCTGCAACCCCCGTGGCCAACGCCTGACTCAGCTCGGCCGCTTCGATCTGCACTGGCACCGCACCGGACAACTCGGCTAAACGGGACGTCGCCGTGTTGTAGGCGCGGAACTTCAGACCTTCCATGTCGGCGGCAGAGTTCAGATCCTTCTTCGCGTAGATGCCTTGGGGCGGCCACGGGACAGAGTACAGAAGCACCAGGCCTTGCTCCTCAAGCAATGCCTCGAGCGCCGGCCGGGCGGCCTCCCAAAGCGTCTGCGATGCCTCGAAGGACGTTGCGAGGAACGGGACAGCGTCGAAACCGAAGAGGATGTTCTCATTCTGATGCGCCGACAGCAGACGTTCGCCGATCGGCGCCTGTCCTGTCTGCAACGCCCGTTTGATCTCGTTGCCTTTGAACAACGAGCCACTCGCATGCACGACAATTTCCAACTCACCGCCGGTGGCCACTTTGACAGCCTCGGCAAAGGCCTTGCCGTTCTGCGTATGGAAGTTGCCGTCGGCATAGGCCATCGGCATGTCCCATGTCTCGGCAGCAGCACTGCCAGCAGCAATCAGCGCGCCGGCAGCAACGGCGACGGCTGTTTTCAATACCCTCATGTTTACCTCCCTGGGGCTTTGCACCCGCGAGTTTGGCTGTGGCGCCGGGGCTTGGCAACTGCGCGGGGTTAGCTCAACACTAACTTGAGCAGGTGACGCCCCGAGTGCGTAACTCAGGGGCGAACAAGTCCGCGGGCGCACCCCATGAGAAGGTTAGGGCCGGCTCGCCCCACGCGCATTCACGTAAGCGGCATATAGGGATGTCGTACCGCAGATGAACAACCGGTTCTTCTTACGGCCGCCGAAGCAGACATTCGCCACCACCTCCGGCACCGGAATCTTCCCAATCATCGTACCGTCGGCGAGAAAGCAGTGCACACCATCCGCGGCGCTCGACCAGACGCGGTCTTCCGTATCCACCCGGAACCCATCGAAAAGTCCTGCCGTACATTCCGCAAAGACATCGCCGGTCCGAACCGACCGGCCGTCGGACGACACATGCAGCTTGCGAATATGCTTCGGTCCATTCGGATCGTGGCTCGCACCGGTGTCCGCCACATAGAGGATCGATTCGTCGGCCGAGAAGGCGAGACCGTTCGGCTTCACAAAGTCGTCCGCCACAATGGTCAGCTCGCCGCTATCCGGGTCGAGCCGAAAGACGAAACACGCGTCCAACTCGCTCTCGCTCTTGTCCCCCTCATAGTCGGTGAGAATCCCGTAAGACGGATCGGTGAACCAGATGGTCCCGTCGGATTTGACCACCACGTCGTTCGGCGAGTTCAGCCGCTTGCCTTCGTAGTTATCAGCCAGCACTGTTATCGAACCGTCAGGCTCGGTCCGCGTGACTCGGCGGCCACGATGTTCGCAAGAGATCAGCCGGCCCTGAAGGTCGGACGTGTGGCCGTTCGTATTGTTGGCAGGCTGGCGAAACACGCTGACGGAGCCATCCGTCTCGTCCCACCGCATCATCCGGTCATTCGGAATGTCCGACCACACGAGGTAGCGACCGGCGCCGAACCAGGCCGGCCCCTCGGACCAGCGCATGCCTGTGGCCAACTTGTCGAGTTGCACTGCCCCGGGGATGCACTCTCTGAATCGCGGGTCGATAACGTCGAAAACCTCGGCTGACACGGATCTTCCTCCTCTACTTCGTATCACCCGCACTGTAGAGGCTTTGGCCGCGCCCGGCCACGCTACCTGCCTACGCGTCTCCGCGCGCAATGATGCGGGTTCCGTCGACGACCCGGTCGCTGGGGTGCAGGACGACCTGCTCGCCGACCACGACCCCGTCGAGGATTTCCGCCTGCAGCCCATTCGTTCTACCGAGGGTGACAGGGCGCCGGGTGGCCCGCCCATCCTCCTCGACGAAGGTCAACCAGTCGGCGCCGTCACGAAACAGCGCAGTCAACGGCAACTGCACGACCTCCTCGGCCTGCCAGAGGATGACCCGGGCTTCGACCCGGTAGCCGTGGCCGAGCCGCTGCCATTTGTCGGCCGGATCGGTCAGGCCGATCACCACATTGACCCGCTGCTCCTCGATGCCCAGCGCCGAGACCTTGGTGAAGCCGAACGGTTCGACGCGCTGCACCTGGCCGGCCAGCGCCGCCGCCCCGCCCCATTCGTCGATCAAAACCGCCTGGCCGGGTTCGATCTGCACGGCGTCCGTCGACAAATAGTCAGCGACAATCTCCAGGTCGCCGGGATCGCCGATTTCGACCAGCGGTTCGCCCGCCCGGACCACGCCTTCGCTTTCATGCAGCACCTGGAGGATCTGGCCGTCAACATTGGCAAAGATCGGCACACACTCGCATGATCCGCGCATATCCAGCGACTCAACCGGCGATACCAGCCGGGCCCGGGCTTCCGCCAGCTCGAAATCGCGCATCTCCAGGGCGGCTTGGGCCGTACTCACCGCCGCTGTCCGCGTGCGGAACTCGCGTTCGGCGTTATCCAACGCCCGCTCGGATATCGTTTGCGTGTTGATCAAGCGCCGCGCCCGCGACAACTCGGATTCGGCAAAATCCAACTCGGCCAGCGCCTCTTCAAGCTGGGCGGCGGCCAACGTCCGTGCCGCAGCGGCCGCGCTGACCGCTGCTTCCGCTTCGGCTTCCGTCCGCACATCCAGAAACTCCGGGTCCAGCGGTTCGATACGGGCGATCACTGTCTCGCCGGCGAAGACCTGGTCGCCGGCTTCCGCGTCAATGCGTAGGGCATGCCCCGTAATGGGCGACGATAGCACAAAGACGTCGCGGATCCGCGTCTCGCCCTCTTCATCTGCCGTCACCACCAGCGGACCCTGGGTCACCGCGGTCAGATCGACCGCCACCGGTGTCGGGCGAAACGCGAAGCCGATCCCCAACACCAGCACACCTAGCAGAACGCCCCAAACCAAGATTCGTCGTCTTGACGCTTTCATGATCGCTATTCCCTAACCTTCAGCGCGGCGATCAGGTCCAGCCGATCAAGCCGGAGTCGGACCAGCGCAGCCGATATCAAAGTCGCCGCCAGCACGATGAGGACGGACAAGCCGTAGGTCGACGGCTCGATCACCACGGGCACCCGATACAGTTCGGTCTGAAACGAGGCCGACATGATCCAGGCGAGACCAGCGCCCGCCACACATCCCAGCGGCAGGCCGATAATGATCAGCGCGCCGATTTCGCCGATCAGAATGTAGGAGATTTCCACCCGCGTGAATCCGAGGACCCGCAACGTCGCCAACTCGTGACCACGCTCTGACAGGGCGATCCGGGCATTGTTGTAAGCAACGCCGAACCCCAGGACACAGGCGAAGACGACAAAGAACGAGACGAAGATCAGCAGCGTTTCCGCCAGCGTCTCATGGAACTTGTCGATCGCGGCCTGCCGCAGGATCACACCGGAAACGTCCGGGGTTTCCTTCAATCGCTCGAACAACGCCGAATGGTACGAGCTGTCGACCAGCAGATTGACGTGGCCGACCGTATTCGGCTCTTTGAGAACCCGGTTAAGCGCCGTCAAGTGCATGTATGCCGGGGTCCCGATGTAGGTTTCAAAAGTGTCCACCACCGGCACTAAAACCACCGGGCGCCGGCCTTCGAGCACCTCGACCCGCACATTCTGCCCGGCTCGGACATTTAGTTTGTCAGCTAGCATTGTCGACAAGACGAGACCCTCGGGCGGCGGTTCGATCGCCCGGCCATTCACATCCTGAACGATCTGTAGTGAGGCATCGGGCCGAATGCCCTCAATCGAACCACGATGCGTCCTCGGCCCGGCATGGAACTCCACGCTGACCGACCGCATAGGCTCCGCCGCGAGAACGCCCGGCATGTGTTCGAAGTCGTACAGCACAGTCTGCGACTGCGCGTCGAACAGCCCGACGGTCATGTCCTGCCGCTGTGTTTCGAAGAAATAGGACTCGACGATCCTGTCGATCGAGTCGAGCCATTGCAGCGCCGACACCAAGACCGCAACCGACAAGGCTATCCCGACGCTGGTCATCAGCGAACGGCCCGGCCGACGAGTGAGTTGCCTCACGATGATGCGGCTGGGCTGATCCAGCCAGTTCCAGAACGCCGACCCACCCAGCATGCCCTTGCGATAGGCGGTCGGTGTCGGCGGCCGCATCGCCTCCGCCGGCGGCAGTGCCACGGCCTGGCGCACCGCGCCTAAGGATCCGAGCAGCGTCGCCGCCAGGCTGATCAGCCCCGACACCACGAAAACAGCCGGACCAGGGCGAAACAGCAGGAACGGGAACCGGTAGAAGTCACCATACAGCTCGGTGTTAAAGCGCCCGAGCCAGACCCCGGCACCCCAGCCGATCACAACGCCCAAGCCGGCAATCGCCATCACCATCTTCGCGTAATGCCAGCCGATCTCCCGGTTGCTGTAGCCAAAGGCCTTCAGCAACCCGATCTCGGCCCGTTCCGTCGCAATGAGCCGCGCCAGCACCATGTTCGACAGGAAGGCCGCCACCGCCAGAAAGATAGAAGGCAGGATGAAGGCCATGCTCCGCAACTGCTGCAGCTCATTCATCAAGAACCAGTTGGACAATTGGTTCTTGCGGGCCACCGCGCCGACCCCGCCATGGGGCTCCAGCAGCAAGTCGAGGCGATTGATCACGTCGTCGGGCACGGTACCACGCAGCAGCGAGAGCGAGACATCGTTGAACGCACCATCCAGGTCATAGGCGGCGGCCATCGCCTCGCGGCCCATCCACAGCACGCCGTAGCGCTTTTCGTCCGGCGTCAAGGCGCCCGGCCCGATCGCGTAGACGAACTCCGGCGAAAGGGCGATCCCGACCACCTCCAGGTCGCGCTTCTTGCCGTTCATGGTCGCGCTGAGGCGATCGCCGGGCAGCAGGCCATGGGCTTCGGCAAACGGCTCGCTGACCACGACCTCGTCGGGCCGGTTCGGCGCTACCGACCGCCCGACCCGAATCGCCAACTGGTTGAGCAATGGCGCACCACGCTCCGGCACCGAGACGACCTGGCCGATCACCGGCTCCTCGAAGCCGGGAATGTCGAGGTTGGCAAACTCGACGACCCGCGTCTGCACAGCTTGAACGCCGGGCAGGTCGGCGATGCGATTCGCCAGATTTTCCGGCGCACGTTTCACCGTGGCAAAGACTTCGGCGAACCGGTACCGCTCGTAGTAAGCGTCCGTCGTGCCCTCGAGCGACTCGATAGAACTCAAGGACATCACCAGCAGGGCAACACCACTGGCAACAACCAGGGCAATTGCCAGGATCTGTCCCCAAAGCCGCCATAGGTCGCGCAGGAGTTTTCGGTTCAGCGCCCGCATCGCTACCAGACGATCTCCCGCGCCTGGACGCGCGTAGCATTGCGCCGCACCTCGGTAATCTGTCCGTCGGCCAGGGTCACCACCCGGTCCGCCATCTCCGCGATCGACACATTGTGGGTGATGAGCGCTGTTGTCGTGCCAAGGTCCCGGTTCACCCGGTCGAGTGCTTCGAGCACGAGCACGCCGGTCTTGCTGTCGAGCGCACCGGTCGGTTCGTCGCACAGCAGGACAGAGGGCTGCTTGGCAATCGCCCTGGCGATCGCCACCCGCTGTTGCTCGCCACCGGACATCTGCGCCGGAAAATGCTGCGCCCGTTCCGCCAAACCGACCAACGCAAGCGCTGCGGCCGGTTCCATCGGTGCCGGTGCGATTTCAGTGACCAGCCCAACATTCTCCAGTGCCGTGAGGCTTGGCACCAAATTGTAGAACTGGAATACGAACCCGACATGATCCCGCCGGAACCGGGTGAGCGCACTGTCGGCAGCGCTGGTCAACTCGGTCTCTTGGAAAAAGACCTCACCTTGGGTCGGCCGGTCGAGCCCACCCAGGATGTTCAGGAGGGTCGATTTCCCACTGCCCGACGCACCCAGCAGCACGACAAGCTCGCCCTCATGCAGGTCGAGATCGACGCCGCGCAGGGCCGCAACCTCGACCTCGCCGGTACGGTAGATCTTCGACAGCCCTCTGCACCGCATGACCGCGTCATCGCGCTCACGCCCGGACGGGCTGGTCATTTCCACATCGATAGTCACGCAGCCAACAGCCACGTTTGCCCTGGGCCGGCACTGACCCAGATCAGACTATGACACGGCGGCGGGCTCCACCGACTGTTCGATCGGCCCGAAAATCGAGGCGCCGTCCCCGTCGAGCATTTCGATCCGCACGGTATCGCCGTACCGCATGAACGGCGTTCGCGGCGCGCCATGCAGGATCGTCTCGATCATCCGCTGCTCCGCCAGGCAGGAGTAACCACGCCCACCATCCGCCACTGTCCGGCCCGGCCCGCCGTCAGTATCCTTATTCGACACGGTGCCGGAGCCAATGATGGCCCCCGCCCGCAACGGCCGGGTCCGCGCCGCATGGGCGATCAGTTGAGGAAAATCGAAGGTCATATCCTCGCCGGCTTCCGCCTTGCCGAACGGCTTACCGTTCAGCTGCACCAGCAACGGCAGATGCAGTCGCCCGCCATCCCAGGCGGTGCCAAGTTCGTCCGGGGTGACCGCCACCGGTGCGAACGCCGAGGACGGTTTCGACTGAAAGAAACCGAACCCCTTGGCCAACTCGCCCGGAATCAGCCCGCGCAGCGACACATCGTTGACCAGCATCAACAGGCGGATCGTCTCACCGGCCGCGCTCACCGCAACACCGGCCGGCGTGTCATCGACGACAACCGCCACCTCGGCTTCGAAGTCGATACCCCAGCCCTCATCCGCCATCCGAATAGGCTCGCGCGGTCCCAGGAAAGCGTCGGAGCCGCCCTGATACATCAGTGGATCGGTCCAGAAGGACTCCGGCATCTCCGCACCCCGCGCCCGCCGTACCAACTCGACATGATTCACGTAGGCCGAACCGTCAGCCCATTGATAGGCTCGGGGCAGCGGCGACTCGCATGAGTCCGGATCGAACGCCGCCCCCGCCTTGGCGCCGGCCTCAAACGCCTCATATTCGGATTGCAGCGAGGCAGAAACCGCCGCCCAGTCGTCCAGCGCGGCCTGGAGGGTCGGCACCGACCCGGCCGTAGTCCAACGTCTGAGGTCGCGGCTCACCAACATCAGCCGCCCGTCCCGGCCCTGCCGCATGCTTGCCAGCTTCATCCGCTGCCCTTTGTCCTGCCGCCCGAAGATTGCCGTCTTATAGGCCACAAGAGACCTGGCCCCAACTCCTGTGGCACGCCGGAACGTTGCGCTAGACTGCAGTTCATGAGTGGACAAAAAACCGGCCCGCTTGCGGGCATCCGGGTAATCGATCTGTCACGCCTGGTGGCCGGCAACATGTTGTCGGGCGTGCTGGCCGACTTCGGTGCGGACGTCATCAAGGTCGAACGACCCGACAAGGGTGACGATCTGCGCGCCTGGCGCGAGGCGGAAACCGAGATCTACTGGAAGGCCTACGCCCGCAACAAACGCAGCATCACCGCCGACCTGAAGACCGAGGCCGGGCGCGCGCGGGTCCGCGCGTTAGCCGCGCAGGCCGATGTGCTGATCGAGAATTTCCTGCCCGGCAAGATGGAGGCGATGGACCTCGGCCCGGAACCGCTGATGCGCGCCAACCCGAAACTGATTTATGTCCGGGTATCCGGCTGGGGTCAGACCGGCGAATACCGGCACAAACCGGGCTTTGGCACCCTAGTCGAGGCGATGTCGGGTTTCGCCCACCTGAACGGCTTCGCGGACCGACCGCCGACCCTCCCGCCCCTCGCAACGGCCGACATGATCGCCGGCCTCTACGGCGCTTTCGGCGTGCTGGCCGCGCTGCGAGAGGTGGAGGTCAATGGCGGCCGCGGGCAGGTCGTCGACTTGTCCTTGTTCGAGAGCATCTTCTCCTTCGTCGCGGCCGAGGCTTTAAAGTTCCGCTTGACCGGTGAAGTCAGCATGCGGGCGGGCAATCAAGCCGTGCACACCGCGCCGCGCAACGTCTACCGGACAAAGGACGGCCGTTTCCTCGCGCTGTCGGGTTCGATGCAAAGCATGTACGAACGCCTGGTCCGCACCCTTGACCGCCCAGATTTGATCGACGATCCGCGGTTCCGGACCAATGACGACCGCGTCCAAAACCGTGACGAACTGGACACAATCATCGGTTCCTATTTCGCCGAACACACACTTGAGGAGAATCTGGCCGCCATGGCGGAAGCAGGCGTCACTGCCGCGCCAGTGTTGACGGTGGCGGACCTGGTGGACCACCCATACGTCCGCAGCCGCGCAGTCCTGAACGACGTGCCCGACACGGACATGCAGCATGCGCCATTGACGGCGCCGATCCCGCGCCTGTCGGCAACGCCCGGCAGCATCCGGCGCCAGGCCCCCAGCCTCGGCCAGGACGAAGCGGACATATTAGCTGAGCTAAACGGCACGGGGCGAGACCAGTGAGCACCGACGACCTCGGTTGGCGTTCCCTACTGTTCGTACCGGTCACCAACGAACGTTTCATCACCAGCGCCTTGCGCACCGATGCGGACGCGATCCAGCTTGACCTGGAAGACAGTATTCCTGTTGACGACAAGGGTCTCGCGCGCCAGATGGTCGGCGACAGCGTCACACGCGTCGCCGACCAACGGAGAGACGTCGTCGTGCGCGTCAACAATCACCCGGACGCGCTCGAACAAGACCTGGATGCAGCGGTGCGCCGCGGCTTGACAGCGATCACCTTGCCGAAGGTCGGCTCGCCCAATCTGATCGTGCAAACTGCCGCCCAATTGGCTGGCCTCGAAGCCAAGCATGGCCTCGCCGAAGGAACAGTCCGGCTAATCGCCATGATCGAGACCGCCGAAGGCCTCGTCAACGCCGCTCCAATCGCCGCCAGCAGCCCGCGCCTGGTGGCCGTCACCATCGGCCCGGAGGATCTGGCCCTGTCCCTCGGCTGCGCGGTGACCGAAGACGCGATGTACTATCCGGCGATGACGGTCCTGACGGCAGCCCGCGCTGCCGCCAAGATTCCGCTGGGCTTCATCGGCTCCATGGCGGAGTACCGCGATCTCCCCCGGTACCGGCAATGGATCAACCGCGCCCGCAGTCTCGGCTTCGAGGGCGCCTTCTGCATCCACCCAACCCAGGTCCCGGTGCTGAACGAGACATTCCTGCCGACCGACGACGAACTCGCCCACGCTAGCGCACTGGTAGAGGCCTTTGACGAGCAGGCGACGGCCGGCCGCGGCGCCTTCGCCTTCGAGGACCGTATGATCGACGCCCCAGTCGCCCAGCGCGCCAGCCAGCTGCTGAGCCGCGCCAAGCGTTTTCAAGCCGCGAGCAAAGCGCCAGCCAAAGACCCTAGCGGCGCCTGACTCTGGGTCTCGGACGGTCGGACTGCCAAGCATGTTCTTGGCGGTCGCTAGGCTAGGCTAGGCTAATCCTGCCCCGCTTTCACGCCGCCTCCGCGGCCGCTCTCGGGCGTTCCCCGGCGACGGTGGTCCGGTACATGACACGCCGGTGGCCAGCGTAGTCGTCGATGGCATGGTGCAGCAGGCAGGAATTCTCCCACAAACCCAACGTGCCGTCATACCAGCGTAACCGGCAGGTGAACTCCGGTCGAACGGCGTGCTCCAGCAGGAATGTCACGATCGCCCGGCTCTCCGCCTCGCTCATTCCCTTGAAACAGCGGATCGTGCTGTTGATCAAGAGGTACGGCTCATCCGTCGCCGGGTGCCGGCAAACCAACGGATGCTCCGTTTCGATCTTTGAGACGGCCTTCGCGTCGGGTTGCACGCTGACGGCCCGCACCGCGGCGTTTGTCGCGTAGACGTCCTGGGCGCTATGTATGCTGGTCAGGCCTTCCAGGAACCCACGCATGGTGGGCGAGAGCGCCGCGAAGGCGTCGGTCAGGTCGGCAAACAAAGTGTCGCCACCAACCGGCGGTGTTTCTCCGGCGTACAGCATGGTGAGCCCCGGTGGGGCCTTGAACCAAGCCAAGTCCATGTGCCAGGCACCGCCAATGTTTGGTCCATCGTCGTCCGCTTCGCGGACCATCTTCACCACGTCCTCCTGCCCTTCCAGGGGCACGTGAATGGGGTTGCCGCTGAACGGGCCGAACTGCTGTGCCAACTGGCTCAACTCGGACGGACTGAGCTGTTGGTCGCGGACAGCCAGTACGTGAAACCGCGCCAGCGCATCGCGCAGGTCAGCGATGAGGTTTTCCGATGCGTCGCGCAAATCCACGCCGCGTATTTCGGCACCGAGGGCGCCGGTGAGCGGGGTAACCTCCATATTCATCCTACGAAACTCACGGGGCGCTGACCGCAAACGCCCGGCTCCAGAGCGAAGACGCCGCCCGACAGTGGCGCGTCGGCCAGCGTGCGTTCGGGCAAGCGCACGCGCGCTGAGGTGATGAACAACGTTTCCAGATCCTTGCCGCCGAAGGCGCAGCTCGTCGGCCGCGGCACCGGCAGGCTGATCTCCCGGTCGAGCCTTCCGTCGGGCCTGTAGCGCCTGACGCACCAGCCGTCCCAGATCGCGCACCAAACATTACCGTCAGCATCAACCGTCAAACCGTCCGGCCGGCCTTCCTCTGGCGCGATGCGCGCGAACTCACGCCGCTTGGAGATTTCTCCCGTCGCGATATCGAAGTCGTAGGCGTAGATGATGCCCGGGCCCGTATCGACGAAGTAGAAGGTGCGATCGTCCGGACTCCAGTCGAGGCCGTTGGAGACAGCGAAGCCGCTATCCATCTTCTCCCACGCTCCAGCGGCATCGAAGCGATAGAGGGCCCCGGTCGGCGTTGCCGCATCCAGTGGCATGGAGCCGGCCCAGAGGCGGCCGGCGCGGTCGCATCGGGCGTCGTTGAAGCGGTTCTCGGGGATGTGCGCTTCGGGGTTTATCAGTGGTTTCAGAACACCTGAGTCGATGTCGAGGGACTCCAAGCCATCTTGGTGAGCGCCGCAAAACCACCGCTTCGCCGGTGCACCAAGGAACCAACCAGGCGAGGCAAATTCATCGAACTGTTGTGGCCGGTGGCGGGCGTGAACGCGTGTACCGCCGGTGCCAAGATATCGACCCAGATCAGCCGTTCATGAGCCGCATCCCAGACCGGACCCTCGCCGAGATAGGCCGCCCAAGGCAGCACGCACTCGACGTTTGGATCGGGCCTGACATCCCGCCGCGGTGGGCGGATGTTCATTGGCGCCGCACCGACATTGCCGGAGATCCGCCGCGCCGCCTCCATCAAGTCGCGGCCAAGCGTGTGCAGCCGCTGCGTATCGAGGCGTTCCTTCGGACCGGCGACGGTGATCGCCGCAATGGGCCGGCCACCATGGTCGATGACGGGAGCAGCCACGGCGGTGACGCCCTTCACATGTTCCTCGTCGGACAATGCGTAACCGCGGGCGCGGGCCAACGCGAAATCAGCGCGCAACGCTTCTTCGGACACGATCGTCGTTCCGGTGTGGGCGGTCAGGTCCGAGCCGCGCAGCACCTGACGCTGACTGTGGGGCGGCAGGAACGCGGCGATCGCCTTGCCCCCGGCGGTGCAATAGGCGGGGACGCGTCGTCCCACCTCGATCCTGAAACCAAATGGACCGGCACCGTTACGCTGATCGATGTAGAGGATCTCCGCATCCGCGAGTTCGCACAGCGCAACGGTCTCGCGCTCCTGCTGCGCCAGCCGTTCCAGCTCCGGTTCAGCGGCGCCGCGCAAGTCGAATGCCTCCCAGACCTGGTGCGCCAGTTCGAAAAAGCGATGCCCGAGGCGATAGGTCTGATCGGTCTCATCCAAACGCACGAAGCGAAATTGAATGAGGGCACTCAGGATCCGATGCAGCGTGGCTTTTGGCAGCCCTGTTTCGCCGATCAGTTCGGTGAAACGCAGCGGCCGGTCGCTGGCGCCGATGATATCCAAGACGGCCAAGCCCTTCGCCAGAGCGGCAGACCCGGTGGGAAGGTCTCGTTCGGCGACACGTGGGCTCTGTTTTCCGTCGGGCATGGCGTTAGTTGATGGCTTGCTCGGAAGCTGGATCGAAGAGGTGAATGCGATCGGGTTCGAAGCTCAGCGGCAACGGCGCGCCTTCTTCGATGCGGCCGACATTCATCAGGCGGGCGATCATCGTATTAGCGCGCCGGTCCTCATCTTGCGAGACGAATGTGGCGTGGCCCACCGTGTTGGCTGTCGGCACCGGGAAATAGACGTAGCGTTCACTGCCAAGGCTCTCGACGAGGTTCGGGCGCACGACCGTGCTGTGCGTACCGTTGCCAATCGACATATGCTCAGGCCGGAGCCCGACCAATACATCCTGTTCCGCGTACCGCGCAAAGATGTCCGGCGCAAGCTGCACCGGTAAGGTGGCATCCCCAAACTCGATGACTGGACGATCCGGCCCTTTTGTCAATCTCGACTGAAAGAAATTCATCGCCGGCGAGCCGACAAATCCGGCAACGAAGGCGTTGGCAGGCTGCTCGAACATGGTGTCCGGGTCGGCGACCTGCTGCACCACGCCATTGCGCATCAGAACGATCCGGTTGGCCATCGTCATAGCCTCCGTCTGATCGTGTGTCACATAGATCGTGGTCACCCCGATCCGTTGATGCAAAGCGCCGATTTCGGCCCGCATATGGACCCGCAATTTCGCATCAAGATTTGACAGCGGCTCGTCCATCAAGAACGCCTGCGGCTCGCGCACAATGGCGCGTCCAAGAGCTACGCGTTGGCGCTGGCCACCGGACAGGGCCCGCGGCCGGCGGTCGAGCAGGGACTCGATATCGAGGATCCGTGCGACCTCCTGCACGCGGCGATCGATTTCCACCCTCGGCTGATGCCGCATCCTGAGGCCGAACGCGATATTGCTACGCACGCTCAAATGCGGATAGAGCGCATAGTTCTGGAACACCATGGCAATGTCACGCCGCGCCGGAGCGAACTCGGTAACATCGCGGTCACCAATCCAAACGCGTCCTGACGTTGCCGGTTCCAGCCCGGCTATAATCTTGAGCGCCGTCGATTTGCCGCAGCCCGATGGACCGACAAACACCACGAACTCACCGTCGGCAACATCGAGGGAGAAGTCGTCAAGGGCGACAACCGCACCACCGTAGACCTTGCGCACGCCCTCGAGTCTCATTTCGGCCATACTACTTCTCCGCGCCCGCCGTTAGTCCGCCAACCAGGTACCGCTCGAGCACCATGTAGACGATGACAATTGGAATCGCCGCCATCAACGAGGCGGCCATGATCTCGTTCCAGTCGGTGATGAACTCGCCTTTTAGCGATGCAATGCCCATGTTGGCCGTCCACTTGGTCTGCTCCACGGTCAGGAACGTCCGGGCATAGATGAAGTCGGACCAGGACAGGACAAAGCCGTACAGCGCCGTTGCCGCCAATCCCGGTGTGGCCACCGGCAGAATGACCTTGAATAACGCACCCAACTGCGAGCAGCCGTCGACCATCGCCGCCTGCTCCAACTCGCGCGGGATCGAATCGAAGTAGCCTTTGAGCATCCAGGTGCTGAACGGGACGATCAGCGTGGAGTGCGCGAGAATGATCGACCACAGGCTGCCGATCAGCCGAAACTCGCGAAAGATCGCGAACAACGGTATCACCAACAACGTCGCCGGCAGCATCTTGCTCACCAGGATGAACAGTCCCAGGGTCTGACCGCCGCGCACACGAAACCGCGATAGGCTGTAGGCGGCAAACACGGAGACGCTCATCGACAGCAGCACGGCGGCGGTCGCGGCCAGAGCCGAGTTCGACAGCCATAACAGCATTGGCCGCGTTTCCAGGATTTGCTGGAAGATCTGCCACTGCGGCGCGTCTGGAAAGATCTGGGGCGGAAACGCACGCAACTGGGCCGACGGCGAGATTGCCGTCACGAACATCCAATAGATCGGGAACAGCAGCAGTGCGCAGGTCAAGATGACCGTCACATACAGCAATACGCTTTGCGGTATCGTTCGGCGCATCGATCGCTCCCTAATACATCGACTTGGCCATGCGGGAGACCATGAGCCTTGTCGCCAGTACGCAAATCACCAGCGTGACAACACCGATCGCCGACGCGAAGCCCATCCGGAAGAATCCGAACGCCTGCTCATAGGTCATCATCGACAGGGTCTGCGTCGCACCAATCGGGCCGCCGCCGGTCAGGATGAAGACGACCGCGAAGTCCCGGAACACCCAAAGCACGACCAGGATCATTGTCACGCCGAAGACGGGCAGCAAGCTGGGCAAGGTAATCCAGAACAGTCTTTGCCACGCGCCGGCCCCGTCGACCTTCGCAGCCTGGTAGTGATCTTCCGGAATCGCCTGTAGGCCGGCGAGCAGCATGATCGAAACGAACGGATAGCCTTTCCAGATCATGACGATCGAGACGACAAGAAACGCGGGTACCGGCTGTGACAACCAGGCGATGGGTTTGTCCGCCAAATCCAGCGTCACCAACAGCCAGTTGATCAAACCGAAGGAGCTGTCGAACATCCACCACCAGGTGACCACCGCGATGACCTCCGGTACGGCCCAAGGCAGCGCGACGAACAGGCGGGCCAAGGTGCGGCCCTTGAAATGCTGGTTCACCAGTAACGCTGTCGCTAGGCCGATCGCGAAACAAGCCGACGTCACGACGACAATGAGCTTCAACGAAACCCAGGAGGCCCGCCAAAACTCGGCGGAACCAAACAGCTTCGTATAGTTGTCGAGGGTGTAGGGTTCGCGCGTCTCGCCAATGCGCGGAATGTCGACGTCCTGTAGGCTCAGATCGACCGAGAGCAGAATCGGGTAGACGAGGATAACGAAGATCAGCAGCACCGCCGGCGCCAGCAGAATGTAGCCGAGCTTGTCGGCGTGGCGTGGGCTTGACAGATCAAGGGCACGCAGACGCCCAATCCACGACGAACTGCCGAGCGTCCGCTCCGTGCGATTCTGTAGATCTGTTTGCACAGCCATCGCGGCTTCCCCAGGCCAGTTGGTAAGGCTTGGCGGTTCCGCGTCCGCTGGAGACACGGAACCGCGCTGCTGCCGTCTTATTGCAGCGCCTCTGCCTCCGTCTGCAGGCGCGCCGCAACTTCTGCCGGGTCGAGGTCTTCGATAACCATCCGCTGCACCTCGTTGCGGACGATCTTCGCGAACTCGTTGAACTGGATCTCCAGCCCCAGCGGAATACGGTCGACACCCGCTGCCGCTGCAGCCTGCTGGGTTTCGATCAACAGATCAAAGTGCGGTACCGCCTCGTAGACGCTGTCCCTTACCGCACCGGGACGCGGGGCCGGAGAAGCGCCTTCTTGGGCAAAACGTTTCTGGAACTCCTCGGAGGTGACGATTTCGATGAAGTCCCAAACTAACTCCTTCTTCTCCTGGGAGATGTCGGACGGCATCGTGATGACGTTCGAGGAGCCGCCAACTGGGGGGCTGAATGGCGGCGGCGCCAGCTTTAGGTGCTTAAAGACCTCCGGATCCGCACCGCGCATGACACCGTAGACCCATGGCCCATCGACGCGCATGGCAACGCGCTCCTCGTTGAACAACTGACGGGTGTCGTTGGATGTCATGTCGACCGGCGTGAGGCCTTCGGTTAGGACGGTCTTCCAGCGCGCCAGGCCTTCAATCATCTCCGGTGTGTTCATGGCGGGCTTGCCTTCGCTGTCGGTCCAATAGCCGCCAGCGTCTAGGATGTAGTTCAGCATTTCGTGCGTGTACTGGTTGCCGGCTGTCGTGTGATGGCCGATACCGAATTGGTCGATGATGCCGTCACCGTCCGTGTCGACGGTCAGCGCGCGCGCCGCGGCCATGTATTCGTCGTAGGTCGTCGGCACTGCGATCCCGGCTTCCGAGAGGAGCCGCTCGTTGTAGGCCATCACAAAGCCGAAATAGAGCAGCATGATGCAGTTGGTCGTGCCTTCCCAGACGCACTTGTCCTGGCCGGCCCAATCGGTCAAATCGAGGTCCGACTGCTCAATCCACGGCCCGAGGTCTTCGAGCCAGCCATTGTCGGCGAACTTTTGGTATTCGAACGACGCAAGGTGGACGATTTCAGGTGGCGAGCCGCTCGCGAACAACGTCGTCATGGTGTCCGCATACTCGGGACGGGCGACGTTTGAGAGTTCGACCGTCACGCCCGGATGGGTTGCTTCGAATTCGGCGATCGCCTGGTTCCACCAGTCGCCATAGCCACGTTCATTGACCTGCCAACTGATGAACTTCAGCGTTTCCGCCTGCGCCGGCGCGCCGGCGAGCAACAGTCCGGTACCGGCTGCCACAGCCAGAACGGCTTTCAAAGTTAGGTGAGATTTCATCTTTTCCTCCCGATTGCTTACGATTTGAACAACGCGATTGCTTCGTCGGACGGAGCGACACCCAGTCCTGGACCTGTCGGCACAGCGTAAAGACCATCGGCACAGGTCATGTCGCCTGTGATGAACCGGTCGGTACGCTCGACGACCGAGTGTTGGAATTCGTGGGCGGGCAGCGAACCGATGGCAGCGCTCGCCTGCAGGCTCGCTGCCAGGAATATCCCGAGCCCGATCGTCGCATGGGGGATCACCTGGCAGTGATGCGCCTCGGCCGCGTTCGCGATACGCATGAATTGGGTGATGCCGGTATGCCCCATTTCGGGCTGCAGAATGGCCGCGCAGCGCCGCTCGAGGCGGGGCCGCGCGTCAAAAACAGTGCGCCACTCCTCGCCCAACGCCATTGGTACGCCGACATTCGCAGCGATCTGCGCCTGCCCATCGATATCTTCCGGCTTGCACGGCGCTTCGGCAAACCAGGGGCCAAACGGCTCCATCTGGCGGATTGTGGCGATCGCCTCGATAGGCGAATACATCCAGTGCAAGTCCACTGCGATCTGCGCGGTGTCGCCAAGTCTTTCGCGCAACGCGCGGAGCTCGGGGATCACGCCATCGTCGGCCACGCTTGCCGCGAACTTAAAAAGACTGAAGTTGCGCGCCTGCCACTCGGCCGCAAGTTCGACCCGCTCGGCCAGGGTCGCGCGTGGCAAACCCGAAACATAGGATGGGATCGATCCGCGACGTTGCCCGCCAAGCAGTTTGGCAATCGGTTTGTGCGCAAGCTTGCCGCAGATATCCCACAAGGCGATGTCGATCGCCGCGAGCGCATCGAGATAGAAGCCGCCGGTGTAACCGCGCACGCGCATCAGGTCGTACAGTTGATCGTGGATGGCGGCGACGTCCCATGGGTCGCGCCCCACGACAAACTCGGTCAGCAAATCCTCGATGATGGCAACGACCGCGCCCGGCGCCACGATGCCGTAGGTTTCCCCCCAGCCGACGGCACCATCCCGAGTCTCGATGCGAACGAGCACGCTGCGGTCCATCGTCGGATAAACCGTGCGATTGCCCTGACGCACGAAGTAGCCGCGCGAGTTGGCCTGTTCTCCCGGGCGCAGCCCACCGAGATATGGCGTGTCACGCGGGATTGTTGCGACGATGGTCTCGATCCGCTGAACTGTGTCGCCCATCGCTATGCGACCGCTGTCGTCCGCGCGACCGGCTCGGTGACCAGGAGGTCTTCGAGATCGCGAAGACAGACATCGATTTCACGAAGATCCTGCGCATCAAAGGAGGGCAGCGGCGCCCGGACACCGGTGTTGTGAATGACGCCGCGGCGAACCAGGACCTCCTTCGTTAGCCGCATCCGAAAGATGGCTTGGATCAGCAGCAGCGGGAGGGAGCGGGCATAGAGACCGCGCGCGCGTTCATGCTCGCCTTTTCGATGCGCCTGGTACATCGCGACGTGGACGTCCGTGAGTTCGACGGCGGGCATCAAGCCGAGCGCGCCGCGGTTCAACTCGTCTATCGCATAGCGGGCCCCCGCACCGCCAAAAACACCGGTCAAGGACGTACCGGCGCTATCCAGAAGGCGGCTGAGCCGCTGACCCGTCGGCGGCGCTTCTTCTTTTGCGTAACGAACGTTCGCGACCTGACGGGCAACCTTGCCGATCGTCTCGATAGAGAGTCCGGACCCAACCGGCGGCGGTGCGTTTTGCAGCAGGATGGGAAGCGGCGCGCGCGCCGCGATGTCCTCGAAGAAGCTGGTCACCAAGCTTGCGGTGCTGCCGATCGCTGCCGGCGCCATGACCATCGCCGCGGCCGCACCAACCTCCGCACCCAATTCGGCAAATCCGGCAACGGCATCTGTGGTGTCGCCGCTTGCCCCGACGATCAGCGGCACCCGTCCGGCAATAGTCTCGGCGACGAGCTGCAGGGTGCTTTGCCGTTCCTCTGTTGTGAGGAAATCGAACTCGCTGGCGACACCGGGGAAAACGACGCCGTGCGCACCACAAGCGACCGCAAAATCCGCAACTGCGGCGACCTCATTGGCATCCACTTGCCCGTTCGGCTCGAACAGGGTCGGCAGAACCGGAAAGACTCCTCGGAGTTCCATACTATGGAACATTGTTCTTTTTCATGGAACTAGAGTAGATGCAGGGTTTTGGAGCGGTCAAGCCGTCTTTCTCACAAGGACCCAATCCGGCCGGCGCCCGGAGATACCGAACCGCGGCGAGCATTCGGATCAAAGGGAGCGGTGCGCAGATCTAGTGAGAGGGCCCGCCAAGCATTTGTTCTTGGCGACGCCTATGCTAAGTCCTGGCCCCGCCTAGTTCGGAGGGGTGCCGGAGTGGTCGAACGGGGCGGTCTCGAAAACCGTTGTACCCTCGCGGGTACCGAGGGTTCGAATCCCTCCCCCTCCGCCAAGAACGGCTGATTTCTGGGGGCTATTCGAGGAAGATCGAGCTAGTATACACTTTGGTAACGCCCAGCGTCATGAGCCCTCAACGCTCCATCCCCAGCATTCGCATTTGTTGCAACATCTGCTCGCCGGATCCGGCAACATGCGCACGGATGACCCGTGCGGCCTGCTCAACATCGTTGGCGCGGAATGCTCCGATGAGTGCCGCGTGTTCCTCCATGATCTTCCGGAACCGGGCGGGGCTGATGCGGAGGTTGGAGCAGTAGATGCTGAGCGCTTGGCGGTAGCGCCGCCAAGCTTCCGCCGCCAGCTTGTTGTAATGCCGACGGCAGATGGCCCAGTGGAACGCGCCATCCAATCGGCGAAACGTGACCAGGTCGGTCTCCGGGGTCTTGGCGATTTTCGCCTGAATGGCCTCAAGCTCGTCGACCATTTCCGGCTGGGCGTAGTCGGCGAACCAAATAACGAAGTACGGCTCCAGCAACTGCAGAATCTCAAAGATGTTCTGGATCGTGACGGCATCCGCCTTCTTTACGGTCGCGCCACGGTTGTGGCTGATTTCGACAAAGCCCTCGCCCTGCATCTGCCGCAGCACCTCGCGCACGGGGCTGGTGCTGACCCCGTACCGCTTCGCCAACTCTGCAACCTTGAGCCGCTGGCCACCGACCAACACGCCCTTGGAAATGTCGTTCAGCACATGCTCATAGAGTGAGGACGTCTCATCGTCTGACTGTTCGCCGAACCCCCTGATCTCGCTCGTTTTCAGCATGGTTGGCTCCGAATCTGGCAAGCTGCGCGGTGTTGGCCCGAGGACCGAGCAGGCCGGGGGGCTTGAACCACATCGCTCACGTCTTGCCTAGCACGGTGTCTCCAATCAACATCTAGAATACACAGATATGGAAAAATAATATACAATCCAGTATCGATATGATACCAAACTGCGAAATTCGTGTTCGAAGACTGAAAACACAGCGAAGTCTTGGTTAGTCGGCAGCTGATCAACGATCCGTCAGCGCTGGAAATCAAATGACCAATCCAGGCCGGGCTTGCTGGAAAACAAGAATGGGTCGTGCAGGGAGCACCGGCGCTTGCCATCGAAGCCCAACGTAATCCTGGTCTCAACCGATCAGCATCGGGGCGATTGCCTTGGCACCGAGGCCCGAAATGTACGGACGCCCCACCTGGACCGCCTTGCGGCGAGCGGAACACGATTCTCGACCTGCATCACGCCGCATCCGATGTGCCAACCGGCACGGGCGTCCATCCTCACCGGCAAACTGCCCTATTCCCACGGCGTCCGAGACAATGGCCGGGACCTGGCCCAAGGGTTCGTCACAGACGGGCTGGCCGGGATATTCGGCGACGCTGGTTATGCGAGCCATTTCATCGGCAAAGCACACTTCGCAACGCATGAGACTTTTGCCCCAACTGGCCAAGCCGAATGCTACAACAGCGTAAGTGGATTCCCGGCTGACTGGGACGGCCCCTATTTCGGCTTCCAGAAGGTACAGCTCACGCTCCGGCCGCATCATCACTGTGCTTGGCAGGAGCCCCCGCACACGCTTCATTATGAGAACGCGCTCAACTTCGACGGCCGCGGGTCGGAACGTTGGGAACGTGCGAAGGCCCATACGCAGCCCGAAACCTCGCACTTTCAGGTTTGGCGGTCCGCGCTCGATGACAAGTGGCAATCCACGTCATGGATTGGCAACCGCGCCGTCGAACTAATCGAACAGACAGGCGACACGCCGTTCTTTGCGTGGGTCTCCTTCCCTGATCCCCACCCGCCGTTCCTCGCCGCAAAGCCGTGGTCGGACATGTACGACCCCGATGAGGTCGACCTACCCCCGCATCGTAACGAGGATCTCGAAGCCAGACCGTGGTGGCATCGCGGCTTCCTCGACAGCCCAATCCGTAGGAGTCAAAAGCGGCCGCTGGCCCAAGACGGCGTGGATTGGGGACAACGCGGTACGCTCACCGAACGGCAACTGCGCGACATCACCGCCATCTACTACGGCATGATCTCGGCGGTCGACCATCAGGTGGGACGCATCCTAGATGCTCTTACCGCCTGCGACTCCTTGTCGAACACGGTAGTCGTCTTCACCAGCGACCACGGCGAATGGCTTGGTGACCATGGCCTCCTGCTGAAGGGGCCGATGCTGTACGATGGGCTGCTCAGGGTGCCCTGCATCCTGGCGGGCCCTGGCGTGCCGGCCGGCCGCGTTATCGATGATCCCGTCTCGACCCTCGACCTTCGTGCAACCCTCGCTGAGTTGTGCAGGCTCGATGTCGCGCCAGACAACGGCACGTCCCTATGCAGCTTGATGAACCAACAAGCGAGCCGCGATTTCGCATTGAACGAATGGGAAGTCGACGAAGCGCGGAGCGGTGTGGCCATGGATTTGACGACCGTTCGCAGCAAACGGCATCGCCTGTCCGTCGATCTGCGTACGGATACGGGCGAACTGTACGACCTGCAGGAAGACCCGCACGAAATGGCAAACCTATTCGATGATCCGGCACGCGCCGGTGTCCGGACTGAACTCATGGACATGATCCGCGCCCGTCCGAACGACATGATCCCCGTTTCTCCCCGTGTTGGCTGGCATTAACACTGATTGATGACAAAGATCGCTTCCATTGAACCGCTCCTCGCCAGGGTCGGAATTCGCAACCAACTCCTGGTAAAGGTCGTGACCGAAGATGGCCTCTACGGCTGGGGTGAATCCGGCCTGTCCGCGCGCGAGCGTTCCGTTGCGGCGACCGTCGAACATTTCGCCGACTTTCTGGTCGGCCAGGACTCCCGGCAGATCGGGCGTATCTGGCAGGAGTGCTATCGAAGCCAATACTTCGAAGGCGGTCGGGTGTTCACGGCAGCAATGTCCGCCATCGACATTGCGCTCTACGACCTATTGGGAAAGCGCCTTGGCGTTCCGGTCTATCAGCTACTGGGCGGGCGCCAGCGAGATACAGTGCCCTCCTTTGGCAGTTGCACAGCCGACAACATCGACGAGAACCTAGCCCACGCCCGGCAGCTCATCGACGCCGGCTGGGACTGCATACGCGTCGTGCCAAGCTACTACGACCGCGGGACGGTGTTTGAGCCGCGGCGATCAATCGCGCGAACCGCGCGCGATCTGGTGACGGTGCGAGAAGCAATCGGCAACGAGATCGTTCTGGGAATTGATTATCACCACCGCCTCTCCGTCGCCGAGACCGCAAGCTTCTGCGGCATGTTGCCGTCCGGCACCCTGGATTTTCTTGAGGAGCCGATCCGCTGCGAAACACCGGAGGCTTACGCGGCACTACGGCGGCTGACGGACATGCCGTTTGCGGTCGGCGAAGAGTTCGCGTCGAAATGGCAAGCAGCGCCCTATGTAGAGCAAGGCCTGACCCAGTATATGCGGCTCGACATCTGCAACATCGGTGGGTTTACCGAAGCGCTGAAGGTCGCCGGCTGGTGCGAGCGCCACTACATCGATCTGATGCCGCACAACCCGCTAGGTCCGGTGTGCACCGCTGCCAGCGTGCATCTGGGCGCGGCGGTGCCGAACTTCAGCTGGCTCGAAACGCGGCAAACACCGGTCGAAGAACTCGGCTTCCACGACCCGCACCTCTTTCCGGTCCAGATGAGGATGGAGGGATCTGTGTACGTCGTACCCGATGCCCCCGGCCTGGGCATCGAGGTCAACGAGGAAGCGATTCGCAGCGCGGACGCACCGCAACATGTCGAGCCACCGCACCTTAGGCGGCCCGACGGGTCCGTGACGAACTGGTGATCAGAAACAACCTCAATACCAAGTACCTAGGAGGATGGTATGCGAATACGAACACATAAGAGGCTCTGGGCCCTTGGCGCGGCCGGTTTCGGCCTTGCCTTGGCGGCAGGGCCGGCGGCCCTGGCGTTCGAGGAGGCGCCCATGCTGCAAGAGAAAGTGAAGGCGGGCGAACTGCCGCCGGTGGATGAGCGGCTGCCGATGAACCCGTTGGTTCTCGAGGTTGTCGAACAGACCGGCGAGTACGGCGGCACGATCCGGCGGGCCATCCTCGGGGGTGGCGATCAGCACAACATGGTGCGGACGATCGGCAGCGATAACATCGTACGTTGGGACCGCGAATGGACCGAGGTACGGCCGAACATCGCCGAGAGTTGGGAAGTCTCCGAAGACGCTTCCTCGTTCACGTTCAAGCTGCGCGAAGGGATGCGCTGGTCGGATGGCGAGCCCTTTACCGCCGATGACATCGTGTTCTGGTACGAGGACGTCTTCCTCGACACGCGGCTGACGCCCAACAAGGATTCAACCTTCGTTGGCCCCGACGGCCCGGTCGAAGTGCGCAAGATCGACGACGTTACGGTGGAGTTCGACTTCCGCACACCGAACGGCCTGTTCATCCAGAACCTGGCGTACGGATTCGGGTATCATCCGGCCGCGTTTCCAAAACACTATCTCAGCCAGTTTCATGAGAAGTACAACCCGGATGTGCAGAGTCTGGTGGATGCGGAGCCCGCCGCGGCGGATTGGATCCAGCTGTTCAACCTGAAGGCCGGGCCGATGGACACACCGTTGTTCTGGCAGAACCCGGACCGCCCGACGTTACACGCCTGGCACCTGACCAATGCCTACGGCTCGACAGACCGCATCGTTGCCGAGCGCAACCCGTTCTACTGGAAGGTCGATGAAGCGGGCCAGCAACTGCCTTACGTAGACCGGATCACCTACGATCAGGTGGAAGATGTCGAAACCATCCTGCTGAAGGCGTTCAACGGCGAGATCGATTACATGCTGCGTCACCTCGGCAGGCCGGCCAACAAGGCGGCGTTGACCGACAATATGGACCGCGGCAAGTACGGTTTCTTCGACGTCGGCGACCTGCCGGCCAACATCATGATCTTGATGCTGAACCTCAACCACAAGGATCCGGTGAAGCGTCAAGTCATCAACGACAAGAACTTCCGGGTTGGGTTGAGCCACGCGGTCAACCGGCAGGAAATCATCGACTTGCTGTACTTCGGCTCGGGCACCCCGGCGCAAGTCGCGCCCCGTGAGGGCTCGGAGTTGTACAAGGAGTGGTACGCCAAGCAATTCACCGAGTATGACCCGGACCTTGCGAATGAGTTCCTCGACAAGGCTGGCCTCAACGAGCGGGACAGCGAAGGCTTCCGCCTCGGGCCGAATGGTGAGCGGTTCACCCTCGTGTTCCTGGTCGCCGACGTGTTCGGATTGCAATACCCGGACGCCATGGAGCTAATCCAGGGCTACGCCGCGGATGTCGGTCTCGACATCCAGGTCAGAGCGACCGACCGTTCGCGGTTGATCGACTTGCACACCAGCAACGAGCAGGATGCCTATCTGTGGAACTGCTCAGGCGGTCAGGCCGACGCCTACACGACGCCCATCTGCTACGTACCGATTGTCAGCAACTCGGTAAGCTGGGCACGGGAATGGGCCGCTTGGGGCGTCGACAGCAACAGGGGCGAGGAACCGCCGGAGGCCGTGAAGGAAATCTTCGCCGCCTATGACGAGGTAAAAGCCGCCTCTGGTCCCGACGAACTGCGTGAGCGTATGCAGCACGTGCTGGACCTGTCGATGGAGCAGTTCTTCACCATCGGTCTGGTGCAGAACGATCCGGTGTTCGGTATCGCGCGGGCCAATGTGCGCAACGTGCCGAACCCGCTGCCGATTGCCGGCCAGCTATGGTTCCCGGCACCTTACACGGCGCAGATTTACTTTGAAGGTGGTGACAACCTGCCGTAACAAGAAAGGCGGCCCGGAAACACGTGTTCCGGGCCTCCAATTCTGCGCGACGCTGCGGGCCGGAAGGCGACCCGCGAGACCCAACAGCATGACACCAAAGCCAAACGCATGATTGGATTTCTCACGCGTCGGATCATGTACATGGTGCCGACCCTGCTGTTGGTGTCGATCACCACCTTTGTGATCATTCAATTGCCGCCCGGTGACTATCTGGACTCACTCGCCGCGGAGATGGGCGAGTCGGGCGTCGACAACACCGCCGTTCTCGAATCCTTGCGCCGGCAATACGGACTTGGCGAACCGTTCTACGTCCAATACTTCAAGTGGATGCGCGGCATCTTGCTGGAAGGAGACTTCGGTCTTTCGTTTGAGAAGAACCGCCCTGTAACAGACCTGATCTGGGATCGCCTCGGTTGGACCTTCGGCATCTCGATCATGACGCTGCTGTTCATCTGGCTGACGGCATTGCCCATCGGCATCTACTCCGCCGTGCGCAAATACTCGGTCGGCGACTATGTCGCGACATTCTTTGGCTTCATTGGCCTGGCCATTCCGAATTTCCTGCTGGCGCTCGTCATGATGTACGTCGCATTCAAGTTCTTTGGTCAGAGCGTTGGCGGTCTGGTGAGCCCCGAGTATCTCGGCGAGCCCTGGACCTGGGCCAAGTTCGTAGACTTGCTTAAACATATCTGGATGCCGATTGTCGTCGTCGGGACGTCCGGCGCGGCGGCACTTATCCGGATCATGCGTGCCAACCTGCTCGACGAGCTGTACCGGCCCTACGTGGTGACGGCGCGCGCGAAGGGGATGACGGAGTTCCAGTTGCTACTGCGTTATCCGGTGCGGGTCGCCTTGAACCCCTTCATCTCCACGATCGGCTGGATCCTGCCGACACTGGTGTCCGGCGAGATTATCGTCGCGGTGGTCATGAACCTGCCGACCACGGGACCGCTGCTCCTGCGCGCGCTCCTTGTGCAGGACATGTTCCTCGCCGGGTCGCTCATCCTCATCGTTAGCATGTTGACGGTGGTCGGCACCTTGATCTCCGACGTGCTCCTGGCCCTGGTCGATCCGAGGATTCGCTACCAATGAGCCAAGCTGTCTTGTCTCACCAAGAGGACGTCGACGATTTCGACGATACAGTGAAGGTCCTCGGTCCCTGGGCACTCGTCTGGCGCAAGTTCAAACGGCACCGCCTCGCCATGTGGAGCGGCGTCGTTGTCGCGCTCATCTATTTGGTCGCGATCCTCGGCGAGTTCCTCGCACCCGTGCAAATACACGACACCAGCGTCCGCAACACCTTTCAACCGCCGCAAGCGATTCACTTCTTTGTCACACGGGAAGACGGATCCCGCGAGTTCTTGTTGCACGCCAAGGGCATGAAGATGGAACTCGACCGTGTCGCACTGCGGCGGACCTTCACCGTCGACGAATCCAAGATCATTCCGCTCGGCTTCTGGGTCCGTGGTTACGAGTACAAATTCCTCGGCCTCCTCCCGTCCAAAGTGCACCTGTTCGGACCGACGAATCCGCGCGATACGGTCTACCTTCTGGGCGCCGATCGGTTGGGGCGGGACGTGCTCAGCCGCATCATCCTCGGTACCCGTGTATCTATGTCGATCGGTCTTGTCGGCGTCGCGGTATCTCTGGTCATCGGTGTATTGCTCGGCGGAGCGTCTGGCTACTACGGCGGCTGGATCGATGGCTTAATCCAGCGGTTTATCGAGTTCATTCGATCGGTACCGACGATCCCACTGTGGATGGGATTGGCCGCCGCCATCCCGCTCGATTGGCCGCCGCTCAGAACCTATTTCGTCGTGACGATCATCGTGTCGATGATCGGCTGGACGACCCTCGCCCGGGAAGTACGCGGCAAGTTCCTGTCGCTCCGCAACGAGGATTTCATCATTGCCGCCCGGCTGGACGGGCTGACGAATTGGGAAATCATCGTCAAACACATGGTGCCGTCCTTCTCCAGCCACATCATCGCCTCGCTGACGTTGGCTGTCCCGCTGATGATCCTCGCCGAGACATCCTTGTCTTTCCTCGGGATCGGCCTGCAGCCACCGATCGTATCCTGGGGCACGCTCTTGAAGGAGGCACAAAACATCCGGTCGATCATCGAGGCTCCCTGGCTGCTGATTGCACCGGGCACGATGATCGTGATCGCCGTATTGACGCTGAACTTCCTTGGGGACGGCGTGCGCGACGCCGCGGATCCCCATGCGCACTGAGGCGGTGCCAGGCGCGTTACTCGAGATTTCGGGGCTGAAAACGCACTTCTTCACCGAAGACGGTGTCGTCAAGGCCGTGGACGGTGTCGATCTGACCGTGTACCAGAACCGCACGATCTGCATCCTCGGCGAAAGCGGCTGCGGTAAGTCCATCATGGCGCGTTCGATCCTACGGATCGTCGACGCCCCCGGCCGGATCACCGACGGACGCATCCTTTACCGCGCGGCGGACGGGCGGGAGATCGATCTAGCGACGGCCCGTCAAGGATCTGCCCAACTTCGGCAAATCCGCGGCCAGGACATCGCGATGATCTTCCAGGAACCCATGACCTCCCTGGGTCCCATCCAAAAAATCGGCAAACAGATCGTCGAGACGATCCTATTGCATCGGAAGGTGAGCAAAGCCGAGGCGAAAGAAGAGGCCATCGAGATGCTCGACCGGGTCGGCATTCCCGACCCCCGGCAGCGTTTCGAAGCCTACCCGTTCGAGCTCTCGGGCGGGATGCGGCAGCGGGCGATGATCGCGATGGCACTCAGTTGTCAGCCACGCCTGCTCATCGCCGACGAGCCGACGACAGCTCTCGACGTGACGACCCAGGCCCAGATCCTCGACCTCATCGCCGAACTGAAGGAAGAGTTCGCCATGGCGGTCATGCTGATCACCCACGATTTGGGCGTGGTCGCGGAAGTCGCCGAGGATGTGGCGGTCATGTATATGGGGCGGGTGGTCGAAGAGGGCGACGTCTACGCGATCTTCGAAAACCCGCAGCATCCCTACACGCGCGCATTGATGGCTTCAGTGCCGCGCATTGGCGTTACGAAGAGCGGCCGCCTGCCGGCGATCAAGGGCATGGTGCCGCACCCCCTCGCGCGACCTTCGGGTTGCCCCTTCCGCACACGATGCGACAGCGCGATGCCAGGCGTCTGCGACACGAGTGTGCCCGATCTCGTGCCGGCAGGTGATTCTCGGACGGCATGCTTCTTATTTTCGGACGCCACTGGCAATGGATGAGACGATCCTCAAGGTCCGCGACCTAGACATGCATTTCGCCGTCGGCACCAGCTTGTTTGGCAAACCGAAAAGCACCATGACAGCCGTGGACGGCGTGTCCTTTGACGTCCGCCGCGGCGAGACTTTCGGCGTGGTTGGCGAAAGCGGCAGCGGCAAGACAACGCTCGGTCGATGCATTATGCGCATCCTGCAGCCGGCCCGCGGATCCATCGAGTTTCGGGGAAAGGACGAAGATCCCGTCGATCTCACCGGCAACAACAGCGAACGCCTCAGCCAGGTGTGGCGCGACATCCGGATGATCTTTCAGGACCCGCAGTCGTCGCTGAATCCGCGCCTGCCGGTGATCGAGATCGTTGGCCAGTGTCTGCGGAAGTCCGAAAAACTAGGCGGCCAAGCCTTGGCGGACCGGGTGGCCATGCTGCTCAAGCAAGTTGGCATGCGGCCGGAGGTGCTGCACCGCTACCCCGGCGCCTTTTCCGGCGGTCAACGGCAACGCATCGGTATCGCGCGGGCCCTTGCCACAAACCCGCAACTCGTGGTCGCCGATGAAGCGGTATCCGCACTCGACGTATCGATTCAGGCACAGACGTTGAACCTGATGCAGGATCTGCAGGAGCAGTTCGACCTCACCTACATATTCATCGCCCACGATCTCGCGGTTGTCGAGCATATCTGCGACACGGTCGCGGTCATGTATCTTGGCCAGTTCGTCGAGCGTGCCAGCAAAACGACCCTCTTCAAAAACCCACAGCACCCCTACACCCGGGCCCTCCTCAGTGCCGTGCCCGTACCGGATCCACGCGCCAGACAAGGCAAACGCCGGCGGCTCGCGCCAAGAGAGTCTTCAACCGAAAAAACCGCCTGCCGCTTCGCCCCCCGCTGCCCACACGCCACTGACATCTGTAAGACCCAAGCCCCACCACGAAAACGCATCGGCGATACCGACGTCCTATGCCACTTCGCCGGCGAGATATGACGCCCATCGTCCGCGTCCTACGCTAGTAGGCTGAAAAACGAGCTGCGCCACACCGTCAACCAAGAATGGCGCTGAACCCTGTGCCTACCAGCGGTAGCGCACAGTCTCGTGGATGGTCGAGCTCTGTGCCAAGTCTACAGAGATCAGTGTCTCCACCCTGTGTCGTAGAACCCCGAGCAGAACCAAATCGAGCCCCTTGTGCGCTAGTCGCGTGGGGGTAGTAGTACACTAAGCGATCAGCGCCATCCCTAGGGATCGCATCGTCTCTAGGATCACACCGGCAGGCAAGCCGGGCCGATTGGTTCGAATTGCTTGTAGGTCAGGATGAACTCGGTATGGCCGAGTTCCTCCGAGCAAGCTTCTGGGCCCGAGCCCACGCCCTCGACCAGCTCGAGCCGATAGCTGCCGGTACACCCTTCCCCGTGCGTGGTTCACCTAAGAACGCACGAGGCGATCGCGCCAGAACGAATAAGAGCCTGTGTCGACGCCGCAGTCGTTAGCCCTCAAGCATGCGGCAGGCTGCATTGTCGATGTGTTTGGACATTGCCTCGCTGGCGGTTTGCACGTTCCGAGCCTTGATCGCCTCGAAAATCACCAGATGCTCGTCCTGCACATGTCGCAGGCGGGCGGTGGGTTTCAGCAGGCTTAGATTACGCATGACGGTCATGCCGACGCGCACCTGCTCGGCCAAGAGGTCCAGGGTCTGGAGGAAATAGTCGTTGTCCGACGCCGCGGCGACGGACCGATGAAAGGCGAAGTCGGCCTCAACCCCCAATTCGCCGGTCTGGATCACCCGTTCAAGTTCCTGCATCGCCGATTCGATCAGCGCCAGGCTGCGGGGGTCGTGGTTTTCCGCGGCCAGTCCGGCCGCGCGCCCCTCGACCGTCGCACGGAACGCGAGACAGCGTTGAATGTCGGCGATGTTCTCGACCGGCGCGAATTGCAAAAGCGCCCGGTGCGGCCCATGGTGAACGTAGGATCCTGAGCCCCGGCGCGAATAGACGAGCCCGTGATCGCGCAGACGCGCGAGCGCCTCGCGGACGAGAGGACGCGACACGTTGAACCGCTCCGCGAGCGCGGCCTCGCTCGGCAGACGTTCGCCTGGCTTGAAATCACTGTCCATGATGCCTTGGACGATGGCGGCATAGATCTTGTCGCCGCGCGTTTCCTCCGAAGCGGCAGATCGCGGGTGCTGTGTTCGATCCGGCAAAACCGGTGCCATTCAAGCTCCTTCCCAGGACGCAGCAGTTTCAGCTGGTATCCTGTCTGACGCAACCGACCTAGCTCGGCCTGGTGGTTCTTTGTCCCTGTCATCCGCATTGAGGCGGGACCCGGCGGATGCGCCCAACGGCCAAAAACAAAGAATTCAGCGCATCACATCCGATTGGACCGTGCCTCGCAGATTTCCTGCTGCTTCCAATACTAAATACCTGCCAAACCTGCTTGACAGACACGAACCTGCCTGACAGAAATTAAGACTGCCGGTCAAAAATTGCAAAGTAATCGGGTGGTGGGCGTTCCTGCGCCCTTCCCAAGATGCTGCGCGAACCAACCGCATCGAATGATCCAAAGGGGAGGAAAGAAATGGCACTAAGCCTGAGGAAAACGTTCAAAGTATTGGCCGCCTCGCTTCTGCTCGTCGCGCCGGTACAGGCGCAGACACCACCGGATATGCTGGTCATCGGCACCAATGTCGGAGCGATTCCGACACTTGATCCCGCGGCGCTGAACGCGCGCACGGCATCCGAACTGGTGTCAAATCTATATGACAGATTGGTCATGCTGGAGCCGGGTGATCTGCAGACCGTCCGGCCGATGCTGGCGGAGAGCTGGGAAGTTGCCGAAGGCGGCGACTCGATCACGCTCAAGCTGCGCGCGGGCATGGAGTTTGCCAGCGGCAACCCGATCACCGCCGAGGATGCGGTGTGGAGCCTGCGCCGCGTTATCAAGATGGAGCAGGTGGGCGCAACCGACTTCGCTCTTTGGGGCTTCACGCCGGAGAATGTCGACGAGGCGATCCGGGCCGAGGACGAACTGACGATCGTCATCGATATTCCTGCGAAGGTAAGTTCCGATCTGGTGATCTTCTCACTCGCCGGTTCGTCGATGGGCATCATCGACAGCAAGGAAGCGCTCGAACACGAGGTCGACGGCGATATGGCCGCGGAATGGCTTCGTGCCAACGCGGCAGAAAGCGGGCCGTTCAGCCTGGTCGAATGGCGTCCCAACGACCTGGTGATCACCGAGCACAACACCAACTATTGGAACGGTGCTCCGGCAATGAAGCGCGTAATGATGCGGCACATCCCGGAATCAGGAAACCTGCGGCTGCAGCTTGAAAAGGGCGGCGTCGATGTCGGCCAATATGTCGGCGCGGGCGACCTCGAGGCACTAGCCGACAATTCCGAGATCGATATCCAGAAGACCCCCGGATTCGGCTTCTACTACATCGCGCTGAATCAGAAGGATCCGATCCTGTCGAACCCCCTGGTTCGCCGGGCCTTCCGTCACCTGCTGGACTGGCGCGGACTGACCGAGGCCAACATGCGCTTCAACGGTACGCCGTGGCAGTCGATCATCCCGCAGGGCATGGCCGGCGCGCCTGAAAGCTTCGAGCCTCACTACGAGTTCAACGTGGAAAAAGCGAAAGAGCTTCTGGCCGAGGCGGGCTATCCCGACGGGTTCAAGAAGACGTTGTACCCGGCAAGCGACGCCCACCTTCTGAACGTGGAGTCGCTGCAAGCGACCGCCGCGCTGGCGGGAATCGAGCTGGAAGTCGTTCCCGGCCGGCACGTGCCGGAGTTCCGCGCGCGCGAGTTCGAGGTCTACATGGGCAACTCGGGCGGCCGCCTTCCCGATCCCTTCGCCACGGCGACGCATTACGCCTATAACCCCGACAACACCGACGAAGCGCGGCTGACGGGATACTATATGTGGCGGACTGCGTGGGATAATCCGGAACTGACCGAGATGACCAACGCGACCAAGCGGGAGAGCGATCCGGCGAAGCGGGCCGAGATCTTCAGCAAGATGGAGAGCATGTATCGCGAGCTTGACCCGTCGCTGATCGTCTTCTTCCAGCGCGTTGACCCGTACGTCGTACGGACCAGTGTCGAGGGCTATACAGGCCATCCGACATGGACCACCCGTTGGGACAAGGCGGTGAAGAACTAGGGCACGCACCTTTGGACTTCCCGACACCAAGGCTGGTGCCCGCCGAGGTTTCCTGCCGTCGTCTTCCAAACTGCGCGCCATTTCGTGGCGCGCAGTCTTTTTCATCCTGACCATCGCCGTTCCGCATGGATGGCGTCGTTCAGGGACCTCGGCGATCCTTGACCACCGGGCAGTCCGTTGCGCAAGACCTGAGGCGCGCCTTCCTCGCCTCCGTGGTGCTTGCGCCAGTCGCGGCGCTGCGGGTCGGTTCTGGGCATTCTCTGCCAAGCGGGAAAGCAATCCGGCAAAACGGGCCGAGATCTTCAGCCAGATGGAGCGCATGTATCGCGAGCTTGACCCGTCGCTGATCGTCTTCTTCGAGCGCGTCGACCCGCATGTCGTGCGGACCAGTGTCGAGAGCTATACAGGCCATCCGACACGGACCACGCGTTGGGACAAGGCGGTGAAGAACTAGGGTGCGCGCCGGACTTCCCGACACCAGAGTTGGAGACGACCCCGCATGACGAGTTTGACGAACACGAGAGGTCCTCGCCGAGATTTCCTGCCGTCGTCTTCCAAACTGCGCGCCATTTCGTGGCGCGCAGTCTCTGTCATCCTGACCCTCGCCGGGCTTCTGGCGCTGACCTTCTTCATGGGCCGGCTTCTGCCCGACGACCCCGTACTAGCCGTCACCGGCTACGAGGTGGACGAAGCGACTTATCAGAAGGTGTTCAAGGAACTCGGTCTCGACCGTCCGGTGTGGGAGCAGTTCATGTCCTACATGGGTGGCGTCCTTCAGGGGGATCTCGGGCGATCCCTGACCACTGGGCAGCCCGTTGTGCAGGACCTCATGCGCGCCTTCCCCGCCACCCTGGAGCTTGCGCTCGTCGCGGCGCTGATCGGGTCGCTGCTGGGCATTCCCTTGGGGATAGCCGCGGCAGTCAACCGGGGGAGCTGGATCGACCATCTGGCGCGGGTGATCGGGCTTGCGGGCTATTCGATCCCCATCTTCTGGCTGGGTCTGATGGGGCTTTTCGTCTTCTATGCCAAGCTGAACTGGATCGGGGCGTCGGGCCGGGTCGACATCTTCTACGAGGGGATGACGCCGACCATCACCGGAATGATGCTGGTCGATACCGCGATCGCCGGCGACTGGACAGTCTTCAAGAGCGCGTTGAGGCACATCCTCATGCCGGCAGCCGTGTTGGGCTATTACTCCACCGCCTACATCAGCCGCATGACCCGGAGCTTCATGCTGGAGCAGCTGAGCCAGGAATACATCATCGCCGCGCGTGCCAAGGGGCTGAGCCGGCGTTCGGTGATCTGGCGGCACGCATTCAAGAATATCCGGGTGCAACTTTTGACCGTGATCGCGCTGGTCTTCGGCGGACTGCTCGACGGCACGGTGCTGATCGAGACAGTGTTCGGTTGGCCGGGTGTCGGTCAATACCTGACCCGCGGCCTGCAATTCAACGACATCAACGTGGTGATGAGCACGGTTCTGATGATCGGGGTGTTGTTCCTTGCCGTAAACACCGCCTCGGACTTCCTGTACCGCCGGCTCGACCCCCGCACGCGATAGACCGGGCCAAACAGACATGACACATCCGACCATCGTCAGCCACACCAGGCCGCTGCCGCGCTGGCGCCGCTGGCTCGAGACCGACACGCCCGAGAGCGTGCGCCACGCGGCCTTTCAAGAGAGCTGGACGAAGGTGCAGCATTTCCGGTCCCAGACGCTTGGGATGATCGGATTCTGGCTCTTAATGGCGCTGTTGTTCGTGGTGATCGCCGCGCCGCTTCTGGCGACCCACGATCCCAACGTGCAGGACTTGTCACAGCGGCTCATGCCACCGTCGTCCGAGAACTGGTTCGGCACCGATCACCTGGGCCGCGACGTCTATTCGCGGGTGATCTACGGCGCGCGCACCACCTTGCGGATCGCGGTGCTGGTGGCGGTCATCGTCGCGCCCATCGGCCTGATCATCGGCGCGACCGCAGGCTACCTTGGCGGCATCGCGGACGAAGTCCTCATGCGGATCACCGACATCTTCCTGGCCTTCCCCGGGCTGATCCTCGCGCTGGGTTTCGCCGCCGCGCTGGGGCCGGGGATCAACAACGCCATCATCGCCATTGCCCTGACCGCATGGCCGCCCATCGCGCGCCTCGCCCGGGCTGAGGCGCTGACGATCCGGCAGTCGGATTACATCGCCGCGGTCCGGCTTCAGGGCGAGACGTCGTTTCGCATCATCACCCGGCAGGTCATCCCGATCTGTCTCCCCTCGGTCACCGTGCGGGTCACGCTGAACATGGCCGGCGTGATCCTCACGGCCGCCGGTCTTGGATTCCTCGGGCTAGGCGCGCAGCCGCCTCATGCCGAGTGGGGCGCGATGGTCGCCGTCGGGCGGCAGTTCATGTTCGACTTTCCGTGGGTGGTGAGCGCGCCCGGTATCGCCATCGCCGTCATCAGCCTCGCCTTCAATCTCTTTGGCGACGCGCTCCGCGATACGCTGGACCCCAGGATCGCATGAGCAGACAGCCTCTCCTTTCGGTCCGTGACCTCAGGATCAGCTTTCCCGGTCGCCACTCAACGGTAGAGGCGGTGCGCGGCGTGTCATTCGAGTTGGGCAGCGAGAAACTGGGGATCGTTGGTGAATCGGGGTCGGGCAAGAGCGTGACCGGGCGCGCGGTGATGAAGCTTCTCCCCTCGATCGCCCGGATGACGGCCGAGGAGATGCGTTTCGGCGATCGCGACCTTCTGACATTGTCGGAGAGCGAGATGTGCGCTATCCGCGGCCGCCACATCGCGATGATCCTGCAAGACCCGAAATACTCGTTGAACCCGGTCGTGCCAGTCGGCCACCAGATCACCGAGACCTATCTGCGGCATGCGAAGGTCAGTAAGCGGGCGGCGCGTGAGGCGGCGCTGGCGATGCTGGACGCGGTGAAGATCCGCAACCCCGAACGTGTCTTCGACCAGTATCCACACGAGGTCTCGGGCGGCATGGGGCAGCGGGTGATGATCGCGATAATGCTGGCGGCCGAGCCCTCGGTCCTAATCGCCGACGAGCCGACAAGTGCGCTCGACGTGACGGTGAGGTTCGAGATCATGCAACTCCTCGACGAGTTGATCGCCCAGCGGCAGCTTGGTGTGCTCTTCATCAGCCACGATCTGAACCTCGTCCGTCGCTTCTGCGATCGGGTGCTGATCATGTATGCGGGGCAAGTGGTAGAGACCATCGACGCGGCACGGATCGACGAGGCGCAGCATCCCTATACGCGCGGCCTTCTTAACTCGATGCCGCGCATTCACGCCCCGCGCGAGCGGCTGCCTGCGCTGGCGCGCGACGCGGCCTGGAGCAAGGATCTGCGGGAAGTGAAGCGATGATCGAGTTGAGCGTCGAGAACCTCGTCATCGAGTTCGGCGCGGATCGCACTCTGGTCCGTGCCGTGAACGACGTGTCCTTCGAGATCGAGCGCGGCGCCTGCTATGGCCTCGTGGGAGAAAGCGGCTGCGGCAAGTCCACCGTATTACGCGCGATGGCGGGGCTGAACAGCCGCTATGCCGGCACCATCAGCCTGTCGGGCGAAGTCGTGCGGCCGAAGCGCGACAAGAGCTATTACAAGCGTGTGCAGATGGTTTTTCAGGACCCCTACGGCTCGCTTCACCCGCGCAAGACCGTCTATAGCCAGATCCTGAACCCGATGCTGGTTCATCGCATGCCCAACACCGAACGGGGTGTCGATCAGGCGCTCGAGGCGGTGGGGCTTGGCGCGTCCTTCCGGTTTCGCTATCCGCACCAGTTGTCCGGCGGTCAACGCCAGCGCGTGGCGATTGCGCGGGCGCTGGCGCTGGAGCCCGAGGTGCTGCTTCTCGACGAGCCGACCTCGGCGCTCGATGTCTCGGTTCAGGCCGAGATCCTGAACCTGCTGGCAGACCTGCGCGCCGAGAAAGGCCTGACCTACCTGATGGTCAGTCACGATTTGGCCGTCATCACCCACCTGTGCGAACGGCTTGCGGTGATGGACGGCGGCAAGATGGTCGAGGAACTAACGCGCGAGCAACTTGCCCGTAGTGAAACCCAGCACCCCGCCACGCAACGCCTGCTGAAGGCGACTGAAGAGCTGGGCGAAGGGGCGCTAGGCGAAACCGATTTCGGCATGGCGCCGACGTTTCAGACCAACAGTGGACGATCCCAATGAAAATAACCGATGTCGAAACCCATTTGATCCAGGTCGGCGCCCGTCCGGGTGTTCAGGGATCCCAGCCCGGCGAATCCGACTTTCGGGGTAGCCGGAACTGGCTGTTCATCAAGGTGCATACTGATGAAGGCGTCCATGGCGTGGGCGAGGGCAGCGGCTGGCCGCGCGTGATCGCTACGGCGGTGCAGGATCTCAAGCACGTCCTGATCGGCGAAGACCCGGCTAATATCGACCGGCTTTGGAGCAAGATGCTGGTCGCGATGATGGGCCACGGTCAGACCGGCACGGTGGGCGGCGGTGCGCTGACAGCGATTGAGATGGCGTTGTGGGACATCAAGGGCAAGGTGCTGGGCCAACCGGTCTGGAACCTGCTTGGCGGCTGCTTCCGCGACCGCATCCCGGTCTATGGTCATGCCAAGACGCCCGAGCGCGCGCGGGAACTGATCGAGCGCGGCTACCGCGCGGCCAAGGTGTCGTTCACCGGCGCGGTCGACCTCGACAGGGTGTGGGCGGTACGCGAGGCAATGGGGCCCGACCGCGACGTAATGGTCGACGCGCACGGGCCGTCGTGGATGAACACGCAGGACGCGATCCTGATCGGGCGGGAACTGGAACAAATGGACCTGCTGTTTTACGAAGACCCGATCGCGCCGGAGCACTGGACGGGCTATCGCCGTCTGCGGGACGCATTGTCGCTGCCGCTCGCCGCGGGCGAGCGGGTCAGCACGATCTTCAATATTCGCCCGCTGATCGAAGAGGAACTGGTCGACGTGATCCAGCCCGACACCGGGCGCGCGGGTGGCATCACCCAGATGCGCAAGATGGCTGCGATGGCCGAGGCCCACGGCATCAGCATGGCGCCGCATTCGGGGTCGCTGGGTCCCGTCGCGGAGTTCGCCGCGCTGCACGCGATGGCGACTATCCCGAACGCGCTGTTCCTCGAACGGATCGAGTTCGACTGGCCCGGGCGCTACGAAGTGGTGACCCCGGTGCTGAAGGTCGAGGACGGGCATCTGCCGCTGCCCACCGCGCCTGGTCTCGGCGTCGATTTCGTGGTCGACGAGGTCGCCAAATACCCCTCCGTCCGCAATGTTGCCGACATGCCTGTCGACGACGGCTGGGCCTTTGAGCCGGGCACGGGCGGGGAGTATCCCTATGTCCAGACCCGGCTGCAACGCGCGGGGAAGCTGCGCTGGAAAGGGCCGCGCGCGTGAAGATCACCTCGAACTCACATGCGCACAGTGAACAAGCACCTCGAAGCCGTGTGCAAAAAACTCGGGGTCGACAATCGGACCTCAACCGCGGCTAAGGCAGACCGGCTGTTGCAGTCGTGTAGACCGGCATCCGCAGGTGAAGATGCACGGCGATCTTATCTCTCGTCGCCTCACCGCTACGCCGCCTCAGCGACAACCTTTGGTTTTTGTCACACCAAAACGCGTGTCCTCTCGATGCGCAGCGGTCGGTTCAACGAGTGCGTCAGGCGGCAGCACCCACAGTTTCTCCTCGGGGAACCGGAGCGTCACCGGATCGCCAGGCTTGTGGGTCTTCATCACTTCCGCGTCGGTCACCACACACACTTCATGACCGCCGCTCACCGAGACCCGCAACCGTGTATGGGTGCCGACATAAACATGGGAGTGAATGCGGCCAGCGACGCTGTTAGCAGCACCAGCTTCGGCGAGCCGCACATCCTCCGGCCGGATGCTCAGAATGCCGGGCTGATCGGCGATCGCCGACCGAGGGGCACTGAACGTCCCGATCGCACAATCAAATTGCTTGCGGTTCCGCCGGCCCTGGAAAAAGTTCACCCCACCGAAAAACGCCGCGATCCGGCGGGTCACTGGTGTTTCATAAAATGCGGTCGGCGCGTCGTATTGCTGCAGCCGGCCGTCGAAAATCAACGCCACCTTGTCCGCCAGCACGACCGCCTCTTCTTGATCGTGCGTTACGAACACAGTCGTAATACCCATCTGCCGCTGAATATCGCGGATCAGGTCGCGCATTTCGAACCGCAGATGTGCGTCCAAATTGCTCAGCGGCTCATCAAGCAACAACAGCTTAGGCAGCACGATCAGCGCCCGAGCCAAAGCGACGCGCTGCTGCTGGCCGCCCGAAAGCTCCTTCGGACGGCGGTCTTCCAGTCCGGGCAGCCGCACCAGCTCCAACATCTCCGCGACACGACGGTCGATTGTCGCGCGGTCGACCCGGCGCATCTTCAGCCCGAAGCCGACATTCTCCGCAACCGTCATGTAGGGGAACAGCAGGTAGTTTTGAAAGACCATCACCGCCCCACGGCGTTCCGGCGCCACGCCGAGGATCGAGCGACCGTCGAACAGGATGTCGCCAAGGGTCGGTTCCAACAGTCCGGCAATCAACTTCATCGTGGTTGTCTTGCCACAGCCGGAGGGTCCCAGCAGCGCCGTCAGGCTGCCGGACTCGACCTCCAGGCTAAGGTCATCCAACGCTGGCTCGGTCTTGCCGCGGTAGCGTTTCGTCAGCTTGTGAAGGTTGAGCCGCGTCACAATCGGCCCAACCCGCCAACCGCGCTGGCGTTGCCGGTGAGATAGCGCGCGGATAACAACAGAATGACCACGCCAGGGATGATGTACAGCATGCTGATCGCACCGGTGATGTCGTTACGTCCGGCGGTCGCGAAGTTGAATAAAAGCAGCGGCAACGTCACCACACGCCCGCCACCGATCAGCAGCGTGAGGATGTACTGGGCCCAAGAGACGAGAAACGCAAACAGCCCACCGACAACGATGCCCGGCAGGATCGCCGGCAGCGTCACATACCAAAAGGCCCGAATGGGACCGGCCCCCAGTGTTCGGGCCTGCGCTTCGTAAGACGTATCATAGTTGGCGAACACGCCCGACATCACGAGGACCATGTACGGCAATGTCGGGATCAGATGCACCAGCATCACCCCGAACAGCGTGTTCGCCAGGCCATAGCGGATGAACAACACATGGATACCCAAGGCGACCGCGATCCCCGGCACGATGATCGGCGCCAGGATCAACAGTTCCACAATCGACTTGCCGCGAAACACGTACTGGCCCAACGCCCGCCCCGCCGGGACTCCAATGATCACCGAAAGAAGCGTTGCCCCGCCGGATATCAGCAGCGTGTCCCGCAGTGATTGCAGCACGCCGGACGTTGGCGAGAAGACATATTGCCATGCCCGCAGGCTGTAGTCAGCCGGCAGTACGTCCGGGAAAAACCAACGGAAGCTAAAGGACCAGATCAGCAGCGGGACGATTGGCAGCGCCAGCCATGTGAGCAGCAGCGATATCACCGCCCAGCGGACGATCACGTCGCGGCGGCCATCTCTAGTCCCCCCCGCCGGCGCGGCCCTGCTAGACTGGTTCGACGCGGTCATGGTCGTCTCATCCCGCCCGCAGGTAACGGCGGCTCAGCCTCACATAGGCGTAGATCATCAGGCCGCTCATCACCGTGATGACCATGGCCATCGCCATCGCCTCGGGACGCGCCGCCAGATCGACGTCCGTGTAGCTGCGGTACGCAAGCACCGGCAGCGCCACCGGATGATTCTGTCCGAGCAAAAACGGAATCTCGAACGCACCGAAGGTAAAGGCAAAGACGATGACGGAGGCCGACAACACGCCGGGCATGATGAGCGGCAGCAGTACGTAACGGAAGCGTTGCCAGCGATTGGCGCCAAGCGATTGCGCCAGCGCCTCGTAGTCCTGACCGACCGACTGCAGGACCGCCAACACAATCACCCCGATGAACGGCACCTCTTTCCAGACATATTGCAGGATGATGCCGATCGCATAGGGATCGAACACCAGGGCCGGAAAGTCGCTGGTGCGTTCGATAGCACCCGCAGCGTAGGCGATCCGTGCAAAAAATCCACTCTGCGAAAACAGGTACAGAATACCAACGGCTCCGACGATGTGCGGGATCGTCAGATTGAGTTGAAACAGGAAGGTGATGACCTTCTTTCCGACAAAGGTATGCCGCAAAACCAATGCCGCGCCGATCGCCAGAACCGCCGAAATGACGGTAGAAGTGAATGCAATATGGAAGGTCAGCACAAAAGACAGCAGAAAGTCTTCGTCCGTCAGGACCCACGCATAGGCGTCGAGATTCGGGTCATCGAGGCCGATGATCGGCATATAGTTGAAGCTGCGCGCGAGGCCCAGCCCGACCCCACCCAGAAACAGCGCCGCGATGACCACCAGCGCCGGCCCCAACAGCAGGGCGATACGCAACCTATCGGACAATTCGCACCATCGGCGGAACAGGCCACCGCGACACCGGACGTTTACGGCAACAGGTCAGCGGCCGACATTCTCGATCCATCCCTTCTCGATGGCCGTCAGCCAGCCACTCGACAGCTCAGGTAGAGACCGCTCAGCCAGGTCGGCTTCGGGAACGACGGACTCGTGACGCGGCAAGGCATCGAACCGCGCCGCCCATTCGGCCGGCACACGGTCCGGACCGAGCACCGTTCGTTCACCCCAGACATCCGGGAGAGCTTTCTCGAATTGTGCTTCGGGGTCGATCAGGAGGTTCGCCAACACCAGCGCCGCCGCCTTGTTCGGCGAGTTGTCCGGAATGCCGACATAATGCACATTGCCGATTGTCCCATCGTCGAACGCGTAACTGGATGTCGTTTCCGGGAAGGTCCCGTTCATGACGTTAAGGCCGATTGAGCTTGGCTCATAGGTGACGGTAAAGTCGACCTCTTGGTTGGCGAACAGTTGCGTCAAGGCCGGCGAGCTGTTCGGGTAGGTCTGCCCTCCCCGCCATAAAAACGGTTCGATCTCGTTCAGCAGCGCCCAGGCTTTCGGCGCAACCTGATCGAACACGGCCTGATCAAAGTCGCCAAGCAGCCCGTCGACCCCACCCGCCGCGTGATAAAAGACATGGCGAACGAAGACACTACCAGTGAAGTCAGGCGGCGCCGGGTAGGTGAAGCGCCCCGGGTTGGCCTTGATCCAGTCAAGCAACATGGGAACGGTGCGCGGCGGGTCTTGGACATTGGCCGTGTTATAGCCGATCGCCACCTGAGTCCGGCCCCACGGCACCTCGCAACCATCCACCGGCGTACCGAAGTCATTTGCAATGGCCGGGTCTTCCCAATTCAGGAACCGGTTGTTCGGCAGGAGGTCGGTATAGCCGCAGAACAACAGGTCAGCCTGCTTCATCGTTCGGAAGTTCTCACCGTTGATCCAGATGAGGTCGACGGAGCCGCTGTCGGTGACGCCCGCCTCGGCTTCACCGAGGACTGTGTTCACGGCCTCAACCGTGTCGTTGATGCCCACGCGGTTCAAACGAATATCGTAGCGTTCCTTGAGCTGTCCACCGACCCACTCACTGACATACGTATTGATCGAATCCGATCCGCCCCACATGAACCAATTGACGGTACCGCCGTCGGCCGCTGCAACGAGCTCCTCCCACGACATCGCCAGGATCTCGTCGCTGCTTTGGGCCAAAGCAGCGCCGCTCATCATCGCGAGCGCCGCCACCGATGGGAGCAACGTGCCAAAAACTCTCTTCTTCACCATTTATCCTCTCCACCGACACCGTGCGGGCCGTGACCATGGTGCCGGTACGATCCCGGCCAAGTCGTTGGTTGCACCCGCTCCCTTGATAGATCACCTCATCGTGAGCGAGATGATGCCCCGGGTCTCCCACCCGGCTGCCGGGTCACAGTCCCAAAAACGATCCACCTAGCTTTGTTACAACAATAAACGGGACGGCCGGTACCGGCGTATGACTATTCGTGATCGAACGACGCCTCATCCTGGTTCTCGGCGACCAGCTATCGCTTGACATCTCGTCCCTCCGGGCCGCGGAGCCCGGGCGGGATATCGTTCTAATGGCAGAGGTCACCGAAGAAGCCACCTACGTCAAACACCATAAGAAGAAGATCGCCTTCCTGTTCGCCGCCATGCGCCACTTCGCGGCGGAACTAGAGCAGGCCGGATGGCAGGTCGACTACGTCCGGCTCGACGACCCCGGGAACACCGGCTCATTCACCGGTGAGGTCGAACGCGCCGTCGAACGCCATAGCCCATCCCAAGTCGTCGTCACCGAGCCCGGAGAGTGGCGGGTGCGCCAGGCCATGGATGGCTGGCAAGAGCGTCGGGGCAGGCCGGTGGAGATCCGCGCCGACGACCGTTTCATCTGCGGTCACGATGAATTCGCCGCTTGGGCGGCGGGGCGCAAGCAATTGCGGATGGAGTACTTCTACCGGGAAATGCGCCGCAAGACCGGCCTGCTCATGGAGGGGGACAAGCCGGTGGGCGGCAAGTGGAACTTTGATGCGGAGAACCGCAAACCGCCGAAAGCAGACCTCCTTCTGCCGGAACCCAAGCAGTTCGCTCCCGACCCGACGACAGAGACCGTGCTCTCCCTGGTCGACACGCGGTTCGCCAACCATTTCGGCGACCTCAAGCCGTTCTGGTTCGGCGTCACGCGACGAGAGGCCGAAGCAGCCCTAGCGCACTTTCTGGAGGTCGCCCTCCCATCCTTCGGCGACTACCAGGATGCGATGCTCACCGGCCATCGGTTCCTGTATCACTCGGTCCTGTCGCTCTACATCAACGCCGGCCTGCTCGACCCGCTTGCGGTCTGCCGAGCCATCGAAGCCGCCAATCACGCTGGTCGCGCGCCGTTGAACGCGGCTGAGGGCTTCATCCGTCAGATCATCGGCTGGCGCGAATATGTGCGCGGGATCTACTGGCGCGAAATGCCGGCCTACGCCGAGCGCAACTTCTTCGGTGCCAACCGGCCTCTGCCCGGTTTCTATTGGACTGGCGATACCGACCTGACCTGCCTAAGGGAAACGATCACCCAAACCAAACAGGAAGCCTACGCCCACCACATCCAGCGCCTGATGATCACCGGCAACTTCGCAATGATGGCGGGCGTCGCACCGCAACAGATCCATGAATGGTATCTCGCCGTCTACGCCGACGCATATGAATGGGTGGAACTGCCCAACGTCATCGGGATGAGCCAGTTTGCCGATGGCGGTGTGCTTGGATCCAAGCCCTATGCCGCCGGTGGCAACTACATCAATCGCATGTCGGACTATTGCGCCAACTGCCGCTACGACGTGAAGCAGAAGACCGGCGAGAATGCCTGCCCCTTCAATGCGCTCTACTGGGACTTCCTCGCCCGCAATGCGGTGAGACTGCGCGGCAACCCAAGACTGACCCAACAGTATCGAAGCTGGGACCGCATGGAGGCGACGATCCAGCAAGCCTATCGAGACAGTGCCGCCCAGTTTCTCAACCGCCTGACCTAGCGCCCAAAAAAACAATCCACATCAAAGACTTGGCGGAAACCCTCCGGCCGCCCGTCTAACTCTGAAGAAGCAACGGAGGATTACCATGCGATCGGCAAAAAATCTGGGCCACGGTATTCGGCCTTTGGGGGCTGCTGCACATCGTCGGCGCCGGCGTCATCATTTCGACAGTGATCGGCCAAATATGGCCGCCCGTCCGCGGCGCAGGGCAAGGCCTAGCTGCGCCCGACGCCGTCAATCGCCGCCGCCAGGTCCGCTGCCGTCATGAAATGACGGCCATGTGGTCCGCGGTCGCCGCCCAACCGAAAGATCTCCTGCCCATCCGGGTCGAAGATGAACGCCGCCGGGATGCTCAGCACACCATCGAAACTGTCGGCTACGTTGCCGTCCGCCTCGACCACTGGGATGCTCGGATGAATACGGGCTAGCATCCGCCGCATCCGGTTTGGATCGCGCGGCACCAGATCCTCGATCCAATTGACGGCGATCACGCTGACTTTGTCTTCCCCATTCCCTTCGATGTAGTTGGTAATCTCCCCGAACTCGGCAGCGCAGGGCGGACACCAACTGGCGAAGAACGTGACCACCACCGGCCGGCCGTCGAACGCCGCGTCCGTCACCGCGTCACGGATGGCCGGTGCCGCCGCCAACTGTGACCTGACTTGCGCATTGAGCTCGATGGCACCCGCCGTCGAGATCTGCATGAACAGAAGAAGACTGCCAACAGCAGCAACCATCCGAAACATGGTACGATCCTCGTGAAACCGTTGGAGGCCAAGCATTCTGCCCCAGCCGGCGGGCGCGGCAAGCGCCTCACGGAAAGTTGGCATGACGGCGGATTTCCGTGAGATCGGCGGTGCGGAACATTCACGAAACCGCCACCAAACGGCAAAGCAGCCCTGGCACGGTCAGCGATCAACATCGGACCTTGGAAGGGAATGACATATGGGCGAACCGACAGTAACCGGCATCGGCATGAGCATCATGGGCGGCAGCCCTAATCTCGACGATCTGGCGCGCAAATTGGACGAAATCGCGCCGATGGACGTCGATGCCGTCGAACTATCGGTGTTCGACGACGACGTGATCGTTGGCGGCCGCATTCTGCAGGATCGCCTCAAGCGCTACCGTCAGATCTGCGAAGCCCGCCCCTTCCGCTACACCGTCCACGGCCCGCTGCGCAGCAACCTGATGGATCCGGAGCATGTTGACCTGCACAAGCAGGTCTGCGGCGCGTTCCTGGAGGTCACAGCCGCTGTCGGGGCCGAGGTCGAGGTACACCACACCGGCATCATGCCGTCCGGACCGGCCTGGCTGGTCGAGGAATACCACGCCCGCGAAGCGGCGGCCCTGGCCGAGCTTGGCGAAAAGGCGAAGTCGCTCGGCATCCGCATCGCCGTCGAATGCCTGTTCGCTGAGAAAGGCGAAAACTACACCGCAACACCCTCACGGCTCGCCGAGGAGATCAACGCCGTCGGCAACGACCATGTCGTCGCCACCCTCGACTTCAGCCACGCCTACATCCAATGCAACTACCGTGGCCTCGACTATCTTGAGGAGATCAAACAGTTCGCGCCGGTCGTCGGCCACCTGCACATCCACGACTCTTTCGGCCGGCCGACCACCTTGCCGCCGACCGCCTTCGGCGAAGCCGTTGCTTATGGACAAGGCGATCTGCATATGCCGCTCGGCTGGGGCGACCTCCCCTGGGACCGGATCCTGCCCGAACTCCCATTCGGACCGCACTCCATCGCCATGCTCGAGATCCGGCACCGGTGGTGGAGTGAGATCGACCACACCTTGAGCGAGGTGCGGCGCTTCCGCGACATCATCAACACCGCAGCGGAACGGCGCGCCGAATTTAGTCAGGCCGCATAGCAAGGTTGATCTCAATCAGTTGCGTCGGGGCAGGTACGCGGCACAATCGGTCGATTGATCGTGCATAGCCGATGGACCGCCCCGCATGCCTGCGACCAACGACGCATCGACCAAGGCCGGACTGCTCCGCCGGGCGGATCTGCAAAGCCTGATCGATGCCCTGCAACGCAACGACTACCGGGTCATTGGTCCAACCGTCCGGGATGCAACCGTCGTTTACGACGAAATCGCCATGGTCGACGAAATGCCGATCGGCCGGGGCGACAATCAGGATGGCGGCCACTACCGTCTGACGGACCGGGCCGACGACGCCGTCTTCGGCTACACCAATGGCGTTCAGTCCTGGCGGCGTTACCTCTTTCAGCCGCGCCGCACCCTTTGGCGGGCGAAACGCGAGGCGCGCGATTTCGTCGTTGAACCCGAAACCGAGCCCGCACCGAAACAAGCGTTCATCGGCGTCCGCGCCTGCGAGCTTCACGCCATCGAGATCCAGGACAAGGTCTTCGTCGACGGCACCTACACCGACCCGGACTACCAGTCGCGGCGCGCCACCGCCTTCCTCGTCGCCGTCAACTGCGGGAGCGCCGGCGGCACTTGCTTCTGCAGCTCGACCGACACCGGCCCACGAAGCGAAAGCGGCTTCGACCTCAGCCTGACTGAGTTCCTCGACGGTGCTGATCACGCCTTCCTGGTCGAAGTCGGCAGCGAGCGTGGCGCTGAAATCGCCGCAGACTTGCCGCTAGAAGCCGCGACTGGCGCCGACCGGCAACGCGCACGCGCGATCACCGAGGAAACGGCCGCATCTATGGGCCGCACCATGCCGGTCGATGGACTGAAAGACCGGCTGCAGCAAAGTCTCGAGCATCCCCGCTGGCAACAGGTGGCCGACCGCTGCCTGGCCTGCAGCAACTGCACCATGGTCTGCCCGACATGTTTCTGCTCGACCACCGAAGACTACACCGACATCACCGGCCAGACGGCGGAACGACAGCAGCGCTGGGACTCCTGCTTCGCCCTCGATCACTCTTACCTGCACGGCGGCAGCGTGCGGACGTCCACGGCGGCGCGCTACCGCCAGTGGATGACCCATAAGCTCGCCGGTTGGATCGACCAGTTCGACGTCTCCGGCTGCGTCGGCTGCGGCCGCTGTATCACCTGGTGCCCGGTCGGCATCGACATCACCGAAGAAGCCGCGGCGTTCAGCGGCGATGGAGTTGAGTAATGGATGGCCTGGGACGCATCGTTGCCGAACACCCGTTCTTTGCCGGGCTGGATCTGCCTTTCCGGGAGTTGATTGCCGGCTGCGCCAAGAACGTTCGCTTTGAAGCCGGCGACTACATCTTTCGCGAAGGCGCCGACGCCAACGCTTTCTATCTGCTGCGCGACGGCCGCGCCGCGCTGGAGATCTCCAGCGGCGAGGGGCCGATGGTCACCTTCCAGACACTCGATCCGGGGCAGATCCTCGGCGCGTCCTGGCTCGTGCCGCCTTATAAGTGGGACTTTGACGCGCGCGCCATCGACCGGGTGCGGGCGATCTCCCTCGACGCGGTTTGTCTGCGCACCAAGTGCGAGGAAAACCACGATCTCGGCTGGGATCTAATGAAGCGATTCGTGCCGGAGCTAAGTGCCCGCATGCAGGCCGCCCGGCTGCAACTGTTGGATATCTATGGACGCAAATCCTAACGCCGCCACGGCCGTGTCGAGCGCCGCAATGGCCGACGCCATGCTGCCGCGGCGCTTCCACGTCGCGCGGAAGCGAAACGAAACGGCCGACACCCTGACCTTCGATCTAGCGCCGGCGGACACATCAGATGGTTTCAGCTTCGCGCCCGGCCAGTTCAACATGCTGTACCTGTTCGGCCTCGGCGAAGTGCCGATCAGCATTTCCGGCGATGCGGAACAAACGGACCGGCTGGTGCATACGGTGCGTCTGGTCGGCAGCGTCACCGATGGTTTCGCCGATCTGAAGCGCGGCGACACGATCGGCGTGCGCGGCCCCTACGGCGCCGGCTGGCCAATGGACGAATGCAACGGCGGCGACGTTCTGGTGATCGCCGGTGGCCTGGGCCTGGCACCACTACGCCCGGCCATGTACCACCTATTCAATCATCGCGACCATTATCGCCGCGTCAGCATCCTCTACGGCGCCCGCAGCCCCGCCGACATCGTCTATCACGACGAGATCCAGCGCTGGCGGCAGCAGCTCGACATCAATGTCGAGGTCACGGTCGACCACGCGGACCTGCGCTGGCACGGCAACGTCGGGGTGATCACGCCATTGGTGGCAAAGGCCGAATTCGACCCGGCTAACACCACCGCTTTGGTTTGCGGACCCGGCATCATGATGCGCTTTGTCGCCGCGACGCTCGAACGGCGCGGTCTCGCGTCCGACCGCATCTACGTGTCGCTGGAGAGGAACATGCGCTGCGCCATCGCCCATTGCGGCCATTGTCAGCTCGGCCCGCACTTCGTCTGCAAGGACGGGCCCGTCTTGTCGCACGACCGTGTCCGCGACATCCTTCAGATTGCGCAGGTGTAACGATGGCAGCGAAACGGCGCCCCAAACTAGCGGTCTGGAAGTTCGCCTCCTGTGACGGCTGTCAGCTTTCGTTGCTTGACTGTGAGGACGAACTGCTTGCCGTCGCTGGTGAGATCGAAATCGCCTACTTCATGGAGGCCACCCGCGCGGTGGTCCGCGGCCCCTACGACATCTCATTGGTCGAGGGCTCAATCACCACGCCGCACGACGCCGAACGCATTCATCAGGTCCGGCGCCAATCGAAGTTCCTGGTGACCATCGGTGCCTGCGCCACCGCCGGCGGCATCCAAGCATTGCGCAACGGCCGCGACGTCGACCAGTTCATGAGCATCGTCTACGCGCGGCCGGACTACATCGACACCCTGCCCACCTCGACGCCCATCTCCGAACACGTGAAGGTGGATTTCGAGTTGCGGGGCTGTCCCATCGACAAGATGCAGCTGGTCGAGTTGATCTGCGCCTTCGCCGGCGGCCGCAAGCCGATGATCCCTACCCATTCGACATGCATGGAATGCAAGATGCGCGGCAATGCATGTGTGATGGTCGCCCACGGCACGCCTTGCCTCGGCCCGGTGACCCATGACGGTTGCGGCGCCCTATGTCCCTCCTATGACCGCGGCTGTTTCGGCTGCTTCGGCCCGGCCGAAACGGCCAACATGAGCGCATTAACCGGCCAGCTCAGCGAACTCGGCCTGGAGAGTCGGAACATCCAGCGCTTGCTGCGCACCTTCAACACCAATGCCGGCCCGTTCCGGGAGGAGAGCAGCCGTCATGACTCGTAAGACCATCAAGGTCGGCTACCTGGCCCGCGTCGAAGGCGAAGGCGCGCTGCACGCCACCATTCGCGACGGCGAAGTCAAAGAGGCGAAGCTGTCGATCTTCGAGCCGCCCCGTTTCTTCGAGGCGTTCATGCGCGGCCGCGACTTCCGCGAGGCACCCGATATCACCGCCCGCATCTGCGGGATCTGTCCCGTCGCCTATCAAATGAGTGCCGTGCACGCGATGGAAGCCGCCTGCGGCGTGCAAATCAACGAGCCGCTCCGCCAATTGCGGCGCCTGCTCTATTGCGGCGAGTGGATCGAGAGCCACACGCTGCATGTCTACATGCTGCACGCGCCCGACTTCCTCGGCTACGAGGGCGCCATCGAGATGGCGAAAGACCACCGTGAGGTGGTCGAGCGCGGCCTCAAGCTGAAAAAGGCCGGCAACGACATCGTTGCATTGCTCGGCGGCCGGGAAATCCATCCCATCAACGTGCGTGTCGGCGGCTTCTACCGGCTGCCCGACAAACGCGCCCTGCGCGAGCTCGCCGAGAAACTGAAATGGGCCCGCGACGCCGCGCTGGAAACCGTGCGCTGGACAGCAAGCCTCGACTTTCCTCATCTGCATCGCGACTACGAACTCGTCTCCCTGCACCATCCGGACGAATACCCGTTCAGCGACGGACGCATTGTCTCGAACCGCGGCGTCGACATTCCGTTCGACGAATATGACGACATCTTCGAAGAGCACCATGTCGAGCATTCGACCGCCCTGCACGCCCGGGTCAAGGCACGTGGCGCCTACTTCGTCGGACCGATGGCGCGCTTCGCCCTCTGTTACGACCAGCTCTCGCCCCTAACCAAGGAAGCGGCCAAGGAGGTCGGCATCGGCCCAGACTGCCGCAACCCGTACAAGAGCATCGCCATCCGCAGCATCGAGATACTCTACGCCTGCGACGAAGCGCTGCGCATCCTCGAGTCCTACGAGGCGCCGGACGCACCGGCCATCGAGGTCGAACCCCGTGCCGGTGTCGGCCGCTGGGCGACCGAAGCGCCGCGCGGCATGCTCTATCATCGCTACGAGATCGCCGATGACGGCGCCATCCGCACCGCCCAGATCGTGCCACCGTCCTCCCAGAACCAGCCGAGCATTGAAGAAGACCTGCGCGCCGTGCTGACCGACAACATCGACATGGCAGACGACGACCTGAAGTGGCGCTGCGAGCAGACAATCCGCAATTACGACCCCTGCATCTCATGCTCCGTACACTTCCTCAAGCTTGAGTTGGATCGTGCCTGAAACCCTGGTCATCGGCGTTGGCAACACCGACCGTGGCGACGACGGTATCGGTCATGCCGTTGCCAGCACCCTGGCGAACGAGCCGAGCAGCAGCGTGCAGGTCAAGCTACAGAGCGGCGAAGCGCTCTCCTTGATCGCCGCCTGGGAAGGCTACGACGACGTTATCCTGATCGA
>JANQOE010000037.1 GCA_028279245.1 Alphaproteobacteria bacterium
GATAGGAGGCCGGCAGCCAGAAGAACAACGGGAAGACCGCCGCCTTGATGCCGAACGCGGCGATGAACACCACCGCGACCGTGGTCAGCGTCGGGCTGCCGTCCAGGTCGCGTGTCGCGACGTGCAGATCCGCCAGGTTCAATGTGCCCGTCAAACCGTACAGCAACGCGATCCCGACGAGCAGCAGCAGCGTCGCCACCAGGTTCAGCGCCACATACTTGATGCCCGCGTCGAGCTGCGCCCGGCCGCCGCCCAATACCAGCAAGCTGAAGGAGGCGATCAGCATCACCTCGAACCAGACGTACAGGTTGAACAGATCGCCCGTCAGAAAGGCGCCGCACACCCCGGCCAGCAATGTCTGATACAGCGCGTGGTAGCCCAGGGACTCCCGCTGCTCGTCGATATCCGCCGCCGCGTAGATGGCGGTGCACAGCCCGGTGAGCGCCGTCACCAGCACCATCGCCGCACTCAGAATATCGGCCGCCAGCGTAATGCCGAACGGCGCCGGCCAGGCGCCCATCTGCGCCGCCAGCACGCCGTCGCGCAGCACAGCGGTCAGCAGCACCGCCGCCGCCAGCAGATGCAGCGCGCAACCGCCGATGCTAATCCAACGGCCGGCCGGCGGCGTCTTCCGCATCAGAAACGCCGCAATCGCCGTCACCACCGGGATGACGATCGGCAACGACAGCAGCCAGCTCATCGCTCCGGGCCTTCCGGCTCCGCCACCCGCATCTCGTCGCTTTCCAGCGTGCCCAGCGACTGGTAGGCCCGGTAGATCAGTGCCAACACGAATGCCAACAGGCCGAAGCCGATGACGATGGCCGTCAGCACCAGCGCCTGCGGCAACGCGTTGGCGGCGTCGACCATCGGCACGTCGAGCCCGTCGGGGATCAGTGGCGGGTCGGCGCGCGTCAGCCGGCCAGCGACGAACAGGGTCAGATTCGCCGCGTTGCCGAGCAACATAAGCCCGAACATGAAACGCATGATGTGTCCGGCCATCATCAGATAGACGCCGCAGGCAATCAGCACCCCGGCGACGACGGCAAGCGCGGTTTCCATGCTCAGACGTTCTCCTCGAACGCGAAGACGAACGTCAGCACGGCGCCCAGCACACACAAGTAGACGCCAATATCGAACAGCAGCACGGTGCTGAGCGGGATGCCCTTGCCGCCGTCGCCGGTGTTGATGAACCACCACTGCCCGGTGAACCACGGGTCGCCGAACGGCCCCGCCAGCAAGCCCGCCAGCAGCGCCAGGCCAAGCCCGGTGACGGCGATGTTCGGCGGATCGAAATAGATGACCCGCCGCGCCGCCGCGCAACCATCGGCAATCGCATAGACCGCCACGCCGGTCGCGGCGATCAGCCCGCCGATGAACCCGCCGCCCGGCGCATTATGGCCGCGCAGCAGCATAAAGACGGAGAACAGCAGCATCAGCGCGAGCAAAAGCCGGCTGGCGACCGAGAGCAGCAGCGAGTTCATGGACGCGCCGCGCTGCGTGTCCGCATCAAGGCGTAGGCGCCGATTGCGGCAATCGCCACCACCGCGATCTCACCAAAGGTGTCGAGCGCCCGGAAGTCGACTAGAATCACATTGACGATGTTCTGGCCGAACGCCTCGGTCAGGCTCTTCGCTTCGTAATAGTCGGTGATGGCGGAATCCTGCGGCCCGCGCACCGAGCCCGCTAACGCAATGGCAAACACCGTGCCCAACGCCGCCGACACCGCCAGCCGGACCGGCCGCAGCCGCGCCGCCGGCAACTCGGGCAGCCGCAGCATCACCGCCGCGACCAGCACCACCACCAGCGTTTCGATCAGCAACTGGGTGATCGCCACATCAGGCGCGCCGAACATCAGGAACACCAGGGCCGTCCCGACGCCGACCACGCCCAACGCGCAAATCGCCGTCAGCCGCGAGTGGGTGATCGCCGTGATCACCGCGCCGGCGACAATCAGCGCGGCGGCACCCCATTCCGCGAGGTGCAGCCGCGGCCAGCTCAGATCGTTCTCGACGCCCCGCGCAATGAAGGTCGCGGCCAGCGCCAGCGCAACGGTGGCGAACACGGTCAGCAGATAGGTGCGCAACCGGCCGTTCTGCAGCACACTCGTTTGCTGCGCGGCGGCCCAGCGCAAGCCGGCCAGTAGCCGGTCCCAAATCTCGTCGGCGGTGAGCGGTTGCCGCGCCTCAAGCGTCGCCAGACCAGCCCGCAGCCGGCCATAAAAGAAGTAGACCAAGGCGCCTGCGGCCAGCGTCAGAATGCTGAGCGCCAACGGCACATTGATGCCATGCCACAACGCCAGTTTCACGGTCTCCGGCCGGCCGAGAATGGCGGTCACCGCCGGCTGCACCAGCGATTGCCCGATCAGCCCCGGCGCCAGCCCGAACAGCAGGCCGAGCGCCGCCAAGATCGCCGGACAGATCCATTGCTGCACCGGCGCCTCATGCGGCGTCTTCGGCAGCGTTCCCGCGGGGCCGAAGAACGGCTTGATCACCAGGATACCGGCGACCGCGACCATCAGCGCGTTGGCCGTCACCACCGCCGCTGCGACGAACAGCGGCTCCGAGGCGATGGCCAGCGCGCCTTCGTACTTCAGTTCTTTGCCGATGAAACCGAGGAACGGCGGAAACCCGGCCATCGAGAAGGCGGCCAACGCGGTCGTGGCCGCGGTGATCGGCATCGCCTGGCGCAGCCCGCGCAGCCGCCGGACGTCCCGTGTGCCCGTCCCATGGTCGATGTTGCCGATCAGCAGGAACAGCGCCGCCTTGTAGAAGGAATGCACGATCAGGAAGGTCACGGCGGCGGCAATCGCCACGGTCGCCTCGGCCCCCAGGAACATCGTCAACGTGCCCAGCGCCATGACGGTGGTGTAGGCCAGCATCAGCTTCAGATCGGTCTGCCGCAGCGCCAGCAGCGAGGCGACCACCGCGGTCACCGCACCGAAAATGGTCAACGTCCAGATCCACAGGTCCGTCCCGGCCAGCGTCGGATGCATCCGTGCCAGCAAATAGATCCCGGCTTTGACCATGGTGGCGGAGTGCAGGTAGGCGCTGATCGGCGTCGGCGCCGCCATCGCGTTCGGCAGCCAAAAATGAAACGGCACTTGTGCCGACTTGGTGAAGGCCCCCAACAGCACCAACAGCAGGATCGGCACGTACAACGCGTGCGTGCGGATCACATCGCCCTGCGCCCGGATCTCCGACAGTTCGTAGGTGCCCGCAGCGGTGCCGATCAAAATGATGCCGGCCAGCAGCGCCAGGCCACCGATGCCCGTCAACAGAATGGCCTGCAACGCCGACCGCCGGGCTTTGGCATCCGCATGGTCGAAGCCGATCAACAGGTAGGAGGTGATCGTCGTCAGCTCCCAGAAGACGAACAGCACCACCAGGTTGTCGGCCAGCACCAGGCCGAGCATCGAAAACATGAACGCCAGCAGCAGCACGAAGAAGCGAGCGCGGTCGGCATGTTTCGCCATGTATTTGGCGGAGTAAGCAGTGACCAGCGTACCGATCCCGCCGATCAGCAGCGCAAAGGTCAGCGACAGACCGTCCAGCTTGAAGGACAGGTTGATGCCGAGGCTCGGCACCCAGGCCGCGGCCACGCGAAACACCGCGCCGTCCGCGACCGCCGGCAGGAGCCCAAGCAGCACAAGCGTGATCGCCGCAGGGGGCAGCAGCCACAGTGCGGGCGTCGCAGCGCGTATGGCGAAGGGAGTCGTCAAGCGAGTAGGTATGCCAGAAAAAGGCGGTCGAACGAATCTAGTCTTAGGAACTAGGCAGGTTGACCGGTGTCGTGAAGCCCGGCGGCTTGACGGCCAGCACGGAGCATTCGACCTGGTGCAAGGTCGCCTCGGCGGTGTTCCCAATAAAGAATCCGCTGATCCCCGTGCGGCCGACGGTCCCCATGACAATCAACCCGGCATCGACGGTCCGGGCGAAGTTGGGCACGACACTGCGGGCCTCGCCCTTCACCAGATGCACGTCGGGCGATGTCAGGTGCAAGTCGTAGTGCACCAGCAGTTGCTCGAACCGGTCGCGGGCATCCGCAGCGGCGTCCTCGACCAGTTGATCGATTTGCGGTTTGGGGATTTTGGTGAAGGCGCTGTTGCGCATGGTTGCTTCGCCTTCGAGATGCCAGGCGTGCAGCACATGCAGTTCGCTGCCATCGGCGGCGGCGAGCGAGGTCGACAAATCCATCACCAGCCGGCCCAGCGCATCCCGTTGCGGATCCTTCGGGTCCGGATCGACCGCGGCGATAATGCGCTGGTACTTGTCCGGCCCAGCCGGCTTCAGCATCCAGACCGGGCAAGGGCACTTCCGCAGCAGGTGCAGATCGGTACTGCCGAACAGCAGCGACAGCCCGTCCGACCGGCCGCCGGCAATCTTCACCAGCATATCGTGCCGGCCGCGGATTACCTGGCGGATGATCTCGATAAACGGCGTCCCTTGCAGCAGCACCTCATCGGCTTCGATACCTTGCGCGCGCACCGCGGCGCCGAGTTCCGCCAGCCGCGATTTGTGGAACTCGACCACCTCGAATTCGATCTCCCGCGCCCGTGCGCCGGGCAGGCTGGCAAGCGACAGCAGCTCGCCGGGCTCGGCCTCGACGACGTCGACCAGCGTGATCCGCGCGCCGTTGCGCTGCGCCAGCCAGGTCGCCCGATGCAGCGCGTCGGCCTGGCAGCTCTGATCGGCGACCAGCAGAAGATTCTTGAACCGCTGCATGCGTGCCCTCCGGGTTGACCAATGGCTTCACCTCTGGAAGTGGGCCGCGTCAGACATAGAGCAAATCGAACACAACGGCAGAGTTGATAGTTAGAAACGATCAATCTCCATAATTTGGTTAATAGAGAACAACGATCAAAGGCCGCTTGGTTATCGGTGAAGAGGTGACCTAGGTACTACTCGATTGCGAGGTTTCCATGGAATCCGACCCGGCGCCCTACGATCCACAGGCGCCGTATGCCATTCGCCAGTTCGAGATCGATCCGTTGATCCCGCTCCGGGTCTTCGGGTTCGACATCTCGTTCACCACCTCGACCCAGGCGATGGTCACGACGGTGCTGTTGGTCAGCATCTATCTGTTCTACGGCATGCGGGAACGTGCCCTCGTGCCGGGCCGCTTGCAGGTCAGTGTCGAGTATGTCTACGCGTTCATTGCCCGCGTCGTCGTCAACACGGCCGGGCAAAAGGCTGCGAATTCCATTCCATTTGTCTTCACGCTGTTTGTCTTCATCCTGTTCGGCAGCTTGTTCGGACTGACGCCGGTCAAATTCACTTTCACCAGCCACCTCATCGTCACCCTGGCGTTGGCGCTCCTCGTCTTCGTGTACGTCAACGTCCTGGCGTTCCGGACCCAGGGCCTGGGGTTCTTTCGCTTCTTCCTGCCCGCCGGGACGCCCTTCTATCTCGCGCCGGTCCTGGTGATCATCGAACTGATCTCCTATCTGTTCCGGCCGCTGACGCTCGGTGTGCGTATCTTCGCAAACATCCTGGCCGGCCACATCATGATCAAGCTGTTCGGCGACTTCAGCGTCATGTTGCTGGAAGCGCTGGGGCCAACGGGAATCTTCGTCTCGCTGCTGCCGTTGATGATGATGTCGGTGCTGTACGGGTTCGAAGTGATGATCTTCTTCGTCCAGGCCTACATCTTCGCCCTCATCACCTCTCTCTACATCCGTGACGCACTGCACGCGCACTGATGCCTACCACCACATAAGAAAGGATGAGACATGACCGACGACGGTGTGAGACTGCTTGCGGCTGCCCTGGCGCTATTGCCGCTATTTGCCGTGGCACTAGCGCTCGGCAAGATCTTTGCCGACTGGATCTCCTCGGTCGCGCGCAACCCCGGCGCCAACGAAAAGGTTCAGCCGGTCGGCCTGCTGGGATTCGCTCTGACGGAGGCCATCGCACTGTTCGCGCTGATTGTCGCCTTTATCATCCTATTCGTTGGCTAGCACCATCGTGCAGGCAGCGGTCAGTCCGCCCGCGCCGGCGGGCTCCACCACTCGCTGCCGGAGTTTCGTCCGGCGGATTGGGTCATGGCCGTGGCGCCCTTTGGCAGTTCCTCGATATCCATCAAGAACCGCTGCGCCGGGCTCATCCGGGTATACAGGTCGGCGGTGACCGCTGACCGGTAGACGAACTGTTGCGGCAGGTCGCGGCGCGTGTAGGTCAGATGCAAGACGCGCCGCCGGGCGCCGCTGCGGTTCGTCGTGCCCCCATGCCATAGCGATGAGTTGATAACGATCAGCGATCCCTTCGGTGCCGTCGCAATGACTTCGCCGGGGTAGGGCGCCGACAAATCCGCCGGCACGCGCGCCGCTTCCTCGGGCGTCAACGGCGTCGGTTCCCAGTCATGGATGTTGACGTAGGCGACGTTCATCGGCTGCCACTTGTGAGAACCTGGCACCACCCGCGGCGGCCCGTTGTCCAGCGTGATGTCGTCGAACGCGATGATGCCGTTGCATACCCACCAGTCGTCATCGAACTTCTTCGGCACGTCGGCATGCAAGTCCTGCTGTCCACCATCCGGCTGCGGCTCCCGCAGATTTGACCCGTGCAGCTTGAACTCGCCCAGCAAGTAGTGCGATGCCAACAGCATCGGCGCGATCGCCAGGCAGGCGTCGAACGCATCGGTTTTGCTGAAGATGTTCGAGACCCGTTGGGCGTTCGGTTCGATATGGACCTCGTGTCCACCCTGGTCGCCTTCAACCGCCGCCAGCTTGTCGAACGCCGCAGCCATCGCCGCGCACTGATCGTCCGTCAGCACACCTTCGGCAATGAAAAAACCATCCTCGTCAAGCGACCGCCGGTCAGCCTCCGACAAGCTCCCCGATATGCCAAGTTCGCGCAGGGCTTGTTTCGTATACATGTGCCTCCGCTAGCAAGCCGCCCCGTCCGGCACATTGTTTCATATCAATAGCTTCTTTGCACCGCCGCCGTCGAAAGCCCACTAAGCCGGTGCTATTGGGCCAGGACCGCGTTGATTTGCGCCAAAGCTGCCTCGATCTTCAGCGCCAGCATCTTCTCCCCCCGCGCCACCGAGGCCCGCGTCGGGTCGCCGCTGACCCCCGTCGGTTCGGGGTAGCGGCCGCCGCCGGGCCGCACCATCTCGGCACGCACGCCATCGGGATAGACGGCCATCAGTTCCGACGTATCGCGGATCCCGGCGTGCCCGCCGATCGACGCATGACTCTCGCCCTCTGCGACCAACCAATCCGCTTGACCGTTCGCCGCGTAATAGTCGCCGACATGCAGCACCGTAGCGCCGGTCCCAGCCCATTCAGCGTTCAACGCCTCCGCGACCGCGGCCTGGGTCGCCTGATTGCCGCCACTGTCGCCCAGCAACGCGATCAGCGTGAAGCCATGGGCCCGCAGACTGCGCGCCGTTGCTTCCAGCACATCCGCGAACACCGGCTCCGGGATGCTGATGGTGCCGGCAAAACGCATATGCCCGTCCGGCGGATCGATCGAACCCTCGGGCACATAGTTCATCACCGGCGCCACCAGCGCATTGCCCAACGCCCGCGCAATCCGGTCCGCCGTATGGCGCACGACATAGCCATGCTTGCCCAGCACGACATGCGGCCCGTTCTGCTCCAGCCCCGCGGTCGGCACGATCGCGACCGTATGCCCATGTTGGACCAAGGTTCGCACTTCGACCCAGGTGAGTTCTTCCAGGTGCACCGTGTCCGGCGGCGTCGCGGTCAGCGACCGCGTGGACCACACCGCCAGCCCGATCATCAGCACGGCCAAACCGGCCAGGACGGGGAGTCTCATGCCTGTTCTCGCCGCGTGCCCGATATCAGCGCAGCGGCCTTGCGGAACGGCAGCCAATACAGCCGCAGCGCACTGTCGAACTCTTCATGCTCCATCCGGTCGAGCCCGAAATCCAGCGTCTCGCGGCGTTGCGGCAAGTACAGCGTACCCGCCAGCCTGTCCCAGATGGCCAGCAGGAAGCCCATGTTGCGGTCGAAATGCTTCGGCGCCCGGCTATGATGGATCTGATGCTGCGCCGGACTGACAAACACGTGGCTCAGCGCCCGGGGATAGGCCAGCCACACATGCGAGTGCCGCAGGTTGTAGCCGAACACGTAAAACAGAAACAGAAACAGGTTCAGTTCGAACACCGTCAGCGGCACCGCCCCGTCGCCGAAGGCGTAGGTGAACACGCCGGCCACGAGACCCGTCAGCAGACCGGCCAACGTACCGCTCAACAAATCGTCCACCGGGTGCATGCGATATACGGTGATCGGTGTCAGCACCTCGGCCGAGTGGTGGACCTTGTGGAACTCCCACAGCAGCGGAACTTTGTGCTGCAGGTAGTGCGCGATGAACAGACCGAGGTCCATCGCGGCGATCGCCATAACCGTGAACAGCATGGTGGTTGCAAAGCCGATCGCTGCCGCCGGCTCCGCCGCGCCGAACAGCGCCTCCAGCCGCACCGCTGTTTGATTTGCCACCGCGGCCGACCCCAGCACGAAGGGCGCGAAGAACAGTGGAAACAGGATGCGGTTGATCAGGAAGTACTTGTAGTCGACGATCGCCGACGCGTGGGTGAAGACATTCTTCGGAAACCAGAAGCGCAACAGACCGCCAACCCTCACCGGCTTGCCCCGCGCCTGACAGTGGACGAAATAGACCACCGCGGCGATCACCAGCGCGCACAGCAAATAGACCCAGAAGATCCGCTGGTTCGGCAGGCTCGGGTAGCGGATCGGGAGGGAGAAGAGAAGGATCAGGTCCTTCAGAACGTCCATTATGCGCCCCAGGTTTCCGGGGCGATTTTCGGCCAATCGGCGCTAACGGCGGGTTAAGCGGCCCTCAGTCCGCCGGCAGCCCGACTGTGCTGCGGTACTTGCTCATGAGGTAGGCGCCGGAGCAAATGGGCGGGTATTTGGGCGCGGCGCCGGCGGCCAGACAGCTCAGGATACAGGCGATCTGCGCGTCCCAGTTCGGCTGGTGGAAGAAAGCGACGGACTGCCGCCGGGTCGAGCCCATGGCGTCCGGCGGCGGATTAACCACCCGGTGCAGCGTCGAAACCCAGCGGTCGTTGGTCCAGCGGGCCATCAGGTCACCGATGTTGACCACGAACGCGCCGGGCACGTGCGGCACGTCGCGCCAGACACCGTCCCGGTCGCACACCTGCAATCCGCCAGGCGCGTCGTCCTGCAGCAGGATCGTCAAGCTGCCATAGTCGCTGTGGACGCCCGCCCGTAGCTGGCCGGGCTGCGGTGGTGAGGTCGGATGCGGGTAGTTGTTGGCCCGCAGAGCACTGATATGCTGGTCGATCTTGCTGTCAAAGAAGCCGGCCGGCAGCTCCAGCGCCAACGCGAACAAACCCATCAGCCGCGCCGCCAGTGTGCTCATCGCCGCGTAATATGCCAACCACGCCACGCGAAAACCGGCGGGCGCCTCCGGCCATGGCGTTTCCGCGAACGCGAAAGCTTCATCCTCGTCCGTCAGCGGGCGCGCCGGCCGGTGTGGCGGGCCCATGTTGAAGCTTTCCTTCAGGTCCGGCGGTGAGGCCTCGCCCAACGAATGCGCCAAGCCCTCGTTGAGCAGCGGCGAGTAACCGTAGGGATAGCCGTCATACGGCATTGCCACCTGCCGCTTCGCCGCGTCCGGCAGATCGAAGAAGGTCCGCGCCGCGTCCCACATGCCGTCGATGGCATTGGCCGCGACGCCGTGTCCGACGATGCCAAAAAACCCGATCTCCCGGCATGCCGCATCGATCCGCCGGGCGGTTGTGTCATCGTCGTTGGTGAGATCGATCAGCGGAACAGCGGTCATCGCCGCGCACTTTACGAAGGCCGCGGGCCCGCGCCTAGGGTCAGATGGTAGCGGTCAGGCGCTGGCGGCGCGCCGCGTCTCCCGCTCGCCGACCAGTGCGATCAGCTCCCGCGTCATCGCAGTCGTTCCCATATCGCCGCCGAATTCCATCGGCCGCAACCGTCGCTCGGCGAACCCGCGATAGACCGACTCTTCGATCAACTGCGCCGCGTCCGCCATTGCCCCGGCGCCGGTCTTGTCCGCCAGATAATCGAGCATCAACGCCCCGCTCAGCACCGCCGCCAGCGGGTTCGCCTTGTCCTGTCCCATGATGTCAGGGGCGCTGCCATGTGCCGGCTGAAACAGCCCGTGCGCGTCGCCGATTTCGGCGCAGGCGGCCATGCCCATCCCGCCGACCAGTGCCCCGGCCAGGTCCGACAGGATGTCGCCGAACATGTTCTCCATAACCAGCACGTCGAACGCCCAGGGCTGCCGGATCAGGTCGAGCGCCTGGGCGTCGACATAGTTGTGGTCGGCATCGACGTTCGGGAACTCCGGGCGGATCTCGTCGAAGATCCGCCGGAAAAACGCCATCGACCGGAACACATTGGCCTTGTCAACACAGGTTAGCCGGCCCGGCCGGCCGCGCGCCTTCCGCTTTTCCGCCAGGCGAAAGCCGAACCGGTGCAATTTCTCGGTCGTCGGGCGAGTGATGCGCAGCGTATCGCGCACCTCGCTGTCGCCGATCACCTCGCTGCGGTTGTGCACCGCCGCCGAATAGAACAGGCCTTCGGTCGACTCCCGCAGGATCACCAGGTCGATCGCCGCCGCGTCCGGGTCCGCCAGCCGTTGCGGCGCGTTGGGATAGGCGCGCGCCGGGCGCACCCCGGCGTAGAGCTGAAACCGCTCCCGCAGCCGCAAATGGGGCGAGATCTCGGTCCCGTCGGCGTGACGAATGGCCGGCAGCCCGATCGCGCCAAGCAGGATGGCGTCCGCCGTGCCCGCCGTCTCCTCGCCATCCGGCTCGATGTCGCGGCCGGTCGCGGCGAAGTAACCCGCGCCGGCCTGCACCTCCCGGTAGGAGAGCGAAAACCCGCCGACGACCTCGGCCGCTGCTGCGGCCACCGCGATCGTCGCCTCGGTCACGTCGACCCCGATGCCATCCCCTTTGATGACGGCGATCTGACTGGTGTGCGGCATCCGATGCGCGCGGCCTACAGCCGGGGCAGCCGGTAGTTTTCGAGGATGGTCAGCAGCTCCGCCGCCGCCCGTTCGCGGTGCAGGCGGAACGCCTCGCGCGCTTTGTCCGCATCGCCGGCCCTAATGTGTTCGAGGATGGCGCGGTGATCCTCGGTCGACTTGGCCGGCGGTTCGCGCAGCCGCAATGTCATCATGCGGGCGCGGTGCGCTTGGTCGAACAGCGTCTTGACGAACCCGGACAGCCGCCGATTGCCGTTCAGCTCCACCAGCCGCCGGTGAAACCGGTCGTCTGCCGCCGCCCAGGCGTCCAGGTCGTTGCGCGTCAGCGCCTGTTCCATGTCTTGCGTCGCCTGCTCCAGCGATCGCAGCTCGGCGTCGCTGGGACGGGCCCGTGCCAGCCGCGCCGCCGCCTCCGGCTCCAGCGCTGTCAGCACCTCGTAGATTTCGCGCATATCGTCCGGCGACATCGGCAGCACCCGTGCCCCATGGCGCGGTATCAGCTCGATCAGCCCGTCGGAGGCCAGCTTGAGCAGCGCCTCGCGCACCGGCGTCCGGCTCATGCCGAGGCGCAAGGCGATCTCGGGCTCAAGCGCCTGGAACCCGGGCGGCATGTGGTTGTCCAGGATTTCCGCCTTCAGCCGCTCGTAGGCGTCGGCAACCCGGGTGGTTCTCGCAGCCATCTATCGTCGTCTTAGCTCCAAAGCTGCCCTCAACAATGAATGCATTGACAAGAACGTAACAGAATTCTTTAGTAGTCCTAGCATTGGTGCCGGCCCGAGGCTAGCGCCCGGCGATGCGCACCGGCGGATCCTTCTCCACTCGCCATTGCGGCAAGGGCGGCTCTTGCCGCCTTTTCTTTTCCCGTCGGAAGCATGGTGACGATGCGCGATCCTAACCGATGCCGTGCGCCTGCATCACCTGCCGATAGATCTCTAGGGCCGCGCCGAACTCCTCCAGCGGCACCAGGGTGGACCGCGGCGCCCCGTCCGGCGCCACCGGGACCGAGTAGGTGACCGCCCCGCCGGACCGCATCGCCTTGACGATCGCATCCGCCGCCTTGCCGTCCCAGATAGCTTCTCCTCGCTGCGCCAGGGTCTCGAACACCTTGCCGGAGTCGATCTGCAGCCGCACCGGCGCATCCTTTGGCGTGAGATCACGGATCTGCACGCGCACCCGGAACCGGTCCCGGCCGGCCGCCTCGACAAAGATGACGTTCTGCTTGACGCCCAGTTCGGGCGGCGGCGCGCTGAGTTCGCAGACCTTGCGTCCGGCCACTTCGTCCTCGCCGCACAGCACCGTCCACGGGCCGCGTTCCTGATAGAAGAAGACGTAGCTCGCCCCGCCAAACCCGGCGGACGGCATCAGCCAGACCAAACTCAGCGCCAATATTGCAACGAACCGCATCGGCCAAACCCCCTCGACGCGTCTAACGCCACGAATCGTGGCAGGCAATGGTTAACGTTAGACCACAAAAAAAGCGGGACCGAGACGGTCCCGCTGTAGTCGAGGGGGAAGGAGGGTCTAGGAGGGTCGAGCGAGGGGTTGCCTAGGCGGCGAGCGGCATGTCCTGCAGGCCGTGCTCCACCGCCCAGACGGCGATCTGAGTGCGGTTCTTGAGCTTCAGTTTGCGCTGCACGTTGCGCACATGGATCTTCACGGTGCCGTCGACGATGCCCAGCAGCCGGGCGATCTCTTTGTTCGACAGGCCGTTGGCCAGATGCTGGACGACGATCAGCTCGCGC
>JANQOE010000073.1 GCA_028279245.1 Alphaproteobacteria bacterium
AGAGCGGATCCAGCCTCAGTCCGCGCAGCCCTCAAGCAGCGGGCGGAGGATTTAGGCCCACCCGGCCACGACGAAACCTACGGCTGGGGCTATGTCGACCCTGAGCGGGTCTGCGGCTGATCTACCGCTGCCGGGTCATCAGTCCCGCACCGCCCCGATATAGGGCAAGTCTCGGAACTGCTGCGCATAGTCGATGCCATAGCCCACCACAAACCGGTCCGGGATCTTGAAGCCCACCAGATCCGCCTCCAGCGGCACTTCCCGGCGGCTGGGCTTATCCAGCAGGGCGCAGACCGTAACCGACTCCGCACCAACGCTCTTCACCGCCCGCTGCGCCCACTCCAACGTCCGGCCGGTGTCCAGAATGTCGTCGAGCAGCAGCACCGCCTTGCCGCGCAGATCGCCTGGCACGTCACCCTGCACCGCGATCCGGCCGGAGCTTTCCTTGGCGTTGCCATAGCTCGACACTTTGAGAAATTCGACCTGGCAGCGGACGCCCCGCGTGCGCAGGGCCCGCACCAGGTCCGCGGCGAACATGAAGCTGCCCTTCAGCAGCGCCAACACCACCACCTCGGCCGGCAATATCTTGCTAAGTTCGGCAGCCAGTTCCTCGACCCGGCCGGCGATTTCGTCGGCGGGGATCAGTGGATCGATTTGGTTTTCATCGCTGGAGACGGGCACGGCCATCAATTGCGGCCCTCATCAGGGAAGGGACCCGCAGCTTAGCCACGCCCGCCGGCAAAGCAACCGCGTTGGCTGGCGCCAGAGCCCTGTGTTAGGAGGGGCCATGCCAGTGATCCAGCCGTACCGGGATGTTTGGCCGCGAATCCATGACACGGCCTACGTTGCGGCGAATACGACGATCATCGGCGATGTCGAGATCGGCGCCGGCAGCAGCATTTGGCCGGGCGTGGTGATCCGGGGCGACGTCAACGATGTCCGAATCGGCAGTGGCAGCAATGTTCAGGATGGCACGGTCATTCATGTGGCCAAGGATCTGCAGGGGACCTACCTAGGTGATCAGATTACCGTCGGCCATATGGTGCTCCTGCATGCCTGTACCCTTGAGAGCGGCTGCTTCATTGGCATGCGGTCCTGCGTCATGGATGGCGCCGTCGTCGAAAGTGGCGCCATGGTCGCGGCCGGTGCATTGGTCACCCCTGGCAAGCGGGTCCGGTCCGGCGAAGTTTGGGCCGGCACGCCGGCGAAGCCCCAGCGCCAGGTCCGGCCGGAGGAGGTCGACATGTTCGGTGTCCTGGTGGCCCGCTACCGCGACCTCGGCGCCGAGTATCTGGTGGCGGAACAGGCGACGGACCGGCAGGGATAGTTCGACATGTTGGACGACGACGACCCGGCCGTAGACCCCGTGGACGACATCACCCCATCCGCGGCCTTCGAGCGCCAGGATGCCGCACGCCTGTTCCGCCAGCGGTTGGCCGAAGCCATGCAGCGGGCCAAACTGAGCCAGGCACAGCTTGCGCAGCGGGTCGGCATCGACCGCTCTACCTTGTCGCAGCTTCTGTCCGCAGAAAACGACCGGCTGCCGCGGGCCGATACGGTTGCCGCCATCGGCAACGCCCTGCAAGTCAGCCTGGACTGGCTGCTCGGCCTGCGCGGAGAAGCGGAACTCGGCGCCGCAATCCTGCCGGAGGCCCCGCAGGTCACGCTGACCCCGCAAAGCACGGCCGATCAGGACCTGGCCCGCTGGCACGAGGAAGCGGCCGGCTACAAGATCCGCTACGTCCCGACCAGCCTGCCGGACCTCGCCAAGACCGACCGGGTGATGGAATACGAATTCGACGCCTATTTGGCGCGGACCAGTGACCAGGCGATCGCCGCCAGCCGCGACAAACTCAGCTATTCGCGCATGCCGGAAACGGACATGGAGGTGTGTCTACCGCGCCAACTCATCCAGGGGTTCGCCCTGGGGGAGGGCGTGTGGCGCGATCTCGACCGCGACTCCCGCCTTGAGCAGATCGATCGCATGATACGCGTGTTTGAGGAACTCTATCCGAGCCTCCGCCTCTACATGTACGACGCACGGTCCTTATTCGCGGTGCCCTACACAGTGTTCGGCCCGGTACGGGCAGTGGTCTACGTCGGCCAGATGTATTTTGTCTTCAACACGACTGAACATATCCGCACGCTGACCCGTCATTTCGATGATCTGGTCCGCCGGGCGGTTGTCCATGCCAACGAGACGCCAGACTATCTGCGGCAATTGCGCAAAGCGGTCGTCTGAGGCGACCCCGGCGGTGCGCCCGTTGAGCCACCTCAACAGGACTGTCTGCTTCGCATGTCAACGCCCGCGGCATGACCGGCATCCAATCAGCACAGACCGCTTGGCATGCTGAGGACACTGCACATGTCTTCATCAATGCGCTGGTCGGCTTCGTCCAAGAAGGCAAGGCCGAGCGCGCCCTAGACGCCATTCGCACCTTGCTGGCCCCCAACGCAACCGTCACCGCAACGGACATCGCCACGTGTTGCCGGCGCGTGAGTTAGTGCCGGGCGATATCCGCTTGCTCAACCTCAAGAACCTCCAGGTCCAAGAGGCCGAGCTCACCGGCAAATCTGTGCCCCTTGAGTAGTGGGTGTACTGGTAATGCAAATCGTTTTCACCTACGCGCCACCAATGCAAACCTTGTTCAAATCCCAGCCGGTCCACTCGACTCCTGGATAACTGGTGCGTTGGTCGCATCGACGATCCTCTTTCTTGTAAAGACGGAGAAGTTTGTGAACCACGGCCGGCATCACCCCACGTGGTGAACTGAGAGGGCGTCGCACTATTAAGTAGAACTAGTGAAATACGATTAATCGATATTTAAATGAACCACTCTAAGTAGGCGCCGAAAAGTACTTGCGAGAGCGGCACCCGACCAAAATGCCCAAACCGGCCATCCAAACCACCGAAACGGAAGTAACCTTTGCTGAGGATGAGATCATCGTCAGCAAGACGGACCCGACCGGCCGTGTCACCTACGCGAACGATGTCTTTCTTCGCGTTGCCGGCTTCGAAGAAAAGGAGGTGCTCGGCGAACAGCACAGCCTTGTCAGACACCCGGACATGCCGCGCTGTGTGTTCAAGCTGTTATGGGACACCCTGGCGACAGGGCAGGAGATCTTCGCCTACGTGAAGAACATGGCGAAGTCCGGCGACTTCTATTGGGTCTTCGCCCATGTCACGCCCAGCTTCGGGCCGGATGGCAAAGTCGTTGGATACCACTCGAACCGCCGGCTGCCGGATCGCTCCGCAATCGTCAAGATTGAGCCCATCTACCGCGACCTATTGGCCGTTGAACAAAAGAGTTCGGACCGTAAGGCAGGCATGATCGCGAGTCACAAGACGATGGTGGATTTGCTGTCGTCGAACGGCGTGACCTACGACCAATTCGTCCACGCCCTTTAGCCACCCCAAAGCCCGGAGCGATCATAGTGTCGGCTGAAGAACAACTGGAACTTTACAAGCAGGCGATCACCAAGGCGGAGGCCGTCTGCGCCCGCGCCGCGGATGGCGAACTCGAGGCCCGCGTCGTCGACATCGGTGCGTTCGGCGAACTCCAGGGTTTTCTAGTGAGCATCAACCGGCTGCTCGATCTGACCGACGCATATGTGCGGGAATCCGGCGCGTCCCTCGAATATGCGAGCCAACAGAAGTATTACCGGCCGTTTCTGCTCCGCGGCATGCGCGGCGACTTCCGCCGTGGCGCCGCGACCATCAACACGGCGCGGGAGTCGATGCAACGCCGTTCGGAACTGACCGAGGCGTTTCAAACCACCGTCTCGGAAAACGTCGAGGTCGTGTCCAGCGCGGCCGCGCAGTTGCAGGGACTGGCCAACGGTATGACCGAAGACGCAAGCGCTGCGAATGAACGCAGCACGACCGCCTTGCAGTCGGCTGGCGTAGCCACAGAAAATGCCGATGCGGTCGCGGCCAACTCGGAACAGCTTGCGGAGGCAATCGACGAGATCAGCAAGCAGGTTTCGGACTCGCTGGGTGCCACCCGTGAAATGGTCAATCAGGTAGAACGAGCGAACGAAGCGGTCGAGGGATTGACTGGAGCCGCCGAGAAGATCGACGGCGTGGTCTCTTTTATTCGCGAGATTGCCAACCAAACCAACTTGCTGGCCCTGAACGCAACGATCGAGGCGGCACGGGCGGGTGATGCCGGTCGCGGCTTTTCGGTTGTCGCGCAGGAGGTAAAGTCACTGGCCGGGCAGACGGCGTCCGCGACGACCGAGATTGTTCAGTTCGTCGAAACTCTCCAGTCGTCGACACGCCAAACGGCCGATGCGATTGCTGCGATTTCTGGCAAGACCGATGAGGTCAGCCAGGTCGCAAGCGCGATTGCCTCCGCCGTCGAAGAGCAATCCGCGTCGACCCGCGAGATTGACACCAGTGTGCGCCGCGCAGCCGAGGGTGCCCGGAGCGTGTCTGATAGTGTCGGCGGCATCGCCGAAGCGTCAGAGGCGACGGGCAAGGCCGCGCAGCAGGTACTGGAAGCCGCCGGCAGCTTGTCAGCGCAGTCGACCGATCTGAACGGCAAGGTCGGTGAATTTTTGGAACAGATAAGCGCGGCTTGATTAGCCGCCCTGGGACACCGGGTAGATCACGCCCAGTATGTAGCCAGTGTTTCCGATGTCGGCAGCCAGCGGCACCTCGACCGCCTCAATCTGCAGATACTCCTTGTCGAAAGGATCGAAGGAACCGGCGTGCCGCAACGCAGCGTTCCTCGCGATGGCCTCGGCATAGTTTCGGGCTATTTGTCCGATCGGACCGGTATCATTCGTCTTCAACGTTGTGGGAAACCCTGATGGCCCCACCATCTGCCTGACGCGTTCGCCTTGCAGTCGAATCCGGAACTCGGACGAACTCACCTGCTCGATGAGGTAGATGTTCGCTGCAAGGGCTGGATGTTCGACGATATCGAAATCACTGCGCGGTGGGAGGACCGGTTGATAACCTTTCCACCAGCCGAAAAGCTCACGGCATCCCGGATCTACCAATTCCCTCTCGTCAAAGTCCGCGACCGTCCGAATTGACGGGTAGGTCTGCTGCAGCCAATCCGTCAACCAATCACTCCGAGTCTACTGTACGACGAACACGATGTGCATTCACGCAACCGGAGAACAACCTACTTGATTCTAGAGTTGCAGTCCCTCCCAGCCCGATTCGATTCCTTTGACCCCCTTCTATTAGACTAGTGCACCCCGTTGTCGGAGCGCAGACTGCGCGTCTTTGCGGTCCGCAGGGCTCACCGGCATTGAAAAGCCCTGCTCACATCGGCTGGCGAACAACGCGCGACGTTTCGTCAATCAGAGGGTGACGTGGCTTGTCAGTGCGGGACGCAATAACGAGAGTCGTCCGGCGCACCGGTTGGCAGTCAGCCTAGCTGGCGTCGGTCTTCTCGACGACCCGCACTTTCACATAAGATCCCGGCGCATCTTCGATCGCAGCCAACTTGCCGTCGCCGGGCTGCCGCGCCGTAACCTTCGCACCGCTCTTGGGAGTCAGCCAGCTCGCCCACTCCGGCCACCAGGAGCCCGGCACCTGCTTGGCCTTGCCGAACCAGGCATCCGGATCCGCCGGCGTGTCCTGATTGACCCAGTGACAGTACTTCTCCGCCGCCGGCGGGTTGACCACGCCGGCGATGTGACCGGAGGCCGACAGGCAAAACCGCATCGGGCCGGAGAACAGCTGGGTCGCCGCATAGGTCGTCTTCCACGGCGCGATATGGTCTTCCCGAGTCGACAGGAAGAAGGCCGGCACGTTCACGTCCCTCAAGTCGATGGGAACGCCGTCGAGCTCAATGCCGCCCGGCTGGATCAGCTTGTTCTCCTGATACATCCGGCGCAGGTAGAAGCTGTGCATATCCGCCGGCATCCGCGTTGAATCCGAGTTCCAATAGAGCAGATCGAACGGGAAGGGGTCTTTGCCCATCAGATAGTTGTTGATGACGAACGACCAGATCAGGTCGTTGGCCCGAAGCATGTTGAAGCTGTTCGCCATCGCCGCGCCGTCCAGGTAGCCACCGGCCGCGCTCATCCGGTTTTCGAGTGCGGCCAGTTGTTCTTCGTCGATAAACACGCCCAACTCGCCCGGTTCGTCAAAGTCGGTGAGCGCCGTCAGGAAAGTCGCCGAGGCAAATCGCTTGTCGTTCTTCTTCGTCATGTAAGCGAGCGTGGCCGACAGCAGCGTGCCGCCGAGGCAGTAGCCGACGACGTTGGCTTTCTTCTCACCGGTCGCTTGCTCGATGGCGCCAAGCGCAGCCAGTGGGCCTTCGAACATGTAGTCGTCGAAGCTTTTCTTCGCTAGCGTCTCGTCCGGGTTGACCCAGGAGATGACGAACACCGTCAGGCCCTGCTCAACGCACCACCGGATGAACGAGTTCTCCGGCCGGAGATCCAGAATGTAGAACTTGTTGATCCACGGCGGGATGATCAGCAGGGGCCGCTTGTAGACCTTCTCGGTCGTCGGCTCGTACTGGATAAGCTGCATGAGATCGTTCTGGAACACGACCTTGCCTGGCGTCACCGCCACGTTCCGGCCGACTTCGAACGCCTCTTCGTCGGTCTGGCTGATCCGCAGTTGCCCCTGTCCACGTTCCAGATCGTCGAGCAGGTTCTCCAAGCCCTTCACCAGGTTCTCGCCGCCGGACTCGATGGTCCGCCGCAGCACTTCGGGGTTGGTCATGACGAAGTTGGACGGCGCCATCGCGTCGACGAACTGGCGCGTATAGAAGTCGACCTTCTGCGACGTCTTCTCGTCCAGCCCCTCGACCTGGGCGACCGTATCCTGCAGCCACCGCGCGGTGATCAGGTAGGACTGCTTGAAATAGTCGAAATAGACATTTTCCGACCATGCCTCGTCCCGGAACCGGCGGTCGCCGCGGGCCGGCGCCGCGACCGGGTCGGGCTCGACGCCCCACATCCGCTGCATGGTCGACTGCCAGAGCTGCATGTAGTCCCGTGCCAGGTCGAACTGGGCCTGCATCATCTTGGCGGGATCGCTGGCCATATTGGCCGCCGCTTGCATCATCGCGCCGAACACATTGACGGGATCGCTCATACCCATGCTCGGCCCGCCGTTCTTGGAGTGCCGCTCCGCATAGTCCTGGAGCAGCCGGTGGCCCTTGCCGGCGATCCGCGTCATCGCCTGGGACAGCATGATAGGGTAGGGGGTATTAGCCTCAGAGGATGGTTGATCCACTTGCACTTAATCCTCTATATTTCCAGCGTTTTTCGTTTTTCGCAGGGCAGAATACCAGCGCGGAAGCGCGTACCACAACAAGCTTCCGAACCAGGGCAGACACAGCAGATGATCCGTTTTTGGTCAATAACGACTCGGCGCAGCGGGATTGTCGCCTGCTGTTTGTTAATAGCGGGTTGCAGCGTGCCGCAGGCAATCGATCCGCGCCGCCTCTTTGAGGACAGCACGCCCGCGCCGGAAGCGGCCGGTGCCGACACCCGGGCGCAAGCCGAAGCCGACGCCGCCGCGGCCGGGGACCAGCCCTATCCGGTGCTCTCCAGTGTCCCGGACCGTCCGACCCCACCGACACCGC
>JANQOE010000081.1 GCA_028279245.1 Alphaproteobacteria bacterium
AGATGAACGGCCTCAGCGGCCCCGCCCTGGAACTGGCCAAGGGCGTCGCCGCCGGCACCTGGGACGACGGCGTCGACCTGCTGGTCTGCCCGCCCGCCACCTGCCTGGCAGCGGTCGCCGCAGCCCTCGACGGCAGCCGCGTCTCCGTCGGTGGCCAGGACTGTCACACGGCGGAAAGTGGCGCCCACACCGGCGACGTCAGCGCCCCGATGCTGAAGGACGCCGGCGCCACCCACGTCATCCTCGGCCACTCCGAACGCCGCCAGAACCACGGCGAAACCGACGCCCTGGTCCGCGCCAAATGCGAAGCCGCCTGGGCCGCCGGCCTGACATCCATCATCTGCATCGGCGAGACCGAGGCCGAACGCGATAGCGGCCAAACCCTCGTCACCCTCAGCACCCAATTGGAAGGCTCCGTCCCATCCAGCGCCACCGGCGCCAACACGGTCATCGCCTACGAACCCGTCTGGGCCATCGGCACCGGCCGCACCCCAACCGTCGAGCAGGTCGCCGAAGCCCACAACCACATCCGCGTCTATCTCGGCACGCTAGTAAAGGACGCCGCGTCGATCCGCATCCTCTACGGCGGCTCCCTGAAACCAGCCAATGCTGCCGAGTTACTGGCCGTCGAGGACGTTGACGGCGGCCTCATCGGCGGCGCCAGCCTGAAGGCAGACGATTTCTTGGCGATCGCCGCAGCAGCCAGCTAACCCCGTTATCGCGAGGCGCGAAGCGCCGTGGCGATCCAGCCCTGGTCGTCACCATCAGCAGCGGCGGCACCGTCGCAAGCTGGATTGCCACGCTCCGCTCGCAATGACGAATGGGCACCACCTCGACGCCCACCCAATCTGTCACCCCGGACTTGATCCGGGGTCCATCTCGCCGGCAAGCGCGAGCGTCACCATGGATCCCGGCTCTCCGGCCGGGATGACAGCTCCTACTGATGGTTTGCCCCGCGGCCCCTTGTTGGCCACGCCACCACCCCCAGAGAATCGTCTGGCATTCCCGGGCCCAAACGACTAAATACCCGTCAGCGGCGCGTTGGCGGCGCGCCGACTTGGGAAAAGATGGCAGCGATCGTACTTATCATCCATCTGCTATTGGCACTTGGCATTGTCGGCTTTGTGCTGCTGCAGCGGTCCGAAGGCGGTGGCCTGGGCATTGGCGGCAGCACCGGCGGCGGTGGTGGCGGTATGGGCGGCCTGGTCGGCGGCCGGGCGGCGGCGAATTTCCTGACCCGCGGCACCGCGCTCCTTGCCGGCTGCTTCTTCGTCACCAGCATCGTTCTGGCAATCCTGTCCGGCGCCGGCACCGACCGCACCCGCTCGATCATCGGCGACGTGCCAGCCGGCGGCGGCATGGGGCAGCACGACGCCCCGGTCGAAGCGCCGGCGCCTGAGCCAGCAGCGCCCTCCGGTCCGGCGGTGCCGGTCGGGGAGTAGAACGACGTACGCCACACAAAAACTAAGCGTTCAGGAATCAAGGCGGCACCAGTGCCGCCTTTTCAATGTGAGGGGATCGGATTGACCAGGTTCATCTTCATCACCGGTGGTGTGGTGTCGTCCCTTGGCAAGGGGCTGACTTCGGCCGCCATCGGCGCGTTGCTCCAGGCCCATGGCTACACCGTACGCGTACGTAAGTTGGACCCCTACCTGAACGTCGACCCCGGCACGATGAGCCCCTACGAACATGGCGAGGTGTTCGTCACCGACGACGGCGCCGAAACCGACCTCGATCTCGGCCATTACGAGCGCTACACCGGCGTGGCGGCGGCCCGGTCCGACAACGTCACCACCGGGCGGATCTATTCGGAAGTCCTGGCCCAGGAACGGCGCGGTGACTATCTCGGCGGGACCGTCCAGGTCGTCCCCCACGTCACCGACGCCATCAAGAACTTCACCACCGCGGACCTGCACGGCGAGGATTTCGTGCTGTGTGAGATCGGCGGGACCGTTGGCGATATCGAAGGCCTGCCGTTCCTCGAGGCCATTCGCCAGCTCGGCTACGACCTCGGCCCCGACCGCAGCATGTTTGTGCATCTAACCCTGGTGCCGTACCTGTCGGCGGTCGGCGAGTTGAAGACCAAACCGACCCAGCACTCTGTCAAGGAACTGCAGCGCGTCGGTATCAGACCAGACATTCTAGTTTGCCGCTGCGACCGCGACATCCCGGAGGGCCTGCGCCGCAAGATCGCCCTGTCCTGCAACCTGAAGCCCGAGGCAGTCGTCCAGGCGGTCGACGTCGACACCATCTACCAGGTCCCCCTCGACTATCATCAGCAGGGTATCGAGGCGCAGATCCTGCGCTACTTCGGCCTGGAGCCGAAGCCCGACCCGGACCTCGACAGCTGGCACGAAATCGTCAAACGCATCCGCAAGCCGGAAGGCGAGGTGACGGTGGCCATCGTCGGCAAATACACCGGCCTGCACGACGCCTACAAATCCCTCGGCGAGGCGCTGCACCATGGCGGCATCGCCAACAACACCCGGGTCAAGCTGGAGTGGGTCGAAGCCGACGTGTTCGGCGGCAACGGCTCGGTCCAGGCACTGGAGGATGTCGACGGCATCTTGGTGCCCGGCGGCTTCGGCGAACGTGGCAGCGACGGCAAGATCCGGGCCGCCCGCTTCGCCCGGGAGCGCCGAGTGCCGTTCTTCGGCATCTGCTTCGGCATGCAAATGGCGGTGATCGACGCCGCCCGCGAGCTGGCCGGCATCTCGACCGCCGGCTCCTCCGAGTTCGGCCCCTGCAAGGACCCGATCGTCGGCCTGCTGACGGAATGGCGCCAGGGCGACGACGTGCAGCGCCGCCAGGCCGGCGGCAATCTTGGCGGCACCATGCGGCTTGGCGCCTACCCCGCGCTGTTGGAGAAGGACTCCTTGGCGGCGAAAATCTACGGCACCACCAAGATCAGCGAGCGCCACCGTCATCGCTATGAAGTCAACGTCAACTACAAGGAGCAGCTGGAGGCGGCCGGCCTGCGGTTCTGCGGCATGTCGCCCGACAAGGCACTGCCCGAGGTCGTTGAGTTGGAAGGTCACCCCTGGTTCGTCGGCGTGCAGTTCCACCCGGAGCTAAAGTCACGCCCCTTCGCCCCCCATCCGCTGTTCGCCTCGTTCATCGCGGCGGCGCTGGAACAGTCGCGGCTGGTATAGGGATGTTCGTCCACACGCTCTACCTGTCATCCCGGACGCGCGTTTCCTCCAAATCTTTGATTTGGTTAGGAAACGCAGTGATCCGGAATCCATCTCGACGGTCCGCGGAAGCGGCGGCATGGATCCCGGCTCTCCACTTCGTTCCGGCCAGGATGACAAGTGGTGCGGGGACGCGCTGATGACCCGCACCGTCACCGTCGGCGACCTCCAAATCGCCAACAACCGCCCGCTGACCCTCATCGCCGGCCCCTGCGCCATCGAGAGCCGCGCCCACGCCATGGATATGGCCGGCGCCCTCAAGGAACTCACGGCCAAGCTCGGTATCGGCCTGATCTACAAAAGCAGCTACGACAAGGCAAACCGCAGCTCCGCCAATACGCCCCGCGGCATCGGCATGGACGAGGGCCTGGCCATCCTCGCCGAGGTCAAAGCGTCGACCGGCTGCCCGGTCCTGACAGATGTGCACGAACCCACCCACTGCGCCATCGCCGCCGAAACGGTCGACGTGCTGCAAATCCCGGCCTTTCTCTGCCGCCAGACCGACCTGCTGCTGGCCGCCGCCGCGACCGGCCGCGCCATCAACGTGAAGAAGGGCCAGTTCCTGGCGCCCTGGGACATGAAAAACGTCGCGGCGAAAGTCCGCTCCGGCGGCAACGACAACGTCATGGTCTGCGAGCGCGGCGCCAGCTTCGGCTACAACACCCTGGTGTCCGACATGCGGTCCCTGCCGATCATGGCCCGCGACACCGGCTGCCCCGTCATCTTCGACGCCACCCATTCCGTGCAGCAGCCGGGCGGGCAGGGCGAGCGCAGCGGCGGTCAGCGTGAATTCGTGCCGGTCCTCGCCCGCGCAGCGGTTGCCGTCGGCGTCGCCGGCGTCTTCATGGAGGTCCACCAGGACCCGGACAGTGCACCCAGCGACGGCCCCAACATGGTGCGTCTCGACCAGTTGCCGCCGCTGCTCGAAACCCTTATGGAACTTGACCGAATAGCAAAATCCCGGCCCGTCGAGATCTGACGGAAGCCGCCGGGCAGGGGGGACTGACATGACCGCGATTACCGACATTATCGCCCGCGAAATCCTGGACAGCCGCGGCAATCCGACCGTCGAGGTCGATGTCGAGCTGGAAACCGGCAGCGCCGGCCGCGCCGCTGTGCCATCCGGCGCCTCGACCGGCGCTCACGAGGCGGTCGAGCTGCGTGATGGCGACAAGGAGCGCTACAACGGCAAGGGCGTGCAGAACGCCGTCGAGGCCGTGAACGGCGAGATCTTCGACGTGCTCAGCGGCATGGACGCCGAGGACCAGGTCCACATCGACATGACGATGATCGAGCTGGACGGCACCGCCAATAAGGAACGGCTCGGCGCCAACGCCATGCTCGGCGTCTCTCTGGCGGTCGCCAAGGCCGCCGCGTCGGAAGCCCGCCTGCCGCTCTACCGCTATGTCGGCGGCTCCTACGCCCGGCTGCTGCCGGTACCGCTGATGAACATCATCAACGGCGGCAAACACGCCGACAATCCGATCGACATCCAGGAATTCATGATCATGCCGGTGTCGGCCCCCACCGTGGCCGAGGGCATCCGCATGGGCGCCGAGGTCTTCCACGCATTGAAGAGCGAACTCGGCAAGGCCGGCCACAATACCAATGTCGGCGATGAAGGCGGCTTCGCCCCGAACATTGGCAGCGCCAACGAGGCCCTGGATTTCGTCATCAAGTCTATCGACCGCGCCGGCCTAACGGCTGGCAAGGATGTGTACCTGGCCCTCGACCCGGCCTCGACCGAGTTCTACGAAAACGGCCGCTACGAACTGAAGGGCGAGGGGCTGAGCCTCAGCTCCGAGGAGATGGTCGGCTACTACGACAAGCTGTGCAGCAACTACCCGATCATCTCCATCGAGGACGGCCTGGCGGAGGACGATTGGGAGGGCTGGCAAGTCTTCACCGAACGGCTTGGCAGCAAACTGCAGCTGGTCGGCGACGATCTCCTGGTCACCAACAGCCGCCGCCTGGCCCAGGCCATCGACCGCAAGGCCTGCAACTCGATCCTCATCAAGGTGAACCAGATCGGCACCCTGACCGAGACCCTGGAAACCGTCGAGATGGCCCACAAGGCCGGCTTCACCGCCGTGATGTCCCATCGGTCCGGCGAAACCGAGGATTCGACCATCGCGGACTTGGCGGTGGCGACCAACTGCGGGCAGATCAAAACCGGCAGCCTGAGCCGTTCCGACCGCCTGGCGAAATACAACCAACTGATCCGCATAGCCGAGGAACTCGGCCCCGCCGCGCAGTACGCGGGAACGACGGTGCTGCGGTAACGCGCTCCCGCGCGTCCCCCCACCCTAACCCTCCCCCCCATAGGGGGGAGGGAATCGCCAACCGCAACGCCTACGCCAAGAGCCTTCCCCCTTGATGGGGGAAGGTTGGATGGGGGTGAAGCCGCTGCCTCCGGCCCCATCAGCCTGTGACCAAAAGTGGGTTCGTTTGGCAGTCCCGTCATTTTCAATGACTTACGGCCAACCACGGCCCAAAACCCGCATAGAGTTGTCATCCCGGACTTGATCCGGGATCCATCGCAACGCTAGCGCCTGCCTTCTAGATGGACCCCGGATCAAGTCCGGGGCGACAGCCGGAAGAAGCGTCGGTCGTCGCGAAATCACCTGTATTATCAGGTGGAACAGGTGCCCATCTTCACCTCAACACACCCTGTAAACTCAAGCAAATCCGAGGGATCCCCCGTATCTGCGCCGATAGGAGTGTGGTTCCGCGAGCCGTGCCGCACCGGGAGCCGAAGTCTCTTCTCATGGTACTGGTCGCACTTCGCTCGGCGCCACATTGGCCCTGTGCCGTGCCGCGGCTTGTCCTAGGCCACCCGCGCCCCGGCGCACTCTCCCATCTGGTGAGCCGAAGTATAGAGGAAAAACACCGCATAATCAAGAGCAAAAAGACCGCATCCGGCGGCGCTAGAGTGGGCACTCACCCTTCGACAGGCTCAGGGCGAGGTTGATGGTGCTGCCCTCATGCTGGTCCTCGTCCTGAGCGTGTCGAAGGACCAAGCGCGACTATCGCTCAAACCCCGCCGCCACCCCAGACTGCCATCCCCGGACTTGATCCGGGATCCATAGAGGCGCGCCTTGCGCGCGTCGTGGCAATTCAGCGAGAAAGCGCAGCCCGACCTGGATTGCTTCGGCGGACCTACGGTCGCCTCGCAATGGCAATGGCCCGGTACCGAACCACACTTACGCGTGTTCGACCGCCTGACCGCCACGCAAGACCCGCAACCAGCCCTCAGCCTTCTCGACCATATGTTGCGCCCCGAGCTCCCTAAATAGAGCGATGCTGCGTCGATACATATCTTCCGCCAGCACCAGTTCCCCACGCGCGTGATTGAGAATGCCTAGATTAGCGTAGGCGGTGGCCATGTCTTCCCTGCGGCCGAGTTCTTCGTTGAGTGCCAAACATCGCCCGTACATCTCTTCCGCTCGGTCAAGCTGCCCACGCGAGTAATGGAGACTACCCAGATTGATGTAGGTAGATGCCATGCCTTCCTTGCGGCCGAGTTCTTCGTTGAGTGCTAAACACCGGCCATACATGTCCTCCGCTCGGTCGAACTCCCCGCGCGCGTAACTGAGAGTGCCGAGGTTGCCGTATTGGTTGGCCATACCCTCCTTGCGGCCGAGTTCTTCGTTGAGTGCCAAGCTTCGCCTAAACATCTCTTCCGCTCGGTCGAACTCCCCACGCGCGTAACTGAGAGTGCCGAGGTTGCCGTATTGGTTGGCAATGCGGTCCTTACCACCGAGTTTTTCGTCGATGGCCAAGCTCTGCCTATACATCTCTTCCGCTCGATCGAGCTCGCCGCGCGTCTGATAGAGATTGCCCAGATTGCCGTAGTTTCTGGCCATGCCGTCAATGAGGCCAAGTTCTTCATTGAGTGCCAAGCTTCGCCCATACATCTCTTCCGCCTGGTCGAGCTCGCCGCGAGCCCTGAAGAGATTGGCCCGGTCGTCTAAGACTGATGCCATGGCTCCTTTGCGACCGAGGTCTTCGTTGAGCGCCAGGCTTTGCCGGAACATCTCTTCCGCCCGTTCGAACTCGCCACGAGTCCTATTGCACAGGCCGAGATAGCCGTAGGTATCAGCCATCCCTCGCTTGTCTTGACTAGCCCGTGCTGCGGCGAGTGAGGCATCGAGCCAGGCAATGTGTTCCAGAGGTGCAAGACGCACCACCAAGCATGCATAGTTCGAGAAGTACTGTGCAAGCAACGCACCTGTGGAACCCGGTCGCACGGCCCAGGCCTGGCTGGCCCGAATGTTCTGGAGTTCGAGATCCAGGAGGGCGAGACCGTCCGTTTCGCGCGCCGACCGATACAGCTCGTTGGCTTCGGCAAGCTTCACCAAGTAGTGCATCGCATGGCGCAGCCGCACTCCTTCGGCATCTGGCTCATTGTCAGCCAAAGCCTCCAGCGCCAGCGCCCTCACCAAGTCATGTAAAGCGTAGCGGGTGGAACTGTTGTCGTAGCGTATGAGATGACGCTCATAGAGAGCGCCCAGTGTAGTGCCAGCGTCCTCCGCCTCCCACACCGCGGTCGCCGCGGCTTCGTCGAACCCGCCATCAAACACCCCGAGTGCCTGCCACAGCGCGCATTCCTCCTCGGTCAGGGTCTCCAGGCTCACCAACAGAGTCGCGCGCAAGCTGGACCCGCCGCGAAGCTTGAGGTCGGGCAGTGACCGTGATCGATCGGCAATGTCGGCAATGAAACGTAGTACGTCGAGGGCAGGTTGCACATCCAGTGTGGCGGCAGCGATTTCGATGGCCAATGGCAGGTAACCGCAGGCCTCTGCTAGCGCATGGGATTGCGCCTCGGTGATCCGGTTCGCATTACGCCGATTGGCGCGGCGACGCGCGAGTTCCGCCGCTGCCTCCGGCTTCAGTGTTTCGAGCGACACTGGTGTGACATCCGGCAGGGTCAGTTTCACCCGCGACGTGACAACCGTTGCGCACTCTGCGTGCCCCGTCAGCAGCGGCCGAACATCCGCCTCGTCCCGCGCGTTGTCGAGGAACAGCAGCATCCGCAGGTCTCGCGTCCGCTCGCGCCACAACTGACCGAGGATTACGGTCGTTTCGCCCTCGGTCCGAGCCTGCGGTAGCTCTTCGTTTGGTGCCAGGAATGGCCGCAACAGCACGCGCAACGCCTCGTCTGGTTGCATCGGCTTGGCGCCCGGCGTGTAGCCGCGCAGATCGATGAAGATCTGCGCATCCGGGAACAGTCCTTCCTCCGCCAGTCGGTGGGCCGCAACCAGCGCCGCCACCGTCTTGCCGATCCCACCCATGCCCTCGACCGCGCTGACCGCCGCCGATCCGTTGCGCAATGCGGCGACGATCTGTTCGACTTCCGGCCGGTCGACGAAGTCGGCAGGCGCGGGCGGAAGTTGGAAGCGGGTTGTGGCGGGGGTAGGGGAGGGTGTAGATAATTCAAGGGCTGCCTGGACGGCTTCCTTGAGTTCTCCTGTGAGCCGATTTGTATCGGTAGTAAGCCGCGCCAAAACCACTTGCGTGAAGGCCGGCTTGCCCAGCAGCGCTTTGTCGAACATCTCCACAAATGCTTCGATACCTGGGAGTACCTTTGCTAGCTCCACGCCGGGCATCGCACGCTGTTTGAACAACGCGGTGATAGCCTGCGGGTTCGGCTTACCGTTCGCGATCAGGAACGCCGCGAACTCGTCCTCTGCGGAACCGCGCAGAAAGTCCTCGTCAAAGAAATCCATCGGGAAATCCGGGTGGGCCTTGCGCAGGCGCTCCAGCGCCTCATCAAGCGCTTCACCGATTTGTTTCTCAACCTGCTTCTTACTGAACCGCCCAACAATCGCGCGGTCGACCCGGCTCGCCAGGAGTGACGTGAAAACGGCCCCGACAAATGAACCCAGCAACACGCTCCCTCCTACGTACGAGCACCGTCGTGGAACCATACCAGTGTTGCGGGCGCAGGGAGAAGGCGGTGCGAGAGTTGGCACTGTCGCCACACCGGGTGAGGTCATTTCGCGCGCTGGGCGCGTCCCCCCACCCTGACCCTCCCCCGGCAAAGGGGGGAGGGAATGCACCCAGCGCAACCGACAGCGCAAATAGCCTTCCCCCTTGATGGGGGAAGGTTGGATGGGGGTGGGGCCGCCCGCTGTGCGCTTGCCCTCATCGTCATTGCGAGGCGCGCATCGCGTCCGTGGCAATCCAGCCCGCGGCGCGGCCAGTGCTGGATTGCTTCGTTGAGCCGTAGGCTCGCCTCGCAATGACGGCGTCGCCCGGCCAACGGCACGGGCAAGATCACTACGCCCAATTCATCGACACCCCGCCGTCGACGACCATCGCCGCCCCAGTGGTGAAGCTCGACATGTCGGAGGCCAGGTAGAGCGCCGACTGGGCGATCTCTTCCGGTCGGGCGGTCCGTTTCAGGGCGTGCTTGTTGCACACAAAGGCGAGGGTGTCTTCGTCGTCTGGCGCCATTGCCGTCTCGGTCCCGCCGGCCAGTAGGGTGTTCACCCGGATACCACGCGGCCCGTACTCCGCGGCGAGGGAGCGGGTTAGGCCGACTAGGCCGGCCTTGCTCGCCGCGTAGGCCGCCATGCCGGGCAGGCCGGTGACGTGGCCGACGAAGGTTCCGGTGAAGATGACGGAACCGCCGCCCCGGTCGAGCATCGCCGGGATCTGGTGTTTGGCGCCCAGGAAGGCCGCCGTCAGGTTGGTGTCGAGGGTCTCCTGCCAGGCGCCCCGCGTCACCTCGGTGGGGTCGCCCATAGCGCCCAAAGTGCCGGCGTTGTTGAAGGCGGCGTCGAGGCCGCCGTAGGTCGCGATCGCCGCGCCGACCAAGTCGCGGGCATAGGACTCCGCCGTCACGTCGCCGGACAGCGCGATCGCGTGCCCGCCATGCCTGCGGATCTCCGCCGCGACCTCTTCCAACACCTTCTGCCGCCGCGCGCCCAGCACGACCTTCGCACCCTGCCGGGCGAACAGCAGGGCCGCCGCCCGACCGATGCCGGAACTCGCGCCGGTGACGATCGCTACCTTGCCGATCAGTGATTGCATTGCCGATACCTCATGTTGCCGAGGGCGCGGGAGATCGCACGCGGGCAGGGCAGGGCGCGACCCGGTTCTTGCGGCGGCCGCGGGCCGTAACACCGGCGTCATCGTTCCTCGCCTAGCTTGCCGGTTCCGCCGGCGCGCTTTAGACCGTGCGGCACGGGGAGGGGCTATATGTGGCTTGAATACGCGGGGCATCGCGCGCGGCCGAAATGGCATCGGGGGCGGCGGCGGGCCAGCGATACCGTTTTCACCGGCGCGCGGATCGGCGAGGGCATGGCCGCCGGCGCCAGTGTCGAGGTCGACCTGGTGCAACACGGGTCCGGCGGCTTCGCGGTGCTGCATGACGATACTCTGGACCGGGAAACGACCGGGACCGGAGCGGTGGCGCACCACACGGCAGCCGACCTGCACCGGCTGAAGCTGCGCGACAATGCAGGCAATCCGACGGACCATCCGCTGATGCTGTTCGACGATCTCTGCGCCATGGTCGCCGGCGGCATGGTGCATCCTGACGCGCTGCTGCAGCTCGATCTGAAAGAGCAGGGCACGATCTTCACTGCGGCCGATGTGACCGGGTTTCAACACGCCGTCACACCGGTCGCCGCCAACATGATCCTCACCGGCGGCGACCCGGACGCTGTCGCGCTGTTGTCCAGCCATGTCGAGGGCCTGCGTACTGGCTATGATCCCTGCGAAGATCCGGACCTCAGCGGCGTGCGGGCGAGCGGGGACTATGCCGAGTTCGTACGGGCCGCCTGCGCCGCCGCGCCCGACGCGAAGTTCATCTATCTCGATATCCGGTTCGTGTTGGCGGCTGACGCCGCGGGCTTCGATGTGATCGCCGCATTCCATCAAACGGGTCGGCCGGTGGACGCCTGGACGATGCGAGATGCCAGGCCGGAGCGCCGCGACGTGCTCCGCCGCCTGTTGGAACTGGGCGCCGATCAAATCACCACCGACGACCCGGACGGCTTGCTGGCCCTGGCCGCAACGCTCTAACCGCCGGCGACCGAGCCGAATCATCTATCGGCTGACGCCTACAGCTTGATGACAGGCGTCGGGTGCCATGGCCCGGATCGGCGAAAATCCAGCCCGCCCAACGAGATCAAAACAAGAACATCGAGTACTTTCTGCAACACCGGGCCTAAAGTCATGAAAATGCCCAGGCTTTTCGGATTGACGGCACCGAATCCCCTGTGATTCCTACGCGGTCATGGCTTACCTCCTCGATGAGCTTAAGTGGCGCCTTCGGCGCGCGCTCGGAATGATTATCGGCACACTTTTGGTCGGGTACTTTTCTTATCACCTGGTCCAGGGCGACCACGGCGTGATCTCGCACCTGCAGTTGAAGGCCACGGTGGCCCAGGCCGAGCAGGTCCGCGACGACCTTGTGGACCGGCGCTCGGCCCTGGAACACAAGGTAACGCTGCTCTATCCGGACAGCCTCGACCGGGATCTTTTGGAAGAACAGGCCCGGAAAATGCTGAACTACGGCCACCCGGACGAGTTGGTGGTCTTCGATAATACCCTCTAGCGGCGCACCGCCAGGCGACCGCGCGCTTGCAATTCAGTCGCGGGTCACCCATTTTACAGCATAGGGCCGTGTATTCGGCAGCTTCCGCGATCAACCCCTGTGTGTCCCGGCCTGTCTCACGCACTGGCCGGTCTCTGGCACCATTTACGGATCCGGCGGCCCGTTGCCGTGGAAGCTTCCCGCTCTCAGCGTGGTAGTGCGGCGACGACGCCGCGAAAGGTAGGACCATGACCACAAGGTCTTCGAAGGCGGCCGAGGCGTTCTTCAAGCAGAAAGAAAAAGAAACGGCGATGTCCGAATACCGCCAGCAGCAAATGGCGGAACAAGAGAAGTCGGCGCGCCTGCGGGCCCTCCGGCTGGCCAAAGAAGCCGCCGACCGGGAAGCGGCCGATACCCCGGCACCACGCAAACCGGCTGCCCGCCGCAAACGCTACACGGCTTAGTCCGACGATCCGTGCCGCGTCGACGGCGCATTCCAGTAACTATATCTATAGTCTGACACAGTCCGCCGGATGCCGTCTGTCGGTGCTCCGGTAACCAGGGGGACAAATGGCACGCCGACCGAACTACGGTTTTGAGAAAGCGGAGCGCGAGCGCAAGAAAGCCGCCAAGCGCGCCGCCAAACTGGAGAAACGGCAGAAGCGGGACGATGCGGACGCGCCGGATCAAGAGCGCACCGACACCGAACCAAGCGTACAAGAGGGGACTCAATGAAGCTTTCTGACGCCCAGATCGAACAGGTCGAAGACCAGTCGGGCGCCATGCCGATCCCGGACGACAATCCGGGCCTGGCCGGACTCAACAAGACCTTCGGTGACCACACCTTCTACGTCGATCCGGAAGGCCTGCATGTGTTCGAATGGGATCAGGCGCAGGCGGGCGAAGACGGTGCCAGCACGGTGAAGCTGGTGCAGCTCGCCGAATGGACCGACGACAACCGCACCCACCTGAAAC
>JANQOE010000089.1 GCA_028279245.1 Alphaproteobacteria bacterium
TCCGGGTCCAATTGCCGGAGATGTCCTATCCCGGCGAAGCCGAGGTCTTCCTCGTGCTCTATGACAAAAAGCACCGGACGAAGATCATGCGGGGCGAAAACGTCGGCCATGACCGGGTCAATTACAATGTCGTCCGGCAGTTCCAAGCCATCGCGACATGGCGCGGCGACCCCCTCGACCTCACCGTGCCGCTGCAGCATGGGGGCGACGCGTCCCAGACCGTGTACGCCATCATCGTCCAGGAACCCGCTTCCGGCCGCATCGTCGGCGCGACCTACGTGCCGCGCTAAACCACCAAGCGACAATTACGCCAGACCACGCTCCATAACGCTGGTTAGCCGCCGCGCGAACGCATTGGCATCCTCGACCGGCTCGCCCTCGGCAATACGCGCCTGGTCCAACAGCAGGAACGCCAAGTCACCGACCGCGTCCGGCCCCAGCGCGCCCTCACCCTTCGCCGCGACACTCTCCGCCATCCGGCGGATCAACGAGTGTTTCGGGTTGATCTCCAGGATGCGCTTCGACACCTCGTTGGTTTGATTATGCTGACGCAGGATCCGTTCGAGATGCATGTCGACATCGCCCTCATCGGCGACCAGGCACACCGCGCTATTGGTCAGCCGGCGGCTCGGCCGCACATCTTTCACCGCATCGCTGAGCGTGACCTTGAGCAGCGCGGTAAGGCTAGCCAGTTCGCCTGACGTGTCGGTTTCATCTTCGGGCGGAGTCACGCCGTCCTTGCCGGCGATCGCCGATACGTCGATGTCACCGCGGGTGACGGACCGGAACGGCTTGCCAGAGAAATCACTGACACCCGGAATCCAGAACTCGTCGACCGGGTCGGTCAGTAACAACACCTCGATCCCTTTTGCCTTGAACGCCTCGAGCTGCGGCGAGTCTTTCAATGCAGCGGCGTCATCGCCGGTGACGTAGAAGATCTCGGTCTGACCATCCCGCAGCCGGCCGACATAGTCTTCAAGCGAAACCCATCCCTCATGTTCCGAGGACTTGAACCGCGCCAACGCCAGCAAGTCGTCGCGCTGCCCCTGATCCTCGTAGATACCTTCTTTGACGACGGGTCCGAACATGTCCCAGAACGCCGCATACGCTTCCGGTTCATTGTCCGCCTTGGTCTTCAATTCGCCAACGACCCGTTTCACGAGGCCGCTACGGATCTTTGCCAGCACGGGATTGTGCTGCAGCATCTCGCGGCTGATGTTCAGCGGCAGATCTTCGGAATCCACCACGCCGCGCAGGAACCGCAGCCACGGCGGTAACAGGTCGGCACAATCGTCGGTGATGAAGACCCGCTTGACGTAAAGTTTGACGTGGTTCGACCGCTCCGGATGGAACAGATCGAACGGCCGCGCCGACGGCACGAACAGCAGGTTCGTGTATTCGATGACCCCTTCCTGCCGATTGTGCATGACATGCCAGGGCTCGTCGAACATGTGGCCGGCGTGCCGGTAGAACTCGGTGTACTGCTCCTCAGTGATCTCGTTCTTTGGACGGCTCCACAGCGCCGACCCCTCGTTGATCTGCGAGTCCTTGCCGCCGTCGAGCAGATAGATCGGCAGCGCGATGTGATCCGAATAGGTCTTCACGATCTGCCGCAGCCGTGCCTTGTCGAGATATTCCTGCTGTTCCTCGGCGATATGCAGCGTGATCCGCGTGCCCCGCGCCGGCGCATCGGCGGCATCGTCGATGGTGAAACTGCCCTTGCCGTCGCTTTCCCAGCGCCACCCATCAACCTCGCCGGCACGGCGGGTCAGCACGGTCACCTTGTCGGCAACCATGAAAGCGGAATAGAAGCCGACCCCGAACTGGCCGATCAGTCCGACGTCACTTTTTGCGTCGCCGCTGAGCTGTTCGACAAACGCCGCGGTCCCTGACCGGGCGATGGTGCCGAGATTCTCGACCAGGTCTTCCTTGTTCATGCCGATGCCGTTGTCGGCGATGGTGATCGTCTTGGCCGAAAGGTCGGCGGAGATCTTGATCTGCAACTCCCCATCGCCCGCCATCAGCTCGCTCTGCGTCAGCGCCGCATAGCGCAGTTTGTCGCAGGCATCGGACGCGTTGGAGATCAGCTCCCGCAGGAAGATCTCCTTGTTGCTGTAGAGAGAGTGGGCGACGATATCGAGCAGCCGCGATACCTCCGCCTGAAAAGCGTGGCTTTCTTGCCCCATGGCCCTTGTTTGACCCCTTCTCGGACGTCTGAGTTCTGGGCTGAGATATAGTAACGCAAGGTTGAAGACGGCAAGGCCATGTCCTTGGGGGTGCTTGCATTTCTGAGCCAAGCCGCCATTCTGAAGTCATGCACCCTGTGCAGCCGGCCCGGAACATCACCGCCGTCCTTGGCCCGACCAACACGGGCAAGACCTTTCTCGCAATCGACCGCATGCTCGGCCATGACAGCGGGATGATCGGCTTTCCGCTCAGGCTCTTGGCCCGCGAAAACTACGATCGTGTCTGCCGCATCCGGGGCGCCAACGAGGTCGCGCTGATCACCGGCGAAGAACGCATCGTTCCGTCGAATCCGCGTTACTACTTGTGCACGGTCGAGGCCATGCCGATGGATCGGTCCGTGGCGTTCATGGCCGTGGACGAAGTGCAGCTTTGCGCCGATCCGGAACGCGGTCACATCTTCACGCAGCGTCTGCTGCATGCCCGCGGACGTCAGGAAACCATGTTTCTGGGATCTTCCACCGCGGCCGAACTCATCGGGCGGCTCGTCAGCAACGTCCGTTTCACCACCCGCCCAAGGTTCTCAGAGCTGAGCTATGCCGGGCCCCGCAAACTGTCGCGGCTGCCGCCACGAACCGCAGTCGTCGGCTTCTCCGCGGCCAAGGTCTACGAACTTGCGGAGCAGATACGCCGGCAGCGCGGCGGTGCCGCGGTTGTGCTCGGCGCTCTGAGCCCGCGCACCCGCAACGCCCAGGTCGAGATGTACGAGGCTGGCGAGGTCGACTACCTCGTCGCCACCGATGCGATCGGCATGGGGCTCAACATGGGCATCGACCATGTCGTCTTCTCATCCCTGCGCAAGTTCGACGGACGCGCGCCCCGTACCCTGACCCCGGCAGAGATTGGTCAGATCGCCGGCCGCGCCGGCCGGCACATGAACGACGGAACCTTCGGTATTGTCGCCAACCTGCGGCAACCGGACCCGGAGGTCATTGAAGCCGTCGAGACTCACAGCTTCGAGACGCTTCGCACCTTCAGATGGCGCAACAGCGCCTTGGATTTCGGCAGCGCACAAGCCCTGCGCAACAGCCTGTCGCAGCGGCCACCCGCCCGGGGACTGGTGCCCGCCCGCGAAGCCGACGACCTGCGCGCCCTCACCATCCTGCTGCAACAGCCGAGTATCGTCGATCTCGCCGCGTCACCCGAACGTGTCCGGACTCTCTGGGACGCCTGCCAGATTCCCGACTTCCGGAAGACCATGAGCGAAAGCCATGCGCAATTCGTTGCGCGTATCTTCCGCTTCCTGATGACCGAGGACGGCGTCATTCCGGAGGATTGGGTGGCCCGCGCCATGGGCCGCCTCGACCGCGCCGATGGCGACATCGACACCCTGATCGGCCGCATCGAACATGTCCGCACCTGGACCTACGTATCCCACCGCGACACTTGGCTGAAGGACGCCACCCACTGGCAGGAACGCGCCAGAACCTTAGAAGACCGGCTGTCCGACACCTTGCACAAACAACTGGCGCAACGCTTTGTCGACCGCAAAACCGCCGCCACGGTGCGCCGTCTCCGCACCGGTGCACCGCTGCTCGCCGGTATCACCAAAACCGGCGAAGTCGTCGTTGAAGGAGAACCTGTCGGTCAAGTCGAAGGCTTTCGCTTCACGCCGAACATGCGCGTCAACGGCACGCGCAACGCCTTGCTCACCGCCGCCCACCGCGTCTTGCAGGATCATATGCGGGGCCGGGTAACCGAATGCTGCGCCGCGTCCAGCACGGCGTTCTCTGTCACTGCCGATGGCGGCCTGTGTTGGGACGGTGCGATGATCGCCCGGCTCAAGAAGGGCGCCGACATCCGGCGGCCAAGCATTCACATCCTGCCGACGAACGAGCTGACGACAGCGGAGACAACGCGCGTCAGCAAGCGGCTAGCCACGTGGCTGACAGAGCAGATTGACGAACAACTCAAAGCTCTTGCCCGTCTCGAGGCTGCCCAGGTGGCGGGCCCGGCGCGCGGCTTGATCTACGAACTGTGCGAAGGGCTGGGCGCGGTTCCACGAAGCCGCCTAGCCAGGCAGCTTACCAGCCTCAGTCCGGAGGATCGGCGCACCCTGCGGGGCCTTGGTTTGCGTATCGGTTGGCACGCCGTGTTTGTGCCGCTGAAGAAAGGCTCGGCTCTGCTCCGCAGTGCCCTATGGACCGCCCACCACGACACGGCGCCGCCCAAACTCGGGACCGGCAGAGAGGTCTCGTTCGCTCCGCGGCCCGATGTCCCGGCAAGTTTCTACCTGGCGCAGGGATACGCAGTGGTCGGTGAAACGGCTGTGCGAATTGACCGCCTCGAAGCGCTGATCCGGCGACTGCGACGATATGCGCGCCAGGGCAGCTATCAGGTTCTTCCAGCCGACCGGGCCATCGTCGGAACGGACTTGGAACGTTTCGTCGCCATCGTCGGTTCCGTCGGATTTGTCACGGCGCAGACCGGCGATGAGGTTGTGGTCACCCTGCGCAACCGGCGGAAGCGGACCAGTCGACGGCGCCAGCGCCCGACCGTGCCAGCGGACTCACCCTTCGCCCGCCTGCGGGAACTGCAGCTTGTCCGCTAGCCCCGACGACACCGAGTCCGGAACCCTTCGCCTGGACAAGTGGTTATGGTTCGCGCGTTTCTGCAAAAGCCGGACCCTCGCATCGAACCTCTGCAAGTCCGGCCGCGTCAGGATCAACAAGACACCCATCGACAAACCCAATCATCAGATCCGCGCCGGCGACATTCTCACCTTCCCGCAAGGCAGCCGCATTCGCGTGGTCAAGGTGGCAGCGCTCGGCGTGCGGCGTGGACCGGCGCCCGAAGCCCAGACCCTGTATGTGGACATGACACCGCCACCACCGCGGCAGTCCCCCGCCCCAGCGCACCGAGAACGTGGCGCCGGCCGGCCAACCAAACGTCAACGCCGCGAGACCGACCGGCTCCAGGCGAACAAACTCTAAGGATCAAAATGATCAACCGAATCAAAGAGCTACTAAAGGGCAGCGCCGCCGCTGAGGCGCCAATGGAACGGGACGCACTGCAAGTTGCCGCGGCCGCCCTCCTGGTCGAGGCGGCACGGCTCGACGACGATTTCGACGAAGCCGAGTGGACGACCGTGCGCCGGCTGGTGCGCGATCGCTTCGAGCTGTCCGAGGAGGAGGCGGACGCCCTGGTCGAGGAAGCAGAGCGCGAGGTCGCCGAATCCGTCGAGATCTATCGTTTTGCGCGCATCGTCAAAGATCGCTTTGACCAGGCCCAGCGAGTGCAACTGATTGAAATGCTGTGGGAGGTGGTGTACGCCGATGGCACCCTGCATCACTACGAGGCCAACTTGCTCCGACGGATCGCTGGACTTATCTACGTCAGCGATCAGGAGTCGGGCAGCGCCCGCAAGAGAACCCTTAACCGCCTAAACCAAACGAACTAGCCAAGAAGTCTAGACGGACAAGAGGAAAAGATGACCTACGTCGTCACCGAACAATGCATTAAATGCAAATACACGGACTGCGTCGAGGTCTGTCCGGTCGACTGCTTTTACGAAGGCGAAAACATGCTCGTCATCCACCCTGACGAATGCATTGACTGCGGTGTGTGTGAGCCGGAATGCCCCGCCGAGGCCATTTTGCCCGACACCGAGCCGGGTGTTGAGCGTTGGCTGGAGCTGAATCGCGATTACAGCGAAAAGTGGCCAAACCTGACGGCGAAAAAGCCGGAAGACCCGGACGCCGAAGAGCACAAAGGCGAGGATGGTAAATTCGAGAAGTATTTCAGCGCCAATCCCGGCGGCTGACCCGATACCAGGGACCAAAGACCTATTCCGCTTGCTTCGGACGGCATAACAACAGAGGTGCCTTGCGCTCTGTATTTGCAGCGGAATTTGTGATATAAAATAACAGAAGAAGATCAACAGGGGCGGCCTGGGCCGTCCCTTATTGCTGGGGGGCTGGACAGGCCGCGCACCTCCACGCGGGCCGGACCACCCAGCCTGCCCCTGAGCCGGAGCATAAGCCTCGCATGAGTCCTGCAGCGAAAACCACCGCCAAGACGAAAGAAAAAGCCAAGCCATCCCTGGAGTTCGACAAAGGCGACTACGTCGTCTACCCGACCCATGGCGTCGGCAAAGTGACCGGTATCGAAACCCAAGAAATCGCCGGTCAGGAACTGACGCTGTTCGTTATTCAGTTTGAAAAAGAGCGCATGACCCTGAGGGTCCCGATCTCTAAGGCCAAGGCCTCGGGACTACGCCGCTTGAGCAACCGCAAGGTCATCGACTCCGCGCTCAAGACGCTGAAGGGCAAAAGCCGGGCGAAACGCACCATGTGGAGCCGACGCGCCCAGGAGTACGAAGCAAAAATCAACTCCGGCGATCCCGTATCGATCGCCGAAGTCGTGCGCGATCTTCATCGCAACGCCGACCAGCCGGACCAGTCCTATTCCGAGCGGCAGATGTATCAGGCGGCGCTGGATCGCCTGGCCCGCGAACTCGCCGCTGTCGAGACCATCGACCACGACGCAGCAGTCGAAAAGCTGGAGAAGTTGCTGCAATCTACCTGAGGATAAGGTCCCTCTTGCGGGGGAAGGACACCTTGCCCCATACAATAGCCTGAGCGATTCGAAAGAGTCGCGAGGGTTGACGCGAACGAGGGGCAAGGGCCGCCATGCTGCAGACCGACAAGTTTGCGGTCCTTCGCTGGCCGGGGCGCATATGGGTCATTCCGTCGATCCATGGCGACGCCATCCGGCTCGGAAAGATCCATCGGCTGATCGCTGAGCGCTTCGCGCCGGCAGATCGTATCGTCTACCTCGGCAACATCCTCGGCCGCGGCGCCGAGTGCCGGAAGACCATCGACACAGTGTTGAAGTTCCGCCGCGCGTGCATCGGCTCCCAGGGCATGTTTGCCGCCGACGTCGCCGTCCTCCGCGGCATGCAGGAAGAGATGTGGCAGAAGCTCCTGCAGCTCCACTTCGCCATGGACCCGGCCGATGTGCTGGAGTGGATGCTCGACCAGGGCGTCGCCGCAACACTCGAATCCTACGGCGGCGATGCGCAGGAAGGCTTTCAAGCGGCCCGTGCCGGTGCCGCCGCCTTGGCACGCTGGACCGGCAAGCTGCGTGAGACCATGCAAGCGACACCGGGCCACGCCGCCTTCATGGCCGCGCTCCGCCGCGCCGCCGAAACCCGGCCGCGCGAAGGCGATGACCGCCTGTTGTTCGTCAACGCCGGTATCGACGTGACGCGGCCGTTAGCCGCCCAGAACGACAGCTTTTGGTGGGGCGCCGGCGAATTCGCGGAGGTCGACGCCGCCTATTCCGGCTTCCGCTACATTGTGCGCGGGTTCGACCAAGCCCATCCCGGCGTGGAGATCGGCCGGTTCACCGCCAGCATCGATGCCGGCTGCGGCTTTGGCGGCCCATTGTTGGCCGGCTGCATGACCCCGAGCGGGGAGCTGCTGGATCTGCTGGAAGCCTAGTCCAGCAATTCGATCTGTTCGGGGTGCGTCGCCGACACCGACGGCCCGTTCCGCCATTGCACCCAGCCGCGGACCCGCACCCGCCGCCCCTGATAGCTGTCGACTGCGATACCTTCGCTGGCAAACAGCTCCACGGCATCCGGCGCGAGCGTAATGGTGAAGTCCTCACGAAAGTCATCGCCGAAGTTCAGGAACCCGCGGCCACGCGCGACGTCTGCGGCGGTGACGCGCCCTTCGATCACCGCAAACTGATCGACCGCCTGACCGGCATCGAGGTGATCCAAAATCCGGTAGAAGTCATCACTCCAGATACCGTGCCGCGCCGCCCGCGCCAGCCTTTCCTCGGCGAGCATCTCCCAGACCAGCGCCCGGTTGTCCGGGAAGCTGTAGGTGCGTCCCATACCCGCCGCCAGAATCGCGCCCTGAATCCACAGCCCGTCGGCCTCGCGAAACAGATGTGCCAGTTCGCGGCCATGCCGGTCCATGCGCAAACCGCCATAACCCAGTCGCACAGCCTGCCCGCCGACCAGGTTCTCGAGCAAACGCTTTGCCTCCTCCGCCAACGGCCAGGTCTCGAACCCGGCGCGCCCCAGCGGCAGCTTCGGCGCCTGCACCCCCACGAGCCGCACTTCACGGCCATCCGCCAACAGCACCGTGTCGCCGTCGATCACCGAACGGACGGTGCCTGCACCGCCATCCGCAAGCTGGGTCGGCAAGTCGACCGCCAGGGAGGGTGACACCGGCGAAAGGCCGGCCAGTACCCCTAGAATCAGGACCGCGAAAGTCTTGGCGCGACAGATGTGACCCACGTACATTGCCTCCAGCCTCAAGGAACCCTTTGTGTCGAAATACCTTTATCCAAAAATCGAACCTTATGAGCGGGGCGCGCTGCAGCTCGACCCGCCACATGAGATGTATTGGGAAGTGTCCGGCAAACCCGACGGCGAGCCGGTGGTATTCTTGCACGGCGGGCCCGGTGCCGGCACCAACAGCATCCACCGCCGGTTTTTCGATCCGGCCCATTATCGGATCATCCTGTTTGATCAGCGCGGCGCCGGCCGCTCGAAGCCATTTGCCGACCTGACGCTCAACACCACCGACCACCTGATCGCCGATATGGAGGCGCTACGGGACCATCTTGGGGTCGACCGGTGGCAGGTGTTCGGCGGCTCCTGGGGCAGCACACTGGCCATGGCCTACGCGCAACGGCACCCGGACCGCTGCAGTGCGCTGGTCCTGCGAGGCATCTTCCTTGGCTCCAAGGCGGAGGTGGACTGGTTTCTCTACGGCATGCAACGGATCTATCCGGAAGCGTGGCGGACCTTCGCCGAGCACATTCCCGAAGACGAACGTCAAGACCTCTTGCAGGCCTATCAGCGGCGCCTGAACGACCCCGACCCGGCCATCCATGGCCCCGCCGCCCGCAGGTGGAGCCGATACGAAGGCGCTTGCTCAACGCTGATGCCAAACCGGCTGGTCACCGACGACGCCGGCAGCAGCGGCCTTGGGCTCGCCCGCATCGAAGCACACTATTTCAGCAACAGCTTTTTTCTCGGGGACGACGAACTCGCACAGAAGCTGGAAGTCATCAAAGACGTGTCGGCGACCATCGTGCAGGGCCGCTACGACATCGTATGCCCCATCGCCACCGCCGACCGCCTCGCCAGCCTCTGGCCGGAGGCGACCTATGTCGTCGTCCCAGACGCGGGTCATTCAGCCATGGAACCAGGCATCCAACGCGAACTCGTCCGGGCAACCGACCGCCTGCGCAGCCGATAAGGCAGTCGATTTGTCCTATTGACGCCCGCGCCCTATGATGCCCTCACGACTCGGGGGCAATGGGATGATGGTTCTGTTCATGCTACGCCGGTGCCTGGCACCGGCGCTGATACTTCTCACCACCACAAGCTTCGCCGCGGCACAGGAAGAGAGGGTCGATCTTATCTCCTTCGGCGCCGGCGTATTCGACATACTCGACGACGATAAGGCCGCCGACTTCCGGCTGGAGTACCGGCCAGACCTGCCGTTTCTGATAGATACGTCCAGCCTGGCGCTCAAACCATTCGTTGGCCTGGAAGCAACGTCTGACGCGGCCGTCTATGGGCTCGGCGGCATCCTGCTCGATTGGTTCATTGGTGAGCGCGTGGTCGTCACCGGCAGCTTCGGCGTCGGCGCATTTGCGGACGGCGACGGCAAGGACCTTGGCAACACGATCGAATTCCGTTCCCAGATTGAAGCGGGATACCGATTCAGCAATGACGCCAGGCTAACCGCCGCCTTTGGCCACATCTCCAACGCCAGCCTGGGCGACGACAATCCGGGCACCGAAATCGCCACTGTTTACCTTCACCTGCCTTTACGCCTGTTGACCGGGAACTAGATGGTTTGAATGCGTGGTGCCATCGTAACGGGAGCAAGTCGGCGCATCGGCCGGGCATTGGCCCAAGCCCTAGCCGCGGACGGTTGGGCCGTCGCGGTTCACTTCAATGCATCCGGAGAGGATGCTGAGGATACGGTTCGACAGATCCGGGAGGACGGCGGCACTGCGGCGGCTTTGCAGGCCGATCTGGCCGACCCGAACGCAACACAGCGCCTGGTGGACCAGGCCAATACCGCGCTCCCCGGAAATCTGTGCTGCCTGATCAACAGCGCCTCACTGTTCGAATACGACACGGCAACCGACTTCTCGCTTGAGTCCTGGGATCGGCATCACGCCATCAACCAGCGTGCGCCGGCGCTCCTTGCCCGCGACTTGGCGAATACGATGCCAGAGAACGAACAGGGCGTCGTCGTCAACCTGCTCGACCAAAAGGTCAACAATCTGAACCCCGATTTCTTCTCCTACACCATGTCGAAGATTGGACTGCAGGGCCTCACCACAATGCTGGCGATGGCGTTCGCGCCACGGCTCCGCGTTTGTGGGATCGCCCCCGGCTTGACCCTCCCGCCCTCCGGCATGGATGACGCACGGTTTGCCAAAGCCCACCGCAAAGCCCCTCTGGGCAGAGGCAGCCGCACAGAAGACATTGTTGCGACGCTACGCTTCATCCTTGCGACCCCGACGATCACCGGCGAGACCATCGTTGTCGACGGCGGCCAGCACCTCCAGGGGCGGAGCCACGACGTGATGTTCGACCCACCGGAAGATGCCACGTGAGAGACGACACGATCACCGCCCGGCTCTATCGGGAGGGCGCCACCGAAATCCGCAAGATCTTCTTCCGGGACCTCATTCTCGACACGCACATCGGCGTGCACGAAAGCGAACAGGGCCGCACCCAGCGCCTACTCATGAATGTCGAGCTCTACCTGGAACCACCGGCCGCACCGCTGGCGGACGACATTGCCAACGTCTTCGACTACGACCAGATCCGCCGCGGCATCCGCCGTCTCACCCGCAACGGCCACATCAACCTGCAGGAAACCCTGGTCGAACAGATCGTCGAGCTATGCCTCTCTTTTACCGAGGTCCGCGCCGTCCGCGCCTCCACCGCCAAGCCAGACGTCTACCCAGATGTCGCGGCGGTCGGCTACGAGGTGACCCGGATCAAGCCAACCGCAGGCTGACACCCTCCAAGACCTCCCCTATGCTAACGGCGTGGCCCCGTAGCTCAGTTGGATAGAGCGGCAGATTCCTAATCTGTAGGTCGCAGGTTCGAATCCTGCCGGGGTCGCCAGCGCCTCGCCAGCGTTCGGCCGCTGACACCGAACTCAGCCACAACATAATCGAGAACTCGCCCAACCTTTGTCACCCCATGGTCACAAAGCCTTCGCAGCGTCGGCATGGCGAGGGTTTGGCATGGAAGGGTGAACAATGCTCCGAAAGATGCATCGGTTGAGTTACGTCGCGGCGTCTCTGGCTGTCCTGGTCGCCTGCGAGAATGAGGCAGGGCTTATGACGGACCGAAGCCGGGCGCCCGGGTTGGTCGAGCCGACCGTGGCCCGATTTGCGGCCACGACGGACAAGGTTTCTTACGAGCAGCCGGTCCAGGATCGCGAGTCCTACGCGCCGATCGAATCCAATCCGATCCAGCGGGTGACGGAGTCGCCAGTCTCCACCTTCAGCATCGATGTCGATACCGCGGCCTACGCCAATGTCCGCCGATTCATCGAAGCCGGACAAATGCCACCGCGCGACGCCGTTCGGGTTGAAGAACTGATCAACTACTTCAGCTACGACTATCCCATCCCAACGGATCCCGAGCGCCCCTTCTCGGTAACGACGGAATTGGCGCCGACGCCATGGAACCCGCGGACTCATCTGTTGCATGTCGGGCTCAAGGGCTACGAGCTGGAGCGGGCGGAACGGGCGCCGGCCAATCTGGTGTTCCTGGTCGACGTGTCCGGCTCCATGCAGAGCCAAGACAAACTGCCCCTGGTCAAACGATCCCTGCAATTGCTAACCCGCGAACTGGGCCCCGACGATCGTGTCGCTATCGCCGTCTACGCCGGCGCCGCCGGCGTTGTTCTTGAACCGACGGCCGGCGATGACAAGCGGACGATCAAAGCGGCGCTCGACAAACTGGAAGCGGGCGGCTCAACGGCAGGCGGCGCCGGCATCCGGCTCGCCTATGCCCTCGCCGAAGAGAACTTCGACCCCGAAGCCATCAACCGCGTCATCCTGGCAACAGATGGCGATTTTAATGTCGGCGTGACCAACCCGCAGCGGCTGCAGGACCTGATCGCCAAGAAACGCGATAGCGGCATCGCCCTGTCGGTCCTCGGCTTCGGCACGGGCAATTACAACGACGACCTGATGGAGCGGCTGTCCAACCATGGCAACGGCAATGCGGCCTACATCGACAATCTGAACGAGGCCCGCAAGGTGCTAGTAGACGAACTGAACAGTACCCTGATGATCATCGCCAAGGACGTGAAGATCCAGATTGAGTTCAATCCGGCCGTGGTCGCGGAATACCGCTTGATCGGCTACGAGAACCGGCTGCTGCGGCGCCAGGACTTCACCGACGACCGGGTCGACGCCGGCGACATCGGCGCCGGCCACAGCGTGACCGCGTTGTACGAGATTGCGTTCACCGACGGGGGCGGAACCCAGATACCCGATTTGCGGTATCAAACAACGACCGTCCCCGCAGATACCAACAGCGACGAAATCGCATTCCTGAAGCTGCGATATAAAGCACCCGAGTCCAACACCAGCCGGCCGATCGAACAAGCCATCATGCGAGACGAAGTTCTTGAGAGCATTGATGCCACATCGAAGAACTTCCGGTTCGCCGCAGCCGTCGCGGCGTTCGGACAGCTCTTACGCGGCGGCGCGCTGATGAGTGACTATGAGCTTGCCGACGCCATCCAGCTCGCCCGCGATGCCCGCGGCGAAGACGGCTTCGGCTACCGCTCCGACTTTGTGCAACTAGCCCGACTGGCGGAGAGCCTGCGGTAGGCGACTATTGACAGCCATGGAGGGTCACCGTCAGACGACCGTCAGGTGGTAGCGTCGCAACGCGTCGAGGATCAGGATCATGGCGCGCCGACGATGGGTCCGTTGAATGTTGTGCGCCGACTCTTCGTCGTGGTTGCGAATCGCCCTAACCACCGCCCGGTGATCCTCTGTGGAGTCCATCGGTCGCGGACGCAACCGCAAGGTCAATAAACGGACCCGGTGGCATTGTGCCGCCATTGCGGCCCCGGTCTTGGCGAGACGATCGTTACCGCAGAACTCGAGGAGGTAATTGTGAAAACGGGCATCGGCCTCGGCCCATCCATCTAGGTCATCGCGGTCGAGGCTCCGCTCCATCTCGTCGTTTGCTTGTTCGAGGAGCAACAACTCGCGGGAGTCAGGCGCCAGATGGCGCGCCGCAAGCAGCTCGGCAGCGGTAGCCTCGATGCAATACAACAACTCATAGATCTCGCGCATATCGTCGATTGAGACGTTACGCACCCGCATCCCGCGCCGTGGCACAACGTCGACGAGGCCATCGTCCTGCAAACGAATGAGTGCTTCGCGCACAGGCGTACGGCTCATTCCGAGTTGATCGGCAATCTCTAGCTCCAGAGCCTGAAAGCCCCCTGGAAGTTCATTGCTGAGAATTGCGTCCTTCAGCTTGCGGTAGGCAGTCGCGACCCGCGACGGACCGCTGGCCGAGCCGGACCCTTTGGCCTCTGTCATGAGCACGGGATGAAGATATAGATCCCGATTCTCAGTGAACTCTCCTTACGCGGTCACACGACTGCAAAACAGCTCTCGAACCATCAACCAGTGATTGTAAGTCGAGCGACCAACACCTAGCCGGAACTGACCGGTCCGGCCCAATAAACGGGAACAGGGTTGCTAAGACGTCGCAACGATGCATTGTGAACTCAACAACGAATACATTAGAATCGCAATTAGAGTATACATTAATTCCGAGATGAGGTATACATTAATCCATGAAGGTTGCGAAAATCAGGCCGTCGGAGACGCACCGCGACGGTCGGACACACGGTCTTTGCGGGGTGATCGGAATACCGCTCCATGGCATCTGATGTTGCTGACGCCGAGAAGTCCCCCGGTTCAACATCGCCGTTCTGCCGGGCTGGCCCCATCGGTCCCGAAGTCTTGGCGCAGTGCCTCAGCCACCGCAACGATCCCGTTTCGCGCCCAATCGTTAATCGGCAAGTAGCTGGCACTGCCTGCGAGATGGCGTCCTTTATTTGTCCGATCGACCTGTAACCGAGAATCCCGCCGGCGGGGGCCAGGTGACAGTCCTGGCCCGCGGCACGAGCAGCAATTCGGCGAAGAGTTGCTGATCGACCTCAAGGCGGGCTTAGAAACGTTCAACGGATCGTCATTGTCGCTGACGATAAGCAAGGGAGGAAAGAAATGCTTCGGCGGAAACTGACCTGGGCGGCGCCAGCCGTGGTTGGTACGTTAGTGATTAGTCCATTGGCAATCGCGGCGGACTACCAGGAGGCTCCAATGCTCGCTGACCTGGTGGCAGCCGGTGAACTGCCACCTGTGGAAGAGCGGCTCCCGGACAACCCAGAAGTCGTCGTCGCCCATGAAAGCGTTGGGAAATACGGCGACGAGATTCGTTTCGGGCTATCCGGTTACAGCGACCACGAACAGATCACCAATTGGACCGGGCACAATGGGCTCGTTCAAGTCGACTATGATACAAACTACTCTTCGACCCTGCCCCTGCTGGCCGGCGAAGTGGATGTCTCTGAGGATGCAAGCGTCTACACGTTCACGCTTCGCAAGGGGCACAAATGGTCGGATGGCACGCCGTTTACGACTGCGGACGTAGCCTTCTACTTTGAAGACATCCTGACGCATCCAGACATGGCGCCCATCCGCAAGGAGTGGCTCCCCGGCGGTGAGTTGGTTGAGTTCAAACTGATCGATGAACAGACCTTCCAACTAGAATTTGCGGTGTCCTACGGAGACTTCTTGTTCGAGCTGGCTCACCCCAAACTTGTACCACCGGTCTACTATCAGAAAGCCTACTGCTCCAAAGCCCATCCCAAGTACAACGACAACCTCGAGGCGGATCTCCAAGCCAACAACATGAGCAGTTGGCGGGACTACTTGATCAGCCTTTGTGGCGACTCCTTGAACAACACGCGTTGGGCCAACGTCGAACGGCCTTCACTGGACCCGTGGATCATCAAGGAACCGTACACCGGTGGAGCGACACAAGTTGTTCTGGAGCGTAACCCCTACTTCTTCCAGGTTGACGAGGAAGGGAAACAACTTCCGTACATTGATCGTCTGGTCGGCAGTGTGTTCTCCGATCCCCAGGGTCTGCTGCTCCATGCGATTGCCGGCAATTACGACTTCGGATTTCGGAAACTGGAGTCTGCTGCAAATCGTCCGGCACTGGCCGAAGCAGCGCCGCGCATAGGCGCCGAACTCTACGAAGTGAGTTCAATCGGCGGCGCCAGCATTTGGTTCCAGTTGAACCTGACTCACAAGGATCCCGAGCTGAATGCGCTCTTCAACGAGAAGGATTTCCGTGTCGCACTGTCGACTGGATTCGATCGGGAAGAAGTCATTGAAGTCACCATGCTCGGCCAAGGGGTCCCTTGGCAGGGCGGCCCGTTTGAAGACAGCCCGATGCACCACAGTCAGTACTCCACTCAGTACCTGGAATTCGATCCCGACGGGGCCAACGCCTTGTTGGACGGACTAGGATTGAGCGAGCGTAACTCCGACGGCATTCGCCTGATGCCAAGTGGCCAGCCTGTCGCCTTTACTGTGGAAACCACCGTGGCGAAGGATGACCACATCGATCAGCTTGAGGTCATGCGCGCTCACTGGCTGGAACACCTTGGCGTGGACATGAGAATCAACGCGACCGAGCGTGCGCTGATGTTCGGCAAGATTGAGAACAACGACCATGACGCCGCGGTCTGGGACGGCAATACAAGCTGGCTGCCGGGACGGCCCGCATCTGGTCTTGCGCCGGTTTCAGTTAGCTCGAGATGGGGTGTTGAATGGTACCTGTGGTACGCTTCCAATGGCGAGCGAGGCCAGGAGCCGCCGGAGAACGTCAAACAGCGGTTGGAGTTGTGGGATCAAGTGCCGCTCGCGACAAACTTCGACGATCGGCGGGAGATCATTCATCAGATCGTCGACAACGCCGCGGATCATTTTGCACATTTCGGCGTGTCCAAACTGATGCCAAACTATGGCATCAAGAAAACCGCGATGCGCAATGTGAAGCCCAGCAACCCATCCACCTCACAGTATCCACCAGGGATCCAGCGGACCTGGACCTTCTATTGGGATACAGAGGACGGGCAACGGCCGCCTTCCCAGCAATAGGCTAGCCGAAGACCCAAAGGCAGAGGCAAACTCTGAACGCGAGTTCAGAGTTTGCCGATACCTGCAAGACGCACAGCGGTTGAGGAAAGAGGAACAGACGCTTGTGCTGCACCAACATGCCCGCACCCCAGGTCTCAGGAACGCCCGGGACCTGCGGCGGAGAGTCTGATCCGTGCTGATCAAATACATCATTCGCCGAATCGCCTGGTCGATACCCATACTCTTTGTCGTATCTCTCCTTGCATTCCTCATCCTGCAAGCGCCACCTGGCGACTTCATTACCGCTCATACGGCGGCCCTGCTTTCTGACGGCCAGGAAGTAGACTACGAGCAGATTGCAGCTCTGCGGCAGCATTACGGCTTAGACCAATCCATCTTCGTTCAGTATTGGAAATGGATTAGCGGCGTCCTAGTCGGCGACTTTGGCCTTTCGTTCGAATGGCGCGAACCAGTCAGCACGCTCATCTGGGAACGTATGGGGCTATCAGTCACGCTAGCCGCAACCACCGTTCTTTTTACTTGGGCACTGGCGTTGCCCATTGGCGTCTATTCTGCTGTCAAGAAATACACGTTCGGCGACTATGTGGTGACCACGATCGGTTTCCTCGGCCTTGCAACCCCCAATTTCCTGTTGGCGCTCATCTTGATGTACGTGTCGGTCGTTTACTACGGACTCGACGTTTCCGGCTTGTTCTCCACCGAATACAAGAACGCGCCTTGGTCTTGGGCCAAGGTCCGGGATCTGTTCGCGCATATATGGATACCGGTCGTTATCCTGGGCACGTCATCGACCGCCAGTATTATCCGTGTGATGCGGGCGAATTTGCTTGATGAGCTGCACAAGCCCTACGTCACAACCGCGCGCGCCAAAGGACTGTCTGAGTTAAAGCTCTTGGTACGTTACCCGGTCAGGATCGCCCTCAATCCATTCATTTCGACGATCGGCTGGATTTTTCCGCAGATCATCAGCGGCTCGGTCATCGTCTCCATTGTGTTGTCCTTACCGACCGCCGGTCCGATGTATCTCACGGCGCTGAAGTCTCAGGACATGTTCCTCGCCGGTTCCTTCGTGTTGATGCTCAGCGTCTTGGCCGTAATCGGCATGCTGATCTCCGACATATTGCTGGGAATTATCGATCCGCGTATTCGGTTCGGCAGGTGAACTGATGAGTAGTCAAGATTTGCCGGCTCAGGATATTGGGCCCAAGGACCTCACACATCCTACGAGCGATGTTGTCGAAGATCCGCGTCACCTCGATACCGCCTCTCAGGGGAGGTTGATTTGGCTCAGTTTCCGCAAGCATCGCCTGGCGATGGCCGGCGCAGCGGTCGTGCTGTTCCTGTTCTTTGTCGCAGTATTCGTTGAGTTTTTTGCGCCGTTCGACCCACACGAATTCAACTCCACGAAGATCTTTCACCCACCCCAAATGCTCAAGCTGGTCGACAACAGCGACGGTGGCTTTGCCATTCGGCTTCATGTGAACAGCATGAAGATCGTGCGCGATCCTTTAACGCTTCAGGTGAGCTATGAAGAGGACCTCGACGAAAAGGTATACATAAGATTCTTCGGTCGGGGCGACACGTATCGTCTTTGGAACCTGTTTGAAATGGACATCCATTTCATTGCACCAGTCGATCCCGATCAAAGGTTCTTTCTGCTCGGCAGCGACCGGCTAGGCCGCGACGTATTCAGCCGAACGGTTTTTGGCACCCGTTTGTCAATGTCCATTGGTCTTGTCGGTGTCGCGATCAGTCTCGTTATTGGCATCATCCTAGGCGGGATCTCCGGCTATTTCGGCGGCATAGCAGACGCCGTTATTCAACGCATCATCGAGGTCCTGATTGTCCTTCCGTCGATCCCACTGTGGATGGGCTTAAGCGCGGCCATGCCGACGGACTGGTCTGTGGTCATGCGTTACTTTGCCATCACGGTCATATTGTCTCTGGTGGGCTGGACTGAGCTCGCACGCGTGGTCCGGGGCAGATTCTTATCCCTGCGCTCGGAGGACTTTGTCACAGCGGCACGGCTGGACGGGAGCTCGCGCCCGCGGATCATTTTCAGGCACATATTGCCGTCGACCTACAGCTACATCGTCACCGCCGTATCGCTGGCCATACCCGCGATGATCCTGGCGGAGACCGCCCTGTCCTTCTTGGGGTTGGGGCTTCTTCCGCCCGCCATTTCTTGGGGCGCCTTGCTCTTTGAAGCGCAGAACATTCGTTCGATCGTCGCCGGCCCCTGGTTGTTTGCACCAGGCTTTCTCGTTCTCATTGCTGTCTTGGCCTTCAACTTCCTCGGTGACGGTCTGCGGGATGCAGCGGATCCCTATGCCGCCCTGGGCGAATGAAATGAAGCAAGAGCACACCACAGGAGACAGCAGCAAACCGGCACCGCTGCTCGAGATAGACAATCTTGTTGTCGAGTTTCCAGTGGGGAAGAAGAGGTTTCGCGCTGTCGACCATGTGTCTCTCAGTCTCTATCCAGGCGAGACACATTGTCTTGTCGGTGAAAGCGGCTCGGGGAAGAGCGTTACCGCTCGCTCAATACTGCAGATTATCGATCCGCCGGGCTACATCGCGGCCGGAGACATCTTCTTTCGAGAAAACGTAGACTCGTCGTCAGCCATCAATCTCACCAGGTTGAAAGCCCGTTCGCCAGCCCTGAAGAATATCCGTGGCGCTGCCATTTCGATGATTTTTCAGGAGCCCATGACCTCGTTGTCTCCAGTGCATCGCGTTGGAGACCAGATTTCCGAAGTCCTGCGGCTCCATCAGAACCTATCCAAAAAGGACGCCCGAGAGCGAAGCATCGAATTGCTCGAGCAAGTGGAGATCAAGGACGCCGCGTGGGCTGTTGATCAATACCCGTTCGAGTTCTCCGGCGGAATGCGCCAGCGTGTCATGATCGCCATGGCATTGTCCTGTAATCCGGCAGTCTTGATTGCCGACGAACCGACCACCGCGCTCGATGTCACGATTCAAGCTTCCATCCTGAAGTTGATTCGAGACCTGCAACTCGGCCGAAACATGAGCGTACTGTTCATTACGCATGACATCGGCGTCGTCGCGAACATTGCGGACCGTATCACCGTGATGCGCAATGGGCGCGTGCTGGAATCAGGTCCGGTGAAGGAGGTCATCAATAATCCGCAAGACCCCTACACGAAAGAACTGATCAGTTCAGCCCGAGATTTGGATCGCCCTTCTCCGATCCGGCTGGACATGCGCGCCGCGAAGCCTCCGGCGCAAAGTATCCTGGCCGTGAAAGAACTCACCAAGGCGTTCGCCCTACGCAAACGCCTGTTCCGGCGGCGTCCCGATGTGATCGTCGGTGTAAAGGACGTCAGCATCGACCTAAAGAAGGGCGAGAATCTTGGCGTGGTGGGTGAAAGTGGCTCGGGTAAAACCACACTCGCCCGGTGTATTCAGCGAGTTTATCCCCTAACCAATGGCGAGGTTTACTATCGCCGAGATGAGGGTACGAGCTTAGCCCTCGGACCACTGAATGAAGTAGCGCTACGGCCCGTCTGGCGCGACATACGAACCGTTTTTCAGGATCCCCATAGCTCGCTCAATCCACGCATGACCGTGGGTCAGATCATCGCGGAACCGCTGCTCAATGATCCGGCCGGTTTGCGGGGAAACGAGTTGCGTCAGCGTGTCGTTGAGTTGCTCGACCTGGTCGAGTTGCCGCGGTCTTCGGTCCGGCGCTATCCGCACGCCTTTTCGGGAGGACAAAGGCAGCGGATCGCGATTGCCCGCGCCATCGGGCCCAATCCTCGGGTCATCCTGGCGGACGAACCAACGTCCGCACTCGATGTTTCCCTACGAACGACCGTATTGAATCTCTTACTCGAGCTGCAGCGTAAACTGGACCTTAGCTTCATTTTTGTGAGTCACGACATTGCTGTGGTGAGATACTTCTGTGACCGCATTGTCGTGATGAAAAACGGTGAAGTTGTTGAGACAGGGGAAACGGAACGCGTTTGCTCCGACCCGCAGGAACCTTACACGAAGCTGCTGTTGTCTTCTGTCTTGAGGGTTTGAGGCCCCGCGGCTGCAAACGTCAGGTCCCGCAGAAGGTCTGGTGAACAACCTGGTCCGGCCGTGGCGGCACCATGTAGTGCGCGGGATCGGCGGGGTCATCGAACGGCTTCGCCAGCACCGATAGCAGCCGCTCGAAGACAGTGAAGTCGCCACCGACTGCTGCTTGAATCGCCTCTTCCACCAGATGGTTCCGCGGAATGACCGCCGGATTGATCGCCAGCATCGCCGCCCGGCGCACTGCGTCCGGGCGTTCTTCCGCGCGCAAGCGTCCTTGCCAACGCAGCCCCCACGCATCGAAGGCTGTCGGGTCTTTGAACAAGTCCCGCACCGGCTCCCCGTCAGCACCAAACTGACTCAACCGGCGGAAGGTAAGCGTAAAGTCAGCCTCGCCGACGGCCATGAGCTGCAGCAGTTCCTTCACCACCTCGGCGTCATTGTCATGCGGGTCCAAAAGGCCGAGCTTGGCCCGCATCCCCGCAAGCCAGGCCGCCTCGTAAAGCGCCGGGAAGCCATTGAGGATCGTCTGCGCGTCCTCCACCGCGGCCTCTTCATCGTCGCCTAGGAGCGGCAACAGCGCCTGACCGAGACAAGCCAGGTTCCAATGCGCCACCCGCGACTGATTGCTGAACGCATAGCGGCCGGCATGGTCGATCGAACTGTAGACCGTGTCCGGATGATAGATGTCCATGAAGGCGCACGGGCCGTAATCGATGGTCTCGCCGGCCACCGACATATTGTCCGTGTTCATCACGCCATGGATGAACCCGATCATCATCCATTGCGCCACCAGCTTTGCCTGCCGGCCGACAACGGCCTCGAACAGCGCGTGATAGGGCCGATCGCCACCGGCCAGCTCGGGATAGTGCCGGTCGATCACATAGTCGGCGAGCACCCGTAAGGCGTCCCCATCGCGCCGTGCCGCAAAATACTGGAAAGTCCCCACCCGGACATGACCCTGCGCGACCCGCGTCAGCACCGCCCCCGGCAGCATTGTTTCGCGCCGGATCTGCTCACCCGTGGTCACCGCCGCCAGCGCGCGCGTCGTTGGAACACCCAACCCGGCCATCGCTTCGCTGACGATGTACTCGCGCAGGACCGGCCCTAGGACCGCTCGGCCATCCCCCATGCGGGAGAACGGAGTCGGCCCCGACCCTTTGAGCTGCACGTCGCGGCGGCGCCCTTGCCGATCCACCACCTCGCCCAGCAGGATCGCCCGCCCATCCCCAAGCTGGGGAACCCAGGAACCAAACTGGTGACCGGCATACGCCATTGCCAGTGGCGAAGACCCCGACGGCACCCTGTTACCCGCGAGGATCGCCACGCCCTCCGGAGACGCCAGAGCCACGGGATCCAGCCCCAACTCCCGCGCCAAGCCATCGTTGACACGCACCAACGCCGGCGCCGGAACAGGCGTGGGCGCAAGCTTCGCGTAGAAGCGGTCCGGCAGGCGTGCGTAGCTATTGTCGAACGGGAAGCTTGGTTCCGTCCGCAGCGGCGAGTTCATAGGTCCTATCCATCTGGCGCCCAGAGGCGGTTCTAACCCATCAGATGGATCCGAATCCGCGAAGGGGTAGACCCGGCCTAGTCCGAAAAACGGTCCTCCAGGCGCCCGGCATCATCGAACCGGAGAGCCGCCGCGTCCGACAGCGCCTCGACCCCCGGCTGACCGGCGATGTCGGCGAGAAGATTTGGCGAAACCAGGATCTCGTCCAGGTGCAGGGTCGACCGAATCTGACAGTAACGCGCGTTCTCCGGATCGATCCGCCAGCAGGTGGCCAACCCCGCCTGAATCGCCACCTTGTCGGTCGGCAGTGTCAGCGGGATCCGCGCCTTCTCGACAAAGGTCGAGGTCAGCACGTTGAGATACATCGCCTTCAGGTCGAGCCCACTAACCGCGGCCAGTGTCGTGTAGTCGGCGACGCCGAGGCCGACACCATTGCCGTTCGTTTCCTTCGTCAGGCCAAGCGCCACCAGTTTGTTGACGAAGGGCTTAGGCGGATTGGCAATGCCGCGCATGTCCGTCCGGCCGGTGACCGCGTAGTCCATACCGGTCCCGCTAATTTCCTTGCCGATCTGTTCGACCACCAGCACATCGATCTGATCGAACGGCAACCGCGCCATCAGCGATTTCGCTTCCGTCAACAGCCGGGCATCGGAAGCAGCAAACTCTGCCGGCCCAACACCCTCTACCTTCACCAACGCATGGTTTGCGTTCTCGACCACCGCAAGCCCATAGACAATCGGCGCATGCGCCAGGGAGATCTGGGCGAGGGCCGGCAACACCTCCGTATATCCCCGCGAACCAAGCCTATGCACATTGCGCGCCCCCTCCGCCTTGCCGAGACCGACGGCCACCATCTTTGTCAGGCCGCTTTCGATCGGCCGGTCGAAACTCGTGTGCGCCTTCACCCGCCCGATCAGCACAATGGCGTCAGCACCGGCGGCGTTCTTGTCGAACGCACACGGTACGCCGTCCGGTGTCTCCCCGTATCGCACCACGTCCATCGTCGCGCGAACCGGCGCGCCGACAGTCGCCTCCGTGACACCCAGATGCGCCAACACGCCAACCTGTCCTTCGGCTGTCCCGCCACCATGGCTGCCCATGGCCGGCACAATGAAGGGCGAAAACCCCCGGTCACGCAGATACCGAACCGTCGTCCTGGCCAACACATCGATTTGCGCGACCCCGCGACTGCCAACGGCGACGGCAACCGCCGCACCTTCGGCCAGGCTGGCGAACGCCGCGCACTTCGCCAGTTCAGCCTCCACCGCCGCAACGACATCGTTGAGTGGCGGCGCCGACGGCAACGCGAATCGCGCCCGCATCACCGGGGGCAACGGCACGTCGTGCAGGTGCGGAAAGTCGATCGCCGGTAGGCTCGGGCTGAGCATGTTTACGCCTCGGTGCTAAGGGGTCCCTTTGGTTAGCACCTTGGCCGGCGGCACGAAAGGCCGCCACCTATGAACGGCGTTCTACGCGTCCGTGGCACTAGGCTCCGCCGGAATGGCGGCTTCGTCCAACTCAACAAACAGCGGATAGTGATCGGACGCCTGTTGCGTCGTATCAATCGAGGCCGACCGCACGGCGGGGCCGAGCCAGGTCGAAACAAAGCAATGGTCGATCCGCTTGCCGAACTGGTGGCTGACACCATCGGCCTCATCGAAACCCGCGGCCACCCAAGCGTCGAGCAGACCGTCCGGCGATACCACCCGGCCATGCCGTTCGCTCCGCGGCCCAATCATGATCTCATACTCGGGGCTGTCGTAGGCGCAGTTTAGATCGCCCATGACGATCGCCGCGCGCGGCATCGGCGTTCCATTCAGCGCAGCCCAACCATCATCCTTTACCACTCCCGAGAAGGCGCCACCCTCTTGCGGCCCGCGCCGGACAGTCTCCATCAACGCACGCGCCTGTGGCACTCGTGTGAATGAACCGACATGGTCGAGATGCACGGAATAGACGCGGATCGCGGTCGATCCCAGGTCGATGACCGCCTCAACAGCCACGCGCTGCATCGACGGCACCGTCACCGATCCGGTCTTCGGCAGCAAATGCGTCCGGGTCGAGACAATCGGCCACCGGGACATGACCATATTGCCGAAGCTACGCCGGCGCCGCTGCACCTGTCCGTCACTGTCGACAGTCGAACCATCGATGTCGAGCGCCGGACCATAGACCCAATGATGATACGGCATCATCTCAGCCAGCCGTTCGCTCTGGTCGATGTTGCCGCTGCGGTCGACGTTACATTCGACCTCCTGCAGACAGATGATGTCGCAGGCGGACACGACCTCGGCGATCCGCTCGATCGAATAAACGCCGTCTTGGCCCTTCGAGTACTGAATGTTGTACGCAACAAGTCTCATCAGCCGATCCTAATCAATCTACGCCGCAGCCGCCTGCACCACCGGCTGCGCCGCCACGCGCTTGCCGGTCTGCGGGTCAAACAGATGCACGGCATCGCGCGGAATGTGCAAGGGAATCTCCTCACCGAACGCCGGCGGACGATGTTCCGGCGAGTGAACTATGAAGTCGGCGCCGCCGAGGCGCCCGTGGAACAACCGTCCGGCGCCTAGGTCTTCCATGAAATCGAAGGCCGCGGTCAATGTCGAACCCCCGGCGCGATGGCCGACTGTCACATGTTCCGGCCGGATACCGACCTCGACCGTCTGCCCAACCAGGCCAGCACCGATCGCCGGGTCGATACTAAGATGCTGACCGTCACCGACGACCACATGGCCGCCATCGCCCCCCACGGTCACGTCGAGGAAGTTCATGGGCGGCGACCCGATGAAGCCACCGACATAGCGGCTGGCCGGCAGCCCATAGACCTCGCTGGGCGTCCCGATCTGATCGATATGACCCTCATTCATCACGATCAACCGGTCGGCCAGCGTCATCGCCTCGACCTGGTCATGGGTCACGAACACCGACGTCGCCCGCAGCCGTTGATGCAGCCGCCGAATCTCCAGCCGCATCTGCACCCGCAGCTTTGCGTCCAGGTTGGACAGCGGCTCGTCAAACAAAAACACTCTCGGTTCACGGATCATTGCCCGCCCCATCGCGACCCGCTGCCGCTGCCCGCCGGAAAGCTGCCCCGGCTTGCGGTCCAGGAAATCGACCAGGCCGATCGTCCGCGCCGTTTCAAGCACCCGCTGATCGCGCGTCGCCCGCGGCACCCCGGCCACCTTCAGCGAATAACCGATGTTTTGCGCGACAGTCATATGCGGGTAGAGCGCATAGTTTTGGAACACCATGGCGCAGCCCCGCTCCCGCGGCTCGAGTTCGTTCACGACCTCGCCATCGATGGAAATCTCACCGGCCGTGATCTCTTCAAGACCGGCGATCATGCGCAGCAGCGTCGACTTCCCGCAGCCGGACGGGCCCAGGATGACGACGAACTCTCCATCGACGATATCAACGTCGACGCCATGCACGACCTGGGTCTTACCATAGCTTTTCCGCACCCCGCGGATACCGATCTGCGCCATATCCGTCTCGCCTCGCTGCTATTTGTCTGTGTTGATAAGACCGCGCACGAACCACCGCTGCATCAGCACGACGACAAGCAACGGCGGCACCATGACGATCAACGTCGCTGCCATCGCCGTATGCCATTCCGGGATGCCGCCACCGGTCGTTGTCATGTCCGGAATCAGCCGCCCGAGTTCGACGACCACAACGCCAAAGTTGGCCGTATCAGTGATGACCAGCAACGGCCAGAGATACTGGTTCCAGGCGAACACGAACATGATGGTCGCCAACGCCGCCATGTTGGTCTTCGACAAGGGAATCAGCGTATCGCGCAAGAAACGGATCGGTCCGGCCCCATCCATCTTCGCGGCCTCTACCAACTCGTCGGGAATGGTCAGGAAGAACTGGCGATAGAGAAACGTCCCCGTCGCCGTGGCCACCAGCGGCAGGATCAAACCGGTGTAGGAGTTCAAAAGATTCCAGTTGAGCTCAACCCGGACTCCGGACACCGCCTCGACCAAGGCGGTGATGCCGAACAAGTTCATCAGCACCTGAAAGGGCGACAACGCATTCGCCGCGACCGCAAAGGTCGGGACGATCCGCACTTCCAGCGGCAACATCAAGGTGATGAAGACCATCCAGAACGCGAGCTGCCGCAGCCGGTAATTGAAGAAGACGATGGAGAATGCGGTGATCGCCGCAATGGCCACTTTACCCACCACCACACCAACCGCGACGATCATCGAGTTGACGAACTTCGTCGCGAAATCCGCCCGGGTCCACGCCGCTTCGATGTTCGTGAAGAACTGATCGCCCGGCAGGAACTCGGGTGGGATTGCGTTCACCGCCTGCATTGTGTGGGTCGACGCGACAAACGCGAACCAGACCGGCACCAACAGCAGCAGCAAACCCGAGAACATGATGACATGGGTTGCCACATTCAGAATTGGCGTGCGCTCAATCATCCTGCCTATCCGGTGTAATGGACCCGCCGCTCGATATAGCGGAACTGAAAGACGGTCAGCAGGATCACCAGCGACATCAGGATGATCGACTGCGCGGCGGCCCCGGAGTAGTCGAGCCCTTTAAACCCGTCCGTATAGATCTTGTAGACCAGCAGGTCGGTCGCCCGCGCGGGCCCGCCCTGTGTCATCACGTCGACGATCCCGAAGGAGTCGGTGAAACTGTCGGTGATGTTGATAACCAACAGAAAGAAGAAGGTCGGCGCCAGCAACGGCAACTGCAAGTCACGAACCCGGCGCAGCACCGAGGCGCCATCCATCGCACCAGCCTCAGTGATCGACTTCGGGATCGACTGCAGGCCCGCCAGAAAGAAAATGAAGTTGTAGGCGACCTGCTTCCAGGCACCCGCCACGACGATCATGATCAGCGCATGGGTGCCGTTCAGCGTCGGGTTCCACACATCGGCGGAGATCGTATTCAGATAAGACATGATCCCGGCATCCGGATTGAAGACGAACCGGAAGGCCAGACCGACCGCTGGAGCCGCAATGGCGTAGGGCCAGATCATGCCGATGCGATAGAACTTGTACCCGCGCAACTGGCGATCCGCGAAGATCGCCAAGATGAGCGCCATCCCCATCGCCAACGCCGTGGATGCGAGCGCGAAGATCACCGAGACCACCACCGCATTCCAGTACCGCCCGTCGGACAGCACGGCATTCAGGTTGTCCAGGCCGACCCACTCGTTGCCGCCGCCCCAGGGCTGCTCCAACGTAAAGGCCCAAAACAGCGCCTCGCCGGTCGGCCAATAGAAGAAGACAAAGATGATCAGCAGTTGCGGCGCCACCAGCAGATAGGCGATCCGGTTGTCCTTGAAGTAAGCGCGCCGCATGGTCCCGTCCGATACATTAGCCCAAGGGAAATGGAATCGGCGCGGGCCTACATGGCACCGCGCCGAACCGATACGGTTGAACTAGGGAAGCTGCTTACCGCGGTAGGTGCGCTCAAACTTCCGCAGCACGGTGTTGCCGCGCTCGGCCGCGGTATCCAGCGCTTCCTGCATCGACTTTTTGCCGATCAGCGCCGCCTGCACTTCGTTCACCCACTCCTGGCGGATTTGGATGAAGCCGCCAAGTCGGATGCCCCGCGTCAGCGGACCGGGCTCCGTGTAGGTCAGGGACTGCAGCGCGATTTCGCGGCCCTGGTATGGGGCGTCGTTGTAGAACCCTTTTGACTCGAGGTTGGCGAAACCGGTCTTCGTCACCGGGATGTAGCCGGTGTTGGAGGACCAGAATTCCTCAGACTCCGGCGTCGCCAGGAACTGCAGGTAGGCCGCCGCGCCGCGGTACTCGTCGGATTCCTTGCCGGACAGCACCCAAAGCGACGCACCGCCGACAACCGTATTGTGGCGCTCCGTACCTTCGTAGATCGGGATCATCGCGACATCCCACTGCAGGCCATCGGCGGCCTGCGCATGCACCGTGGCGTGCGAGGCGATCGAGCCGAAGTAGATGGCACATTGACCGGCTGCAAAAGAGTCCCGCGCGTTCAAGCCCGATTGGTTGGTGCGGATCTCAGCCAGGCCGTCGTCAATCCAGCCCTTGATGTTTTCCATATGCTTGACGTGCAGCGTCGTATTGTAGACGAGCTCCGCATCAAGGCCGTCATAGCCGTTGTTCTGGGTCGCGATGGGCACATTGTGCGCCATCGAAAACTGCTCGAGGTCGATCCAGGTCGACGGCGCGTAAGCGAAAGGACACTCTTCGCCGGCGCCGGCCAGTTGGTGCAGCATCCCGTCGAACGCTTCCCAGGTGGCGGGCGGCGTTTCGACACCGGCGGCAGCCAGCTTCTCCTCGTTGAAGTACATGACCGGCGTCGACGAATTAAACGGCATCGAGAACATCTCGCCCTTCGATGACGCATAATAGTCGGCGATACCCGGGAAATAGTTGTCCCAGTCAACGTCGACGTTGAAGTCTTCCATCAGCTTGTAGGCGGGATAGAACTCACCGGACATCATCAGGTCGGCGGTGCCCGCATCATAAGCTTGAACCACAGTTGGATGCTGGTCGGCACGGAACGCCGCAATCGTGTTCTGGACAGCATTCGCATATCCGTCCTGCCCGACACACACGATTTCGAACTCATCTTGCGATGCGTTGAAGCGATCGCATGTCTGCTGGACGACATCGCCCAGATGGCCGCTCAAGCCATACCAGTATTCGAACTTCACCGGTTCCGCGGTGGCGTGTCCGGCAAAGACCGCGACGGCCGAAACCATCGCCCCTGCAACAACCTTCTGCATGGTCAACTCCCATAAGCGCTCTTAAACCGATGAACAGCTCACCGACTATGCAAAGGGTATGGACCGAACATATCGCTCCGGTGACCACGCGATGACACCCAGGCGACGCCGCAGCGACTCTTTTATGACTAGGCGGTTCTTGAAGCCTAGCGCATGAGATCAACGAGAGCCCGCAGCCCACCATGACTCACTAAGGACTTTCGACACGCCGCAACAGCACCCGAAACACCCGCGGCATGACAGTTAGGTGTGAGCTGCAAACGCTGGCCAACCAAAAGCCGCGGCGAAACGGAGTGGCCGGGCCGCGGCTTCAGCCGATACCTGCGCCAGCGTCCCCTGATCGATCAGTTTCAAGCGGGTCTTACACGCCAAGCACGCCCGTAGGTCAACCAACCTACGGCGCGGGACAGTCTGCTAGGCGCTGGCGTATACCGGCTCCGACGCATTCAGGACGCGCTGCTCGATGGACTGCCAGATTTCGACGCCCGAAGAATCGGCAAACTCCACATCATCAACGGTCAAGACCTGTCCCGGCTCGACCTTGCGCCTGATCCGCATGTCGTTGGCGAGACAAATCGGAATGTGCCCCGGGCGCTCAGCAATGCGGACGCAGATGCCGCGGACGTCGAAACTGCCGCAGCCGCGCTCGACATGCTCGCCGGGCGACAGTTCCCGCTTCGCGACCGTCGCCACACCAATCCGCGGCACCGATGAGTTGTTGAGCAAGATGGAGCCACTCTCGAACACCCGGCGGATGGTTTTGAAAGCATCCAGATGCACCAGGCATTGCGCCGCGAGCAGCGTGTAGTACGGCCCCTTGCCCATCTTGTAGTTTTCCAGTCCGACGCGCTGGTCGTCCGCGAACGTCCCGACCACGAAGACGCCGTGCGGCACACTGCGGTCAAGAACGTAGTCGCTCAGCGGCCGGCCGAGCGCCTGCGCTCTGGGCCCCAGCACAGCCGCGGCCTCGGCCATATCGGCGGTTTCGACGCCCAGCAGGTCTTCCTGGGCGATGTCGGCACCCATACCATTCGCCGCAAAACACTGCTCGATCTGCACCTTCGTCCCGTCGGTAAACGCGGTAACCATGGGCAGTGAGAACTTCTGCTTGTTCGCCCAGAAGGTCATGTCTTCGCGCGACGGATTGCGGTTCAGGAACGCCTTCATGTTGACGTAAGCCAACACATTCATGCCAACGTCATAGGCCTGCTCGCCAAGTGCCGCGAGACAACCCGGCTGATCTCCCTCACCTTCCGTCAGCAACCCGCGTTCGACGAAGGCAGAGCCGAGCGTCACATGAAACTCGGCATTCATCGTGACAACCGGAATGCCGGCATCGAGGACCGGCCCCACCACCCGCGCGGCATGTTCAGGGTCACCGGAGCATTCGAAGACCAAATCGGCGTTGTCCACCACCTCTTGGACCGAGGTCGTCAGAGCGTCGTGCCTCGGAAAGTCCATCATGTGTGCTGGGTCGCGGCGGGTCAGCACCCGCCCCAGTTCGTACTCGGATCGCCGTCCCAGCTCGTTGACAAAGTTCGTCGAGACGAACCCGGTACCGATGACACCGATCCGCTTCTTCTCTCGCAACATGATGCCTCCAACGGTGTTGAGGATCTGGCGGCAGCCGCTAATCCGGAGTGACGTCCAGGCGACAGGCACTGCATTGGACAGGCGTCAGGACAGTCGCGCCGAACCTAACTCATCAACTGGGCTTAACGCGTTTGCGCAGGGGGGATACCCCATCCGCGAGCAACGGTATCGATGGCCCAATCAACTTAACACTCTGATTCCACTCAGGTTTTGCACCATCAGTAAGGCGTCCGATCATCCTTCTTTAACCAAGCCTGATAGGACGCCCGTGCCTCATCATAGCATGCCTGGACCTGCTCAATCGGCATCTGGCGCTGCCCGACGGGCTTCTCCAACTCTTCGTAGAAAGCCTGATCGTCAAAGCCGATTGCCGCCGCATCCTCCGGCAGGCAAGCATAGTAGAGCTTCCGTATGCGCGCCCAATAGATCGCCGCCATGCACATCGGGCACGGCAAGCCATTCACATAGATATCACAGTCTGAGAGGTCGAACCGCCCCAACGCCTGACTGGCCGCCCGGATGGCGGTCATCTCGGCATGCGCTGTCGGATCGTTCGTGCTGAGGACCCGGTTGTGCTCTTCGGCAACAACCTGACCGTCCCGAACAATCACCGCACCGAACGGCCCACCATGACCACCCTCCATGCCGCGATAGGCCACGGCAATGGCGCGCCGCATGAACGCCTCGTGATCCAATGCTACTCCCCCATTCACTGCGCCCCGATATCAGTCCGGCAGGCTCACGTCCCCAGCTTCGTTGAGTGCGAAGCCAGGATTCCAGGCAACCTCCCAGAGATGCCCGTCAATGTCCCGGAAATAGCCGGAGTAGCCACCCCAGAAGACATCCTGCGCCGGCTTGACTAGCGTGGCACCCGCCGCAACGGCCGCCTCAAGGATGGCATCGACGTCCGCCTTGCTGCGCCCGTTGTGCGCCAGCGCAATGCCTTCAAACGAACCGCGGGACGCGTCCACACCGGCATCCTCGGCAAGGGCATCGAACGGATACAGCCCCAGCGCAATCGACCCGCACTGGTAAAACGCCACACCCTTCGACCCCTTCATCGAGCGTCGCCACCCGAGCTTCTCAAAGAACGCAGCGCTTCGCTCGACATCGTGAACCCCGAGGGTCACCAGGGTTATGCGTTGTTCCATCTGCTGTCCGGTGTGCCGCCGACTGATCTCCCATGAGTTTGCCAGACAACCCGTGCCTCTGACCAGGTCGGCACCTGTTCAGTCTCGTAACCGAACACCTTCCCCGTCGCGATGGAAGGGAATGTGGCCATGGCCCGCCGGTGAACCGGCGACTGCAGAAACCGGATCATGTCATCCTTGCCGCGCCAAGCGGTCAGCGTGTGGTGCACGCCGTTGATGACCCGCGTGTCAACAAAGAGATTGCCCTCAAACCCCTGTGCCGACAGCATCGAACGCATGGCATGCCAATAGAAGCGCAGCCGATGCCAGGGCTGCTTCAGCCTGAGACCTGTGATCGAAACATACATGCCGAACAGGCGTAGCCCGCACTATCCATCACGGCCACCTAACCGCGGCGGCCCGCAGGAGGTTGGCGCAGCCAGACGGCGGTTCAACCAGCCGCCGGCAAACGGTGCTGACCCTCGACAAACCGACCCCACCCCGCCACAAAGCCCGGCATGTGGAATACGGCTACAGTCGGGGGCAAGGCGCGGAAGGGCGTGGCGCTGGGCCGTTTGTTGGCGGAAGCGACTCGGGTTCTGGAGACGGGCGACCCCGTCGCCGCGAACGCCGACGGCCCCGCCATCACGGCGGCACAACGCAGCGGGGGGTCGACCGAAGACCGCATCGTCAAGCGCGCACATGGACTGCCGAGTGCCACGCCCCTGTTGCGGGAGATCAACAGCCTAAGAGCAATCCTGCGCGGGTTGATCGTCCTGTTGATTGTCGTGGCAGGTTTGGCCGGCGCCGCAACCGCCCGGACGGCCCTCACGACAGACGATGGGACCACCGTCAACTTCTTCTGGGCCATCGCCAGCCTGCTTGGCCTGCATGCCGCCAGTTTTCTCGTCTGGATCGTCCTCTTGTTGGTACCCAGCAAATCGAGCGGCGGAACACTCGGCCGCACCGCGATTTGGCTGTGGCGGGTCGCAGTTGAACGCGTCAGGGGGAACCGGCATCGGCTTGCGGCACTGCAAGCGATGCTGGGCCGCTTCTCGAGTGGGTCCGCCGGCCGGTGGCTGGCCGGGTCGCTAACGCACGGACTATGGGCAGCCTACCTATTCGGCGCGTTGCTCATGGTGATCGCCCTGCTGAGCGCGCAGAGCTATGTCTTCATCTGGGAAACGACGATCCTCGACATCGGCACCTACACCCGATTGACCCAGTTGCTAGGCGCACTGCCATCGGCGCTGGGAGTATCAACGCCGGACGCCGCAGCCGTTGCCGCTGCCCAATGGCCAGGCAATCTGGCAACAACGGATCAAACCGTCTGGTCGTCGCTGCTCGTCGCCGCCTTGCTGCTCTACGGCGTTCTTCCCCGGCTTGCAGCGGTAGTGGTGACTGCACTGTTGGCCCGCCACCGTTATGGCAAAGCACGGCTGGATCTGTCGGAGCCGTCCTACGCCGAGCCCGCCCTGCGCGTTTCGCCAACGGTGACGGCGACGGAAGTCGTGGCGGGCGATGACGAACCGCCGTCATGGTCGACCGCGCAACTGGAGCAACAGACCGTTGCCCCGCCCGAGCCCGGTCCCGTCTACCTCTTTGGTTGGGAGATCGACGCGCCACGATCAGGTTGGCCACCGCCAGGAACCGCCCATCACACACAAGATCTCGGTCGTGGCGACGGGCACGCCGACCTGCAACGTGCGATCGATGTCATTCGCGCCACAAAACCCGGGCGGTTGTTGGTCGTCACGGATCTCCGGCAAACGCCCGATCGCGGTGTGACCGCAGCCCTTCGGTCACTCCGCGAAGCCGCGCACGGCCGCCTCGTGCTCCTGCTGACTGGTGAGGATGCCATGCGGCAACGCATGGGCACCGACGCGGCGGCGCGGACGCGCCTCGCCGACTGGGCGGGAGCAGGTCTCGCTGCCGAAATCGACACCAACAACATGACGGTTATCGATCTGGACGCACCACCCGAAGAAACCGCTGCTGCGGTCACCAGCCTAGTCACCCGATAGCCGATGTCGCGCGTTCCCGCCGTCGCAGTGATCGGCCACACCAACGTCGGCAAGACCAGCCTGATGCGCACGCTGACCCGCGAGCGAAGTTTTGGTGAGATCTCGGCCCATCCGGCAACCACCCGGCATGTCGAGTTGGCCGAGCTGGCAGTCGCGGGGCGCCCAATCCTGCACCTATTTGACACACCCGGCTTCGAGGATTCTAGCGGCTTGCTGGCACATATCGAACGGTTGCGGGCGCAGCGCGGCGAAGACTGGCTGGAAAGCCTGCGCGCATTCGCGAGCGAAGCGAAACTGCATGCCGGTTTTTCGCAAGAGGCCATGGCCTTGCGCCAGATTCTCCAATCCGACGTCTTGCTATACGTCGTCGACGCACGAGACGCAGTTCGCGCCAAACACCGCGACGAACTGGAGCTGTTGGGCCGCACCGCCCGGCCGGTGCTGCCCGTGCTGAACTTCATCACCCATGACACCGGCCACGAGAGCGAGTGGCGAGAACAGTTGGCCCGCGTAAACATGCACGCGGTCGTGCCGTTTGACACGGTCGTGTACCGGGAGAATGACGAAATCACCCTGTACACAAAAATGGCGACACTGGCGGACGGCCTAAACGCGCCACTGTCCCAATTGATCGAACAACTACGAACCGCGAGGGCCGCCCTGCGTCGGTCCTCGGCAACACTGATCGCCGAACTCCTGATCGACGTCGCGGCCGCCCGGCGCGCCTATCCCGTCAAAGACGAAGACCAAAAGGCGTCGGAGGCCGCACGGCTACAGGACATGGTGCGCACGCGCGAACGGCAAGCCGTCGATGCCTTGCTCAAACTCCACCGGTTTGCCGATCAAGACTATGCGCCGGCCGAGCTGCCGTTCGCGCACGGCGAATGGCAACAGGACCTGTTCGACCCGGAGGTGCTCGAACAGTTTGGCTTCAACGCAACGCGAGCGCTCGCCACTGGTGCGGCCGCCGGCCTGGTCATCGACTTGGTCGCCGGCGGACTGACACTCGGTGCAGCAGCCGCGACTGGCGCAGGCATTGGTTTCGCGATCGACAGCATCCGTCGATACGGCAAGCAGGTCGTGGCGACAATCCAGGGTCAGGCCGAAGTCACTGTGGACGATGCCACCCTGCACAGTTTGCTCGCGCGGGAGGTCGTCTTGACCGCCGCGCTGCTCGGCCGCGGTCACGCGGCGCAGCGCCCGATCGTCGGGGAGGTCACAGAGTCAGGAGACCTCTTCCAGCGCCTTGCGCCCACCCTGCGAAAGGCCCGGCGGCAAAAGGACTGGTCCACGTTGAACGACGCGCGGCTGACAACCTCACGGGCTGCGGCGATCCGAACCATCGCCACCCCCATAGAAACAGCCATTTCTGATGAGCGTAAAAACACTGAAGAAGTGTGATTTAATATAAAATACACATGAATGAGAGAAAACTATTGACGGGCACACCGGCTGTGTGGTCCCATCATTCTGCGCTGATTTGACGCTTAGCTTGCGGGCGCACCAAGAAATGCCGCTAAAGCGAGAGGAGGGGACCAATGATGACCAGTCCCGCCGCAAAGACCCAGAACACCGACACCACCCACCAGTCCGACAGCACGCCAACCGCCAAGGCTCCCGTGCCGTCCGATATCGACATCAGCCAATTGGCGGCGATGACGGAGTGCCGTGCCGAACGCCTGACGGCCGACTGGCAATGGGGCATGTCCGGGTTCGGTTGACGCGAAAGTAGCGACCTAACGCCATCGCGCAATTGTCGCGACTCGCGTGGGCTAACCAACCTGCGCACGTCCCTGAGACCTGGAGCCGGTCTGGCCTCGCATGCTTCCTCCCCAGTGCATGGCTTGGCCGGTTCCAACCCCATCTCCGCTCACGATCGTGATAATTTGGGGAGGCCTTACCTATACTCAGCTTCGTAGGCGGCCGGCGGTTCATCGAATAGATACGCGCGGCACCGATGGTATCGGTCTTCAATTGATGGAGCTGGGTGGGGATGATTTCGAAACTTTGCCGAGTCCTTTGTTCGGCGTTGTTCGCCGTGGGCGTTTCCGCAGGCACGGCGGCGGCTGACGACTTCTACGCACTGGATCGTGGTCCGGAGACGGGCGAACGGATTCCCCATTCCTTGGCGACCAAAGACCAGCTTGGCCAGCCCCAAGACTTTGAGACCATCGCCGGTGAAAACGGACTGGTCCTGCTGTTCAGCCGCTCCCTGGACTGGTGCGTCTTCTGCAAGGGCGAGGCCCTCGACTGGAATGCGCGGTACCAGGAGTTTGCGGACCGAGGCTACCAAGTTGCCATTCTGACCTATGACGATGTCGACGATCTGCGGCGTTTCTCGGGTCGCCGAGATATCGAGTTCCCCCTGCTCTCTGATCCGGACTCCGAAGCCATCAGAGCGTTCGACCTGTTGAACCAGCAAAGCCGGCCCGGATCCCGCACTTACGGCATTCCTCACCCCGCCGTGTTCGTCATCGACCCCAGGGGCGTGATCACCCACCGGTTCGCCGAGCGGAACTACAGCAGCCGCGCCGACATTGACATGGTTTTGACTGCCATATCGTCCGGATCGTAATCACCAGTCGTGACCACGCAGCAAATCGCCCATGTGTCCTTGCTGGTGCGTGACTATGACGAAGCGATTGCCTTCTACCGGGACAAGCTGGGCTTCCAGCTCGTCGAAGACACCGCGCTGACGGATTCAAAACGCTGGGTCGTTGTCAGACCGCCAGGGGCAGACCGGTTTGTTGTTGGCGAAGGCCGACGGCCCGGAGCAAGCAGCCGCGGTCGGCGCACAGGCTGGTGGACGGGTCTTTCTGTTCCTGCGCACCGACGACTTCCAACGTGACTATCGGCGCATGTCGGACAATGGCGTGTCGTTTCTCGAATCACCACGCCACGAGCCCTACGGAACGGTTGCCGTCTTTGCGGATCTCTACGGCAACCGCTGGGACCTCATAGAAATGACCGCCAGCCCCTAGACAGGTTCGCTGAGTGGTTCGGCCACGAACTCATCGAGCGCTTCCAGGCAGCCGACCCACCCGGACTCATGTGATTGACGCAAACGATCGCCGGCGATCCGTTCGTGCAACACCACAACCTCGGTCGCCCCGCCAACAGGCTCAAACCGAACCGTCACCAACTCATCGACCGCCGGCCCAGGTTCACAGCGCCACGTGTAGACCAGCCGGTCCGGTGGATCGATTTGCTGGAAGACCCCGCTGATACTCATATGCGACCCGTCGGCAATCCTATGCGCGATGCGGTAACCCCCGCCGACCCGCAGGTCGACCTCCGCACCCAGACAGACAACGGATCGGGGCCCCCACCAGACCCTTAGTTGTTCCGGCCGCGTCCACGCCGAGAACAATCGCGCCGCCGACGCACGAATACGCCGCCGCACCAACAGGCTCGGCACGCCCGGCTGTCCGGAGAGCGCCGGATCAGTCGGCATCCGTTTCGACATAGCCCGCCAGGGATTCGAGCGTCTCGTCCCAGAAACCGCGGTAGTGGCTCAGCCACTCGTCCATCGCCTGGAGCGGCGCCGTGCCCAGCGAGCAGGTGTGGACCCGGCCACTGACCGTGCGCTCCACCAGGCCCGCCTGTTCCAACACGCGAAGATGTTTGGATACCGATGGAAGGGACATCGCATGCGGTGCGGCCAGTTCAGTCACCATGGTCGGACCCTCGATCAGACGCGCCAGCATTGCCCGCCGTGTTCGGTTCGCCAGCGCATGGAACACCCGATCCAGCCTCGCCGCCCGGTCATCCTTCTCAAGCCCGCTTGCATGCATGGTCGATCAATATTAAACCAACAGAGAAACTATTAACCAGTCATGCAACAATGCAGAAGGAGGGATCAGAATGTCAACGCCCATCCACCAGGAGGAGGTGTTCGAGGCCCGACCCGAGCAGCTCTACGAGGCTCTATTAGATCAGACCAAGCATGCCGCATTCACCGGCGGGGCAGCGGACATCAGCCGCGATGTCGGCGGCGCGTTCACCTGCCACGACGGACAGATCGTCGGCCGCAATCTGGAGCTCGACGCCAACCGGCGCATCGTCCAGGCATGGCGCGTCGCCGCGTGGCCGGAGGGGGTCTATTCGGTAGTGAAATTCGAGCTTGAGTCGACGGACGCAGGGACCCGTCTTACCCTTGATCACAGTGGCGTTCCCGCCGAAGGTCGGGACGCCGTCGCGGCCGGCTGGAACGCCAGGTATTGGGAGCCCTTGCGTAGCTACCTGGCCAAGTGACTGACAAAAGGTTTGTCATAATCTAGCCAGCCTGAATCAGGTGCTCAGACAAAAGAGACCGTGAGAAAACAGGGGCCCCGCCTCTTGACGTGCGAGTTCAGGGAGGCGGGGCCAGGGGTGCGTGCATTGATGAAGTAGCACGATCCGATGACATTTTGGTTGCACCTGCAGGGCAAACCGGGGGTAGCATTAACCCCTTTTCGCGTCCGCCAAAAGTCTAGTCGTTCAAATCGGCTTCACCGACCAATCGCTTGACCCACCGCGACAAACCGGCGGCCGGGTCGAACCCCTGCCCGCCCGCCAGTTGAATACCGCCAAACGGCTTTGGCAGTGGTTGGGCGATCCGGCCGATCGGCGCGGACGCCAGTACCGCATCGTCATACGCGGTGAAGGCATTGGCACGGATGATCCGCCGGAGCTTAGGTATGTATGCACCATCGCCGGCGTAATGCTCCAGATGCTGCGCCAGGTCCAGACCATTGGCCCGCTGACCCAACGCCCTGAGCCGCGCCCGCTCGGCCCGCAGTTCGCGGTAGGCCTGGTTAGAGTTTAGATTGTCCATGTAAGACATAACGCTTTGCATCAGCGTATCGAAACTTCTGATCTTGTGCGTTTCCCCAGCACCACGCCCCGCCGGTACAATGCCGCGGCGGTCACCGAAGGTCCACTCCCCAAACAAAGCATTGCCATGCTGCGCGAACCGGGACTGACCCCAGCCGGTTTCCAGCGCCGCCTGCGCCAGCGCCAAGGAAGGCGGAACGGCGTCCACCCGGTATCGAAGTGTCGGGTTGTCCTGCCAATCGGCGTCGTAGCGCTTCGCGAGCCGCCGCAGCCATGCTTCGTTTGTGTCCGTCAACGTAACACCGTCGGCGCGCCGTTCGAGCAACCCGATCATGTGCGCTCGTTCTGCCCGGATGAGTTCGTTCGAGGCAACGACGACCGGCAACAGGCGGCGGAGAAACGCCGTCTTGCGCAGGCCCACCGGCTCGGCCAGCGTTTGTCCGTAGATGCGCGGCACCGAAGCGTTCCTCGATCGGACTTGGCGCAGACTGAAGCCCTCCGCGCGCGATTCCGGACCGACACCTGCGAGCGGCGACTGAACATCCGGAATCAATCGAAGGGCGCGCGCCATATCGGCGTCCATCGCGCTGACGCCAGCCGCACCGAACAACACCCGATACTGCCGCCCGCGGTCATCCCAGCCGACACCGTGTCCGCTGGTCGGTGTATCCAGCGCCAGCCGCAGCGACAGAATGGCGCCGTCACCGCACCCGAGCAGGGCATCGCCAACCGGCGCCTCGGCAAGGGTCTCCTGCCGCACCAGGCGCGCAACCCCGTCACACTGGCGCTTGTTGGCTCTATCCAGAATGATCGGCGAGGTGTCGCCCCGGGGAAACAGTTCGGTGAAGCCGGTGAACAACGCCCCATCATCGACCCGGTAGACCGCGACCGACAACGGCATCGGCACCGCCCCGTCCCCGACGCTCGCGAGGAACGCCTCACCCCCGGCCTTGGTTAACGGCCCATAACCATCTCGTGTCTGGCAGGCACGTGACGCGCGTCCCTCCTGGCGGCACGCAGCCCGGTCCATAACCAGGTCGACCTGATCGCGGCCGGATGGCAATTGCACCAACGGCAAATCAGACCGCCCACCACCCTGTGGCCCCAGCGTCCCACACGCCGCAACCGCCAGTAGCAAAGCTGGCAGCACCACTGTTCTAAGTCGAACAAACATGCCGGCCCCATACCCACCGCTATCAAGGCCGGCCTGTATGCCCGGTAGCTGGTACGGAACGCCTTAAAAATCGCTAGGATTGAAGAAGATGCAATGCGCGCCATCGGCACTTGGGCGCGCCCAAAAGCACCAAACCCGCCTGTAGGCGGGTTTGGTCAGGTGGACGGTCGGCTGACGGCCCCGGCGTTCAAGACGCCGGTTCCCCCTCCTGTTTCGCCTCTTCGGCAGCACGCTTTTTCTCAGCACGGGCCGCCTCGCGGGCAGCTCGCTTCGCGGCCTTTTTCTGCTCCCGCTCCAGGCGCTTGTAGTCTTTGCTCGGTGTGACGGCCATCTCGGTACCTGCTTGGTGGTGAGACTGGGTATATAAGGCGTTTCCGAATCTGCGCCAAGAGCTAGACCAAAGCGCAATACCGCACGCCCGGAACTACGCGACAGCGGCCAGCGCCGTATCCAACTCCTGCAGCAGATCGTCCGTGTCTTCGATCCCCACCGACAGGCGGATCAATGAATCGCTGATTCCGAGTTCCGCACGCCGCTCCGGCGGGATAGACGCATGCGTCATAATACCCGGATGTTCGATCAGGCTTTCGACACCGCCGAGACTCTCCGCCAACGCGAACAGCCGAAAACCTTCGAGCACCCGGCGGGTACCGTTCAAGTCCGCGTCAACAATCGCCGTAACAATCCCGCCAAAACCGTTCATTTGCCGGCTGGCGAGATCATGCTGCGGATGACTCTCGAGACCGGGGTAGATGACGCGTTCGATCCTGGCATGACCTTCCAGGAATCGTGCAACCGCCATGGCGCTCTCGCAATGCCGCTGCATGCGTAGCGCCAGCGTCTTCAGACCGCGCAGTGCGAGAAAACTATCGAAGGGTCCGGCAATACCGCCGACGGCATTCTGTAGAAACGACAGCCGCTCCGCCAAGTCCGTTCGTTCACCGACCACGACCACGCCGCCGACCATATCCGAATGGCCGTTGAGATACTTGGTCGCCGAATGTACGACGAGGTCGAAACCAAACGACAGCGGACGCTGCACGCACGGTGTCGCAAATGTATTGTCGCAGACGGCGATCAAGCCGTGTTCGCGCGCCATCTCCGCCACCCGCGTCAAGTCGACGAGCCGGAGCAACGGATTGGTTGGCGTCTCGACGAACACCATCTTCGTGTTCGGTTGAATCGCGCCGCGCAACGCCTCCGGGTCTGTCAGATCAACGAACGAGAAGGAAAGACCCGCCGACGCTCGGCGTACGTTCTGGAACAATCGGAATGTGCCGCCGTAGAGGTCATCGGCCGCAATCACATGTGCGCCCGTATCCAATAGCTCAAGCACAGTTGCAATCGCCGCCGTACCGGAGGCAAACGCGAACCCGGCCTGTCCATCTTCCAGGTCCGCAACGCAAGCTTCGAAAGCCTGCCGCGTCGGATTTTGCGTCCGCGCGTATTCGTACCCTTTGTGCACACCTGGGCTCGATTGAACATAGGTCGATGTCGCGTAGATCGGCGTTATCACCGCGCCAGTAGTCGGATCCGGCCGCTGACCCGCATGAATAACCCGGGTCGCCAACCCGTCTCGATTTCGTCGTTCTTTTGTCATGGCATTTGACGCCGTAAATGGTTCAATAGATCTACCCTGGTGATCAGGCCAAGAAACTGCCCTTGGTCGACAACGATTGCCACATGGTCCCCACGGAAGATGGGGAACAGGTCGTCAATCGGCGTACCAGGCGGCACGACTTCCAGCCGGCTCGACATCACGTCGCGCACTTCGGTACGAAAGCGATCCGGGTGGCGGTGCACGGCCAACAGCAAGTCCGACTCGTCGATGATCCCGACGATCTCATCACCATCCATCACCGGCAGTTGCGACACGTCATACAGCCGCAGTCGGCCGTAAGCGATCAGCAGCGTGTCGGTTGGCGCGACCGACACCACATCGCCCTCGTCGGCGCGGCGCGTGATCAGGTCGCGCAGATCGCCAAAACGCTCCCGGTCAATCAGACCCTGATCGATCATCCAGTAGTCGTTGAAGACCTTTGAGAGATATTTGTTGCCGCTGTCACAGACAAACGTCACGACACGTTTCGGCGTCGTTTGTGCGCGACAGTACCGAAGCGCCGCAGCAAGCAACGTGCCCGACGAAGAGCCTCCAAGTATGCCCTCCCGCAACAACAGCTCGCGCACTGCGTGCAGTGCCTCCTTATCCGGAATGATATGCGCTTCCGCCACCAGCGATAGGTCGCAGTTCGGTGGCACAAAGTCTTCGCCGATCCCTTCGACCAGCCAGGACCCGGCCTCTCGCATGACGCCATCCTGCACGATGCCCGCCAGCACCGAACCCTCGGGATCGGCCAGCACCATTTCGACGCCGGGCGCCACCGACCGCATATAGCGGCCGATCCCGCTCAGCGTCCCGCCGGAGCCGACCCCGCAGACGACCGCATCGAGTTGATGTTCCATCTGCGCCCAGATTTCCGGACCCGTGCCCGTCTCGTGCGCCTGCGGATTGGCCGGATTGGCGAATTGGTTGACCCAGAAGGAGTTCTCCGTCTCCCGTTGAATCCGCTCGGCCATGTCCTGGTAGTACTCGGGGTGACCCTTCCCGACGTCGGAGCGGGTCATGATGACCTCGGCACCCATCGCTTTCAGGTGAAAGATCTTCTCCTGGCTCATCTTGTCGGGGACGATGAGAACCAGGCGGTAGCCCTTCTGGGCGGCCACCAGCGCCAGCCCCAGGCCAGTGTTCCCGGCCGTGGCCTCAATCAGCGTGCCGCCAGGTGCGATCCGGCCCTCCCGCTCGGCGGCGGTGATCATTGAAAGGCCAATCCGGTCCTTGATCGACCCGCCAGGGTTCTGGCTCTCGAGCTTCAAGAACAGTCGGCACGGCCCAGTGTCCAGTTTGGACACTTCGACCATTGGCGTGTTGCCGATCAAGTCGAGAACGGATCCACCGGCCATAGCGACACTCATTCCGAAACGCCCTCCGAGGCGCAACACCCTCAAGGAATTAAAGGATTAGCAACCATATACGGACATCACTAGGGCACCAGTCACATCTTTTTCCGCACCCAGGCAGGACACCGGACCGTATGACCGACCCCTACGTCATGCCCGAGGACGAGTTTGAACAGATCGAAGACGCGGTCCAACAAACCCCTCGCGGTCGTGCCTTCCTGCGCAACTATGCGGCCCGGAACCGAACGGTTGCGGTAGACGAACTCAAGGCCACCATCAGCTCGATCAAAGATGTGGCCGACGACGGCAACGCCGACAGCGCCCACCTCGACATCCTGCGCCGCGAACTCCAGGAAATGGGTTCCGCCATTCTACATTGCCGCCAAGAAATTGCGTCTATCAAACCGCAAGACGGTGGCGACAACCGCATTATGGCCGCCACCGAAGAACTGGACGCGATCGTCACCTCCACCGAACGCGCGACGACCGACATTCTATCCGCCGCCGAAGTCATTCAGGACACTGCCGACAAACTGGCCGAAGCGGGTGCCTCCAGCGATCTCTGCGATCAAATCCAGAATCAAACGATCAACATCATGACCGCCTGCTCCTTCCAGGACATCACGGGGCAGCGCACGACCAAGGTCGTGAACGCGTTGCGCTACCTGGAACAGCGCGTCAACTCGATGATCGAAATCTGGGACCCCAGCGCGAAGAAGGAACAAGACGGCCCGACGCCACCGCCTGCCGACCTCGAAGACAAGCGGCCGGACGCCCATCTGCTGAACGGTCCTCAACTCGAGGGCGAGGGCGTCAGCCAAGATGATGTCGACGAGCTCTTCTCCAACACAGCCGAGATGATGGACGGCGAGGCCGCGGCCGAAGAGACACCCGACGCCGAAACGGCCGCTGACGAAGCGAGCCCAGGCAGCGAGCCGGAAGCCGAGATTGCAGCCACTGAAGATGACGCAGCCCCGGCCGAGGCCGAAGCTGCACCGGAGACGCCTGAGGAAGCGGCCGCCGAAGACGATCCGGCCCCGGCCGAAGCCGCGACGGAAACTCCCGAAGCCGCAGCCGCCGAAGGCGATACAGCCCAGGCTGAGGTCGAAGCAGCGCCGGAGCCTGAAGCCACAGCCGCCGATGCCGCCCCAGAGCAGCCTGCCGACGAAATCGAAGCGGCGGTGAACGGCGCCATTAATGAAACAGATCTCGCCGACGCACCGGATTGCTCCGATGGGTCACCTGAAGATGAGCCCCTCAACCCAACCACCGAAAACTTGGCCGCCGCTGAACAACCGCTCGGGGAAGACGAGGTCGCCAAGCTTCTCGGTGCATGATGTAGTCGAGCGATCCCGTGGACATCGAAGAAGTCCGGTTCGAGCACAAGGTCTTCAGCTCTTTTGAGGACATCGCTTTCCGGCGGTCTACGCAAGACAACAAGCCGGTGATGATGGTCAACATGGGCGGCAGCGAGGTCGCCCTGACGATCAATAGCCTCAAGAACGAATTCAACATTGCCGACGCCACCACCGACGGCAAAATGCTCAAGCTCATCGCCGAGGCGCTCGACTTCGTCAGAGAACTCAAGCCCGGCGACAAGTTACCCAAAGAGGTACTGACCGGCGAACCGTCCTGGGAAGTCAGCCCGCGGCACATCGAGATCGCCAAGCAACGCCTGAACATGCAGCTCGTCACCTGGCTGTCAGGCGGTGAAACACTCATCACCGACCCGGAGGCGTTGCTGCAGATCGCCGAAGACCCGACCACGAAAGACAAGGTCAGCAACGCCTTCGCTGAGGCCGCGGAGCAGCTCGGCTTTGGCAGAGACCGCGAGAAGGTCATCGGATTGATCGAGATGTTGGCCCACGAATTGGCCCACATCGAAGCCCTGCGCGACATGTACGCGAAAGTCGTCGAGATCAGCGGCAAGGTGCAAACCTTGCGCAAACTCTATTCCAGGGAGCGCAGCGTCTATGACATCGCCGATCGCGTGGCGCGCCTCATCAAGCTCGCCACCGACGGTTTCGAGGACACCTTCAGCCAGACCGACGCCAACACCGGCGAGATCATGTCGGTATTGAAGAACATCGATGCGCAGGTGGCCTACATTCGCAAGGCCCGCGACATGCTGTACCGGCAACTGATGGCCTGGGACGATACCTTTGAGATGTGGGCCAATACACCGGCCCAGCAGTCGCACAAGGTGCCCGACATCCTGCGGGAAACCTACCGGTTCTTGGCCCCCCGCTATATGCCGGTTGACGAGTGGAAGCTGTACACCAAACTATCCGCTCAGCAGGACGAGGCGAAATCGGCCATGACCTGGTAGGGTCCGTGTGAGGCTTTTGTGAGAGTCCCCGATTAGCTTCGACCCGCTAGGCTAAGCGGCGAGATCTCAATGCGACACGTTCTAGTTGTCGAAGACAATCATGACATATCGGAGCTGGTGGCGCTCCATCTGCGGGATATCGACTGCAAAGTAACGCAGGCTGCCGACGGCGAGACGGGCATGGACCTGGCGCTGACCGGCGGCTTCGATCTGATCGTCCTCGACCTAATGCTGCCGGGCCTCAGCGGCACGGAGATCTGCCGGCGCCTGCGGCGGGATGCGGAGTACACACCAATCTTGATGCTGACCGCCAAATCATCCGAGATGGATCGCGTTGCCGGACTGGACCATGGCGCCGACGACTATCTGACCAAGCCGTTCAGTGTCCGGGAACTGCGCTCCCGCGTGAAGGCCATCTTCCGCCGGGTCGACAACCTGACCGGCGCGTCATCGGAAGCCGGCGTCATCGAAATCGGTGACCTGTCGATCAACACCAAGAAGCGCACAGTGGTCTTGGCGAGCGAGCCGGTGGGCCTGACCGCCAAGGAATTCGACCTGCTGGAACAGTTCGCCCGCCATCCCGGCCGCGTCTATTCCCGCGCCCAGTTGCTTGACTTGGTGTGGGGCTATGGCCATGCGAACTACGAACACACGGTCAACTCCCACATCAATCGCCTGCGCGCCAAGATCGAGCAGGATCCGGCCCAGCCGAAATACGTCGTGACCGTGTGGGGCGTCGGCTACAAGTTCAACGACGTGCTCGCCGCCTAAGCCTCCATGCTTCGCACCCTCTCGGGCCGCTTGGCCGCCGCCATGCTGGTGCTGATCCTGGTGATCAGCGTCATCTTTGTGGGCCTGAGCCTGTTCGTCACCCGCCTGCATTTCCAAGAGGTCAACCAGAGCCTCGGCCGCACCTTGGCCGCCGATGTCGTGTCCGGGACGCCCTGGCTGATGCGCGGCCACGACGTCAATCAAGACGCCTTCAAAGACGCGTTCGACCGGCTGATGGAGATCAACCCCAGCATCGAGATCTACCTGCTGGATCCCGAAGGCCACATCATGGCGTTCTCGGCACCCCCAGGCCGGGTCAAACGCGAAAGCGTCGGTCTTGAACCGGTCGAAGACTTCCTCAGCGGCGACCGACCGTTCCCCATTCGCGGTGACGACCCGCGCGACCCGGAACGCGCCAAGGTTTTTTCCGCTGCGCCGTTGCTCAGCAATAACGAATTGCAAGGCTACCTTTACGTCGTACTCGGCGGTGAGGAACACGACTCTGTCGTCGAGCTGTTTCAAACCAGTTTTGTCATGCGGCTAGGCGCCGGCCTGGCCATTGCCGCCGTCGCGTTTTCGTTGCTGGTGGGTTTCCTGTCGTTCAGCCTGCTGACCCGCCGCCTGCGCGACCTGACCCGGGTGATGGACACCTTCCGCGCCAGCGACATGCGGGAGCCCGCCGCACTGCGACCCTGGCGCCATCAGGGCGGTGATGAGATCGACCGGTTGGGCGAAACCTTTGAGCATATGTCGGAACGCATCGCCGCGCAGATCGGCCAACTGCGGGAAGCCGATGAATCCCGGCGCGAACTGATGGCCAACATCTCCCACGATCTGCGCACGCCCATGGCATCGTTGCAGGGCTATCTCGAAACGCTGCAGATCAAGGACGACAGCCTCTCACCGGAAGAACGACGCCACTATCTGGAGCTCTCCACCAAGCATAGCCACCATCTCAGCCGGCTCACCGACGAGCTGTTCCAATTGGCGCGCCTCGACCAACCCAACCCGTCCCTTGAGTCCGAGCCGTTCTCCGTCGCCGAACTCGCCCACGACGTCGCCCAGAAGTTTCGGCTGGAAGTCGAACAGCGTGGCCTGAACATGGAAACCGAAATCCCGGTCGATGCCCCCTTCGTCTCCGGTGATATCGGTCTGATCGAACGGGTGTTCGACAACCTGATCGACAATGCCATCAAATACACCGCCCCCGGCGGCACCCTGCGTCTGGCACTGACTCCGAAAGACGGCATGGTGGAAGCCACCATCGCCGACACCGGTTGCGGCATTCCGGAGGCTGATCAGCCCCACATCTTCGAACGCTTCTATCGGGTCAAACGCCGCGCCGGCCCACCGGCGGAAGGCACCGGCCTGGGCCTTGCCATCGCCAAACGCATCTTGGAGCTGCACGGCAGCCCATTGTCGGTTAAGAGCGCGCCCGGTGTCGGCGCGACCTTCACATTCCAGTTGCCCGCCAGCGCCGCCTGATCAGCCGCCCGTGGCGTAGACCGCGCCGTCTTGGCCGCGCGTCGCCCAACCGGTGAGCCGCCGCTCCGCCAGCGCCGCCACCGCATACATGACGATCCCCAGGAACGCGATGACCAGCAGGCCGGCGAACACCAACGGCACGCGGAAGGACGAACTGGCTTGCAGCATCAGATGCCCGATGCCGGAATTCGCCGCCACCGTTTCCGATATCACCGAACCGACGAACGCCAGGGTGATCGAAATCTTCAGCGACGCGAAGAAATAGGGCATCGACCGCGGCACGCCGACCTTACGCAGGATGTCGATCCTGCGTGCCCCCAACGACCGCAAGACATCCTGCATCTCCGGTTCCAACGTCGCGATCCCGGTGGCGACATTCACCACAATCGGAAAGAAGGAAATCAGAAACGCCGTGATGATGGCCGGCACCGTGCCGATCCCGAACCACAACACCAGGATCGGCACGACCGCGACTTTCGGTATCGAGTTGAAACCGATGAGCAGCGGATAGATCGACTGATACAGCAGCGCCGACGCACCCACCGCGACACCGAGCACCAACCCGAATACGACAGCGATGGCAAACCCGACCATCGTCGTGAACAACGTCTGAAACGCGTTGTGCCAGATCGGTCCCCAGAACTCGAACAGCGCGGCGAAGGTCGCCGTCGGTGTCGGCAGGATGAACTCCGCAATCCCGAACAGCCGAACCACCGCTTCCCAAAAGACGAACAAGGCGATAGTCGCCAACCACGGCGCCAGCGTCCCGCGTGAGAGCAAGCGCTTCATGGGGCCTGCCGTGCCTTGCTGATATGATCGCGCAGCTCGTGCACCAGCTCGACGAAGTCGGCATCGTAGGTGTTGTCGAGGCGCCGCGGTCTTGGCAGCGTCACGTCGCGGCTAAAGATCACCCGGCCCGGCCGGTTCGACACCACATCGACCCGGTCCGCAAGGTACACCGCTTCCCGCAGGTCATGGGTCACCAACACGACGGTGAACCCGTTGCGCATCCACAGGTCTTGCAGCACGTCCCACAACTCTTCCCGCGTGAACGCGTCAAGCGCGGCAAACGGTTCGTCGAGCAGCAGCAAGTCCGGTTCATGAATCAGCGCGCGGCACAGCGAGGCACGCTGCTGCATGCCGCCCGAGAGTTGCCATGGAAACCGGTCGCCAAAACCTTGCAAACCCACGGTCTCCAACAGGCTGTCAGCCTTTTCGCGAAACTCCTTCTTGCGCCGCCGATACACCGACCGGTGCGGCTCGACGATCTCCAGCGGCAACAGTACATTCTGCAAGGTGGTGCGCCACGGCAGCATGATCGGGTTCTGGAACGCCATCCCAACGATCTTCAAGGGACCGCCCACGGGGTCGCCACCCACCCGCACACTGCCGGCACTTGCCGGGTGTAGCCCGGAAACCAGCTTTAGCAGCGAGGACTTGCCGCAACCGGACGGACCGACGACGGCGACGAACTCGCCGCGCCCGATTGCCATCGACGCGTTTTCCAGCGCCAGCGTTTGATGGTCGTCACCGCCGTAGGCAAGGCTGACGTCGGTGATATCGACGAAGGCCGGCTCGTCCGGGAGCCGGCCTTCCACAGCGTAAGCCAACGGCCTATTGCATCATCGCGTCGGCAACCATCCGTTCTTCGGCCGGCGGCAGAAAGTCGGAGGTGAACAGCGTTTCCACCGCCGGCTTGCTGGTCAGGCCATAGGAAGCCGCCACCTGATCGATGGAGCGTCCCAGCCGGTCCATATCCACGTCACCGACGCCGTTTTCCTTCGTGTAGTCGGTGATGATGTTGGTATCGATAGCCAATTGCAGCCGCTCCAACTCGAGCGCATCGTCGATCAGCGGATCGATCTTCTTCACCGCGGCAACGCCGGCGGCCGGATCGGCCAGCACATCACGCAGCCCCTTGTAGGTCGCGCGCACGAACCCGGCGACCTTGTCCGGATGGTCCGTCAGCATCGCCGGCGACGCGATCACCGAGTTGCCGTAGAAGTCGAGGCCGAAATCCGCATACAGCATGACGACCATATCCTCAGGCGACACGCCTTTGGCCTTCAGGTCCAGGAAGGACGAGAAATAGTGGCCGGAGATAAAGTCCACATCGCCCCGCACCAGCATCGCCTCGCGCAGCGCCGGGTCCATGTTCTGCTTCTCCACCGCGGCTTCATCGACGCCGGTAGCGGCGGCAAACGCCGGGAATAGCTTGTAGGATGCATCGAACACCGGCGCGCCGAGCACCTTGCCGCCCAGATCGTCCGGCCCGGCGATCCCGGTGCTCTTCAGTGAGAACAGCGAGAAGGGCGGCGCGTCATACATCATCATGACCGACGTGATCGCCAGGTCGGGGTTGTTGGCGTTGTACTCGATCAGCGCATTGATATCGGCGAAGCCCATATCGTAGGTGCCGCTGGCGACCCGGTTGACCGCGCCGGCCGAGCCCTGGCCCTGGTCGATGGTGACGTCCAGGCCTTCCTCCGCATAATAGCCGCGTTCGTTGGCCAGGATGAAGGGCGAGGTCGGGCCCTGGAACTTCCAGTCCAGGGTAAATTTGATGGCGAGATCCTCGGCCATCGCGCCGAAGGAGACCGCAGCGGCCCCGGCGAGGCCCAAAAGCGTGCACTTCAACATATTGGCTTCCCTTTGATTCTTTTGTTCAACTCCCCGCCGAGCAATTCGCGTACCACCCCGGAATCAGCTCTAGATGCCAGAATAGCAGGCTCCATCCGCCGTTTCTGCCGAAAATGGAGGCACCCCCTGCCCGTTGGCTAGCCACAGGTTAGCATGCCGGATCGGACCGGCGCCAACCCTCGATTAACCATTCGCCGCCTAGAATAGCGCAGAAAAATCAGCGCACTAGCGATGCAAACAAGCCCGGCGCCGAACTCGGCTGAGCAGCCGCAACCGCCCGCCACGCCACAGCTTGCGCTGCTGGCGCAGATAGCGTGCGACCTGGGCCCGGGGATTGACCAGGGCATTACCACCACTCTGGCACGTCTGATCGGCCATTTTGGGGCGACCGGCGGCGCCGTCTACGAACCGGCGCGCGATCGCGTTTCCCTGGCCAGACGCGCCCATGTCGGCCCGGTCGAACTGCCACCGC
>JANQOE010000103.1 GCA_028279245.1 Alphaproteobacteria bacterium
CGCTCACCAACGACTTCTTCGTCAACCTGCTCGACCTGGGCACGCAGTGGGCGGCAACCTCCGACACCGACGACGTGTTCGAAGGCCGCGACCGGACGACGGGCGATGCGAAGTGGACCGGCACCCGGGTCGACCTGATCTTCGGCTCAAACTCGCAACTGCGTGCGTTGGCCGAGGTCTACGGCACCAACGACGCCCAGTCGAAGTTCGTGCACGACTTCGTCGCCGCATGGGTGAAGGTCATGAACAACGACCGGTTCGATCTCGCGTGATGCGCGGTGAGCGAAGACGTGCACAGGGCGGGCCCTTGCGGCCCGCCCTTTTTCTTTTGGCGCGCCGGCTGCGCCGGAAGGCACGAGGTGATGCCGAGCGCCCAATCATTCGGGGACGATCTGTCTCTCGGGTAACGACGCTATTCCTTTCGTCGTGCGATCAAGACCTAGGTATGCCGAGCTTTCTCCATAGCCTCGCCGATGTCCCGTCGATACGGTCACTGACCGTGCCTAGCCTGTAAATGGATCGCCCGCCAGAAGGCATGGCACGATTGACGAGGACTCTATGGTTTTTCGCTCCCTATGCATTGCAGCGACTGTCACGCTGGCCCTCTCGGGGGGTGCGCTCGGACAGTCCCAGCCATCCACTGATTGGAACGGCAATTTTCAGTTTCGCAGCCAATCTGAACGCGCCAACGACCTGACCCAGGCCGACCTGATCGAGCGCAGGGAAGACGGTTACTACGGCCAGTGGAGCCAGAACTACACCGGCTACAACAGCTTCTACAACACCAGCAACATCGGCTCGATCACGACCACGTCGATCGACGGCAGCGGCAACAACATTAATACCGACAACGTGAACTGCGGCGGGGTCGCCGGCAGCGTCAGCACAAATGGCGGCAGCGGTCACAGTGACGCCGCCAGCGGAGGATGCCCGCAATGAAGCTGAAAATGAGCCTTATCGGCGCGGCTGCCGTGGTGCTTGGCGCCTGCGGCACGGCACCGCTGAACAAGGACGCCATTCTGCTTGAAGGTCCGCCCGTATCCGACATTACCACGCCTTATGACCGGGCGATCGCCTGTTTGGCGCAGTTCGACATCGATCCATCGATCATAAGTGTCGGGGCGATTACCGACGAAACGGGTAAGGAAAGCTTCTCTGAGGGCGGCAACGGCAAGTTCGTCACCCAAGGTGCCGGCGACATCGTGCAAACGGCCCTAGTGCAGTCCGGCGTCGCGACGGTGGTCAACCGGCGCGATCCGCGGGTCATCATCACCGAGCTGCAATGGGGCATCCGCGATGCCTCAACGCTGATCCCGGCCGATTTCTTCGTTACCGGCTCGATCAACACGATCGACTTCATCCCCGGCGGCGGGGGCGAAGTGGTCATCGCCGGCGTCGGCGGCAAGTATCGTCAGTTTCGTGCGCTGGTCGGCCTCGACCTGGCTCTGTCCAACACGACGACAGGTGAGGTCGTCGCGGTCACGGCATTGAAGAAGCAAATCGTCGCCGACGAAGTCGGGGCAAATGTCAGCCGCTTCTTCGGGACGACGCTGGTCAACATCGACCTCGGTACGCAGCAGCGCGAAGCCATGCAGTTTGCCTTGCGCGGCATGCTTTACTTCGCGGCGTTCGACCTGCTGAGCCAGCTCTATGGCGAACAGGTTGGCGCGGCCTGCCGCGGCGAGATCGATCTACTGGAAAGCGCCGGTTCAGCAGTCGAGCCGTCGCCGGCTGTCTGAAGAACCGGAAGCTTGGCGCGGCCTGTCATGTTCAACCACCCGCGTCTCGACCCGGCGGTCAAGGCAGATAAGCCGCCGCAATACTTAACTACATGCATGATTTAGGAGAGTGCACATAATGCGAAGAGTACTTCTGGCGACTGCCGCGGCGGCAGTGATCGGCCTCAGCGCTTCTGGCGCCCAAGCCGATTTCTGGGAAGGTTTTATTATTCCCGATCACTTCATCGCGGCCAACGTCAACTACGGTGATGTCGAGGGCAACCTGAAGGTCTCTGAAGACCTGACCGCCGGGACGCATGGCACAGTCACCGTTGGCAACATCGGCGCCCTCACCACCAACGAGAGCATCGAGCGCAATGTTGGCGGGCTGAATGTGATCCCAGTGTTGGATGGCACGACGGATATGTTCGGGACCCTGAACGTCAACAAGGGCGACGTTGACGGCGACCTCACAGTCTATGGCGAACTGTCTGTTCAAAATGACGCTGCCATTTCCGTCAGCAACATCGGCGCAGCCACTACAAACAAGTCGACGAATTCCTACACCCTCGACTTGCCCTTCTAAGACAGACCGTCTGCGAAATTGGGTCGCCCTGCCCGGCGGCCCAATTCTCTTCGTCGGTGCTCTAGTAGAGTGGCTGGATCACCGTTATTGGTCCGACCGTCCAATTGCTCCAATAATCGCTGCGGCCGCCGGGAAACCCGGCGTAGAAATCGTCGCCGCCGAAGCCTACTCGGACGCCGCCGAGAATAACCACCTGGGCCGCCAGGGTGCGGCTCCGCTCACCGGAAATGCGGCCGCTCTCGACCGCCTCGATCAGGGCCGCCTGCCGCAGATCGACCGCCCGCTCGCCGGCACTGCGGAACTGGAAGTTGCCGTTCCAATCGTTGGATTGCGCCTGAGCCGCCGAGGCGAGAAACAGCGCCGCCAGACTCACTACCAAAAATCTTCCCACCAAACCTGCTCCCACATGGTACGCGGTCGCGACGATCCTAGCCGCTCGGGTCCGCGCCGAGAAGACAGGCTGCTTTCGAGGCGGCTGGCCTAGCACTCCGGAGTCCGGGCCACTCCGTTTTCGTCCGATCCGGCGCGAGCGAGTTAGCCGGTTCGGCTAGGCCGCGTTTTCGATGGGCTCGTTTCCCAACAGGAGTGGGGTCAGGTCCATGAACGTCTGCTCCAGAATGGCCAGCCGGGCGGCGACGGATTTGGTCAGTAGAGCCGATGTAGCCGCCTCCGGGTCGATGCGCCGGACGTCGGCCAGCAACGCCTCGTAGGAGCCGATCAACGGTGAGATGACCTCGAACCCGGGCATTGCTGTCAACTGGCGCAGGGTGTGTATCGCGGTCTTGAGATTGGCGACGGCGTCGGCGCGCTGGTCCGCGACGTCGGCGCACCGCCGCTGTTTGACACGCTCCAATATACGTGGGTGGCCCTGCATGATCATTATCCCCCGGACACTCACGCGGCCTTCACGCCGTTCAGGAAGGTCTCGACTTCCTGACGCAACGTGGCGGCCTGTTGAACCAACTCCTCGGACGCGGTGAGCACTTGGTTGGCGGCCTGACCGGTCTCGCTCGCGGCCTCCGTCACACCACTGATGTTGGAGGAGACCTCTTGGGTGCCGGTCGCCGCTTCTTGCACGTTGCGGGCGATTTCCTGGGTGGCGGCACCCTGCTCCTCGACCGCAGCAGCAATCGCCGACGTTACCTCGTTCACGTCCGTGATGACCGCACGGATGCCTTCGATCGCTGTGACCGTGTCGGTACTCTCTTGCTGAATACCAACGATCTGCGCTGAGATCTCTTCAGTGGCCTTCGCCGTTTGGCTGGCCAAGGTTTTGACCTCGGAGGCGACCACCGCGAACCCCTTACCGGCCTCGCCGGCGCGCGCCGCCTCAATGGTGGCGTTGAGGGCCAGTAGATTGGTCTGGCTCGCAATGTCGTTGATAAGGCTGACGACCTCGCCAATCTTCTGCGCCGCATCGGCCAGACCCTGCACGGTACCGTTCGCCGCCTCGGCTTCCGAAACCGCCTTGGTCGTCTTCTTCGTCGACTGTTCGACCTGTTCGCCGATCACGGTGACGGAGCTGGCGAGCTGCTCCGATGCAGCCGCGACGGTCTGCACGTTGGTTGAAGCCTGTTCCGATGCAGCAGCGACGGCGTTCGCTTGACGATTTGTCTCCTCCGCCGTTGCGGACATGCTTTCCGAACTGGACTTCATTTGCGTACCGGATGACTCCAAGGAACCGATAACGGACGTGACTGTCGTCTCGAATTTCGACGACAACTCTTCGATCCGGCGGGCGCGCTGTTCGCGCGCCTCCCGCTCGGCCCGCTGTTCGGCCTCCAGCTGTTCGGCGCGAATGGCGTTGTCTTTGAACACTTGGACGGCTGCCGCCATCTTGCCGATCTCGTCGCCGCGGTTGGTGCCGACGATGTCGACTGTCAGGTCGTTGTCGGCAAGTCGACCCATGGCCTCGGTCATGCTGGCCACCGGCCGGGTGATGCTGCGGACGATCAAGATGGACGCTAGCACGCCGACCACCAGGCTGACCGCGCCCAATACGCTTACCAACAGCAGCGTCGATTTCTCATCGGCTTCGGCCTGCAGCAGCGCTGCCTCGGTGAAGTCGGCGACGCGATGCTCCATTTCGATCAGCGTGGCGTTGAGCGCGGCCGCTTCGTGCTCGACGCTTTCTGCCGCCTGTTCGACTTGGCGGAGGGGCAGACCAGCCTCCAGCATCTTGAACACTTCGATCGCATGCTTCTCGAACGACGCATGCGCCACCTCGACGGCCTCGAGTTCGTGAAGGACCTCTTCGAACTCATGCTGGTCCTCGGGTAAATGGGCCGTCTCCATGGCGTGCTTCGCCAGCGCCTCGGCCTCGGCGATCGCCACTTCCGCCTCGTGCGAGAATTTGCCGAACTTGTCCACGGTCTCGGTGAACAACTCGGCCGCGTGATGGCTCGCATGCATCTGCTCGCCAAAGCGGATCGCCCGTTCAAATTCGATCGTTTGTTCGAGCTGCAGTACTTCGACCTGGACAACCCGCGTGGTCAGCGGCATGTCGCGTTCCGCAACGCCGACAATCTGCTCGCCAATGGACCGGATGTTCAGCACCGAGATGCCGGCGACCACCAGGAGGGCCAACAACAACACACCGGCCATGCTCGAGACACGCCCGCCGATCGACATGTTGTTGAATGACGCGGCCATGCCGGCGTGCCTCGGCTTGGCGGCGTCGGCTGTGGCCTCTGCCTTCAACTCTTGCTCGTCGTCGATGACTCCAGTCTCGTTGTGGTCGTCCCGGTCCATGTCAGAACCCTCTATCTTTTGTGATGATGCTGTTGGCGGGGCGCCGCGGCGCCCGTGGCGTTGCCGCCGGTGCCACTGCCCATCCCAAGACGTCCGAACCCAGCAAATGCCGACCGGCGAAGGGCGCGGCCTCGAACTCCGAGGACTCGCCAACAGTCGTGGCCTTCTGTGAGTGTCGCATCGCTCTACGCACGCTTATACACGAGAGGATTTGTTTAAACGTCGTAGTGCTGTTTAAGTATACTTGGTTAACGTTTTCCTAACGCTACGGATCTGTTTGAGTAACCGGCCTACAAGACGGCGGCTTCGACGAGCGGCTCGGATCGAGGGATTCGACCCCGTTCCCGCGCGGCCCGGGGCGCGGCGCGCGATTTGGGTGACCGCTTAGCTGGTCTCCCGCATGGGGCCGTGGTCAGGGCAATGGGGTGGTCCGACTTCGTCGAGCCATTTGCGTGAGACCCGCGCCACGTAACCGCATTGATCGCAGGACACCTTGATCAGCCGAGAGCTTTGCTTCTCGGCCGGCGCAGCCCCGTGGCCGGGTGACGTTGCCGGGATCGGGCCAACTTGCTCCAGGACCGGCGCGACGAGCTGTTTGAACACGAGACCGGCTGGCGATGCCGCTCTGCGGCCGCGCAATCCAAGCGAGGTTGCCAAGTGCCGAAACAGATATCCATGCCGGTCTTTGGAACCGGCCGCCAGCAGTGCGAGCTGCTGGGCGAGGGACGCGGCAATGACCAGTGGATCGGTCTGATCGGGCCGGACGACAATAGTGAAGTATTGGACGCCATCCTCACGCCACGCTTCCGCAGTGGTCCAGCCTCGTCCGCCGCTCTTTGGAAATCCTGTTGAAATCCGGAAGTCTGGAACCGGAAAGCCAAGGTCGGTGAACCAGGGGACCATCGCCTGCGCCACCTCAGTCAACCACGCTTCGCGGTTCACTCTAGGCGTTGACGGCTCTTGCGCGTTGGAGGTTTTCGCCACGACGGCATTGTCGTCGCCGCCAGCCGAGTCGCAAAGTCTTGATCTATGCTAGTTCGCCTAATCCAGCTAAAAAAAACGTTCTATTTCCGTAAGTTGGACTGCCCTGGGTCGAGGCTCCCTAGCGAATAGCAACTAGATAGGGTATTAGTATTCGGAGATTTAGTATGCCTTATTCAGCCTAGAGGTATGGGGTCTTTGGACTATTATCGGTGGTGGTTCGGTGCAGCGTTGGGACTGATCTCCGGTAACAAACCCAACTAAAAGGCCGTCAGGTTTAGGGCGCAGGTATGGGCATGGACAATGGAATACACCTGCACGCTCACTGCCGGTGTTGCACATGACTGCAACAACATGCTGTACGTCATTCTTGGTTCGCTTGAACTTGCGGAACGGGCGGCGTGCACAGAATGCCCCATTGAGCCGCATATCCAGCGAGTGCAGCACGCAGCACAGCATTCGCGCGATCTGATCGCGCAATTGCTATCAGCCAGCCGCTACGACAGCCTGGCCTTCCAGCCTGTTCAATTCGATGATTTGGTTGGCGACACGGTCGATCTGCTGCGTGCGCTGGTACCACCACGGTTCATCAATTGCCAAGTCGGCCCGGATTGCGGTCGCGTTATGGGTGATCCGACCCGCCTCGAACAGGTGATCATCAATCTGGTCCTAAACGCCAGCCAAGCGATGAAAGACCGGCCCGGATCAATTTCCGTGACCACCCGCCGCGTGGATATTGAATGTGCGCCTGCCAAGAACGATAGGGACCCCGGAGTGGGCGGGCATGTCGAACTCGCTGTGGCGGACACCGGTCCTGGTATTCCGCGGGCGGTCCTATCGCGGATCATGGAGCCGCTGTTCACGACTAAGCCAGACGGCCTGGGATTGGGCCTGCCGGTGGCGCATAGGATCGTCGCCGCCCACGGCGGTACGCTCACGATCAGCAGCGAAATGGGACACGGTACTGTTGCGACGGTCCGGCTGCCGCGACTTTCCGCCGAGGGCCCGGACGCTTCCACAGGTAACGACGGCGGCTAGGAGATGGCGCGGATCCTGGTGATCGACGATGACGACTTGGTCTGCGAGGTGCTGCAAACGACTCTAGCAGAGGCGGGGCACGAGCCGATGATCGCAACGAGTGGACCCGATGGTGTCGCGTACTATCGCGACCGCGCCTTCGACGTTGTCATCGCCGACATCTTCATGCCAGAGCAAGATGGTCTGGAGACGATCGACGAGCTGCGCCGACTAGATCCGAGCGTCAAGGTCATTGCGATCACCGCCGGTTCGCCGATCCGCAAGACTAACGCCTTGAACTGGGCGACCGCCTACGGGGCGAAGTGTGGATTCCGGAAGCCGCTGGACCATCGGCAGCTGCTGAGCGCGATCGACGGCTGTGTCGGGGGACACAGTGTTATGGACGAGGTGCAACAGGAGCAGCCGACAACTTGAAGCTGCCCGGCTAGAGCGGGTGCTCCATCCAGACGTTGGGTTCGACATAGACGGCGTGGTCGGAGGCTAGGTCCATGTGGATCGGCTGGAAGGCGTGGGGGATGATGTAGTCGCCGGTTTGCGGGAAACGCAGGCCGGTCCATTGTTCCCAGGTGGCGATCGAGCCTTCGATCTGCATTGAGCGCGGGGCGATGCCGAGGATGGTGGCGCCGAGGCGTTCGTGGACGCGCAGCCACGGGTCGAACGGGGTGCCGTCGTCGCGGCGCCAGGTGATGTAGTCGGCGATCGGCGTTAGCGGGTATTG
>JANQOE010000002.1 GCA_028279245.1 Alphaproteobacteria bacterium
CTTGGGCCTGCTTGGGTTGCAACCGCAGTGCCGGGAGATGCCCTGGCTCAAACGCCACACACCGCATGTCTCATCCCCAAGAAACTGCCATCCCGGCCGGAGAGCCGGGATCCAGTCGAAGCCGCCGCGGACGTCTCCTGGATCCCGGGTCAAGCCCGGGATGACAACGCGGAGTACAAATGTCGAGCACAGCTGCACCAAAACCAATGACGCGCTAATCTCGCTACCCCCAAACCGAGGAAGCCTCATGTCCAAGCTCAACCCGTATCTCACCTTCAACGGCAACTGCCGCGAGGTGTTCGACTTCTACCGCACCGTCTTCGGCGGCGAGTTCGCGGCGTACATGACCTTCGCCGACGGCCCGCCCGAGTATGAATTCCCGGAAAACGAAAAGGGCCTGATCATGCACGTCTCACTGCCGGTCGGCGACAGCATGCTGATGGGCAGCGACACGTCGTCGGCGTTCGGCCCGCTGGCGGTCACCGGCACCAATTTCTCCATCTCCATCGACGTGGAGAGCAATGCCAGGGCCGACGAGCTGTTCGCCCAACTGTCCGAAGGCGGCAGCGTCAAGATGCCGATGGCCGACACCTTCTGGGGTTCCTACTTCGGCCTGTGCACCGACCAGTACGGCGTCAGCTGGATGATCAGCCACAACAAGGACCAGGGCTAAAGACGCACCCCCACCCTAACCCTCCCCCGTCAAGGGGGAGGGAACGCGGACCGCACCGCCAGGTGATTCCCTCCCCCCTTGCGGGGGAGGGCCAGGGTGGGGGGCTTTACAGTGGTGGGGGGCGACGCGATCTCCAATCCAATCTCTCGCGGTACCCTCCCACCAGCGGTGCCGTTGACGGACTCGCGCGCCGAAATCGACAACCGCGTCATGGCCCACGCCATTGAGCCCGACATCGCCCCGGCCAGCGGCACCGACCCCTACGCGAGCTACACCGCGTGGAAAGACTGGTCCGCGCCCTTCACCTACACCCGCGCCGACGCCGCCGAATTTGCGGCGGAGCTTGGCGCGGTGCGGGGCCTACGTGTTCTGGAGCTCGGTTTCGGCGAGGGCCGGTTGCTCGCCTGGTTGCACGGCCAGGGCGCCACGGCGGTCGGTGTCGAGATTATCGGTCCCTTACTCGACGCCGGCCGCCGCGCCGGATTTCAAGTCCACGCACCGGGCGATCTGCCATCTCAAGAGTTCGACCGCATCATCGCCTTCGACGTACTGGAACACATGCCGCTGCCCGAACTCCGCAAGGCCCTGCGGCTGATCCAGGACCGCCTGGCACCCGGCGGCGTCGCAGTCTGCCGCTTCCCCAACGGCATGTCCCCCTTCGGCCGCGTCAACCAACATGGCGACATGACCCACGAGCTCACCCTGACGCCAACCAAACTGGCACAGATCATTCAAGCCGAAGGCCTCGATCTCGAACTGCGCGAAATCCGCAACCCCCGTTTCATCACCAACGGCCGCAACCCCCTCGACTCTTTCGCGCGTCACGTCCGCCACCGCCTGAAGCGCACGCTGGAATGGCTCATCGCCCGGATCTGGTCACTGCCGCCCCAGCTCGACGTGAACATCGTCGTGGTGTTGGCGCACACTTCAACCACCACCGTGTCACCCCGGACTTGATCCGGGGTCCATCCCAAGGTCAGCGCGAACGTCGAAATGGATCCCGGATCAAGCCCGGGATGACGCCCACTTCGTCATTGCGAGCGAAGCGCGGCAATCCAGCCCTGACCGCAACGCCGGCTCTGGATTGCCGCGGCGCTACGCGCCTCGCAATGACGGAGACGCCACAAGCCCCTCAACGCTCATACGTCTGCAAATGCGGCACCAGCGCCCGCACCATGGTCGGTAGCGGCAGGTCCTGCACCCAGGTCAGCCGTGGGTCACTGACAAAGCCCTGGTCGAACTTGATCGACCGTTCGCCGGTGATCAGCGGTGGTGCCCGGTCCATCAGGTCGCCGACATCGCGCCACTTCAGCCGCCGCGCGGTCGGCGCCGACGCCCCGATGCGCGGCGCGCCGGAGCGATAGAGATCCAACGACACCCGGTGTACCCGTTTGGTCTGCGCCACCGCCGTGCCACGCCGTGACCCGGCATTCAGCCGCAGGCTGCGATACACACTGGCGTAAGGTAGCCCGACATGCACTTTCAGCGCCGGATAGTCGAGCGCCACGTTGCCGCCGCTGACGACCGCCGCCGGATGCACCGCCCCGTCCGCCAACACCGCGACCGTTTCACCGTCCAGGTGACCAAGTCCCGCCACCGCCGTCACCGCGCTAACGGAACGGTCCGCCCAATCGTCCATCGCCACGCCCCGCAGACCGACCGGCACCGCATTCACCGCCACATCGTCCTGAAACGCCGACCGGATGGACACCGTCGCCGACGTAGCGCTCGCCACGGCGATCACATCCACCTCAACGAAATCGCCGCCGGCCTCCAAATGAAACCGCGCCCCGACTGACCCCGGATCGCTGAACGGCGCATGCCCGACCGCGGTCAGCGTCCCGGTCTTGCCCACCGTCCAGTCCGCCGCGCTCAACCGCAACGTCATCGCCGGGTCCGCGTTCATCCCGTCATAGCTCAACCCGCAATCGACGAAGAACCCGTCGGCCTGCGTATCGAACGCGCCGTCGGCGAACACCTCGATGCACCGCGTCTCGGCCCCGCCGAGGGTGCGCCGGCAGACCACCCACACCTCGTCCCCGGCCACGCCAGGGATCACCGCCACGCTTTCGAACGCGCCGTCCGTCACCTGCCGCGACCAGCCCAGCACATCCTCCGGCCGGTTGTAGGTGAAGGTCGCCAGCTGCCCGTCGCCCCGCACCGCCCACAATAAGCTGTCCGGTTTGCGCTGAAACGCCAGCTCGCCGAACCCGGCCACGCCGATATGCTCCGCCAGGATGGTCATGTCGGGCGCGCGGAACCCGTCCGTCTCCAGATTGAACGCGAACTCATGCACCCGCCGCCCGTCCCGCGCCGCGAACAGGAGGGCCGGCCCGACCCGCGCCGGCTGCACGTCGGCGCTGCCGATGGTCTCGTTCAGCTTGATCTGCACATTCGCCGGCGTGATCGGCTGGTTGAGGTCCGAGGCCCGCACGATCCACTCGCCGCCCACCGTGCCGACCGCCAGACTGTCGCCGGGGCTGATCCAGACGATCGCGTTCACCTTGTCCGCCGCCATCGTGTAGCTGACCGCATCGTCGTCGGCGGTGCCGGGCGTGAAGGTATCGAACACGCCGATCCGCGTGCCGTCGATCCGCTGCGGCGCCAACCGCGCCCCTGCCCCCCAGAACCGCTGTTCGTAAAAGGTCACGGCGCGCGGATAACCCGTCGTCGCCGACCAGGCCCCGAGCCGCCACGCCGCCGTTGCCGCAACTGACGAAAGTGTCGCCTGCACGGCCATCGTCGCGTTGCGCGCGTCCGTCACCGCCGTCAGCTTCGCCCAACCGCCATGCAGCCGCACCAGCCGCCCAACATCGGTCGCCGCAAACGTGTCTTTGTTAGCAGATACGCTAACCGTACCAGTCGTCCCGCCCGGGTTCAGCGTGTGCCCATCGTCGGTGTTCTCGTCGAGATACGGCCCGTCGACAAATTCCACCGGCCCGAACGACCAGGATTCATGCCCACGCCGCGTCAAACTGTGCACCGGATGGTCCGGGTGGGCGATGAACAGCACGTCCGCCGATTGGGCGTACTTCAACGCAAACAGTTCGGATTCGCCGTAGATACTCGGCACCTCGACCGGTTGGTCGTCGAGCAGGCTGACGTTGTCGACCCGCCGCACCGTCGCCGTGTCATGCAGAAACTGCACGAAAAACGGCGAGGCCGCCGGCGTAAACGCCCGCGTGTGCACCCCGGCCCCATAGGACTCGTCGGCCAACAGCTCCGCACCCGTCGAGGTCGACCCAATGCGTAACGTGACCGGCCCGTCCAACACCTCGAAGGCCAGCACATGTTCGACATTCAGCGCCGTCGTCGCGACGCTCTGCTCCCCATGGGCAACACTCGCCCCAGCCCCGTTCAGGCCGAGCGCCTGTGCCCCGGCATCATGCGAGATCGAGGCGCTTCCCGTCGACCGGTCCGTCCACCCGGCGATGCCACTGACGAAGTCGCCGTTGCTGATCGCCGCGTCGGTCGCCGCCACGACGATCTGCGCCTGCTCCCGGAAGAACCGAAACACCCCGTCGCCGGCCTCGATCACATAGGCCTGTTCCGTCGAGAACTCGAACGGCAGCAGCCGCGTCCGCTGCGCCGGAGTCTTGACCGGCGCGACAAACCGCGTCCCCGGCCGCCGCTGCGCCGCCCCCTGCGGCAGCGCGAAACAGTTCTCCAGCGTCTCGCAGGCATTCGGATACTTGGCAAATTCCACCCGCGCCGCCATCCGCGGCCCAAACTCCCCGGCGTTCACCGACGCTATCAGCGGTGTGGCTTTGACCATTGTACTGATTCCCTTTTCGTCATCGCGAGGCGCGGAGCGCCGTGGCGATCCAGTAACCGGCCGAGACCGGGGCCCTGGATTGCTTCGCTCTGCTCGCAATGACGAAGAGACTGTCATCCCGGCCGGAGAGCCGGGATCCAGCTGAAGCCCGCGCAAACGTCTCTGGATCCCGGGTCAAGCCCGGGATGACAAACTGTGAGGTACAGGCGCCCCTACCCCCTTACCCCCAACCAACTTCCATCCGGCACCGCCTCGGCGAAATCCTCCACGCCGTCCACCGCCCGCGCCTTGCGCAGCGCGTCGCGGTAGAGCGCTTCGATGCGTTCCTTCTCACCGGTCGATTGGTTGATCGCCTTTGTCAGCCGCGCCGCCAGCCGCATCGCCAGCGCGTCGACGAACAGCGCGTCATATTGGTTCGGGTCCTCGACCCGCGCGATGTAACGCAGGAACAGGTCCGGCGCGTCGCTCAGCAGCCGGTCGCCTTCCATCCGGTAGGGCACCGCGTCGCGCCCGCCGTCCCCAGCGTGCACCGACAGCGTCCGCAGCCAATCCGTCGGCCGCTGATACCCATAGGCAAACCCAAACGCCGGCACCTCCGCCAGCCGGGCCAGCCGGCGCCGCGCCACGGCGAAGTTCCAGGGATGCGACCGCAGCACCTGGTCCCGCGCCGGGGCGTAGTTGCGGCTGCACAGGTTGGCCACCGGCGAGCCTTCGTCGAGCGCCGTGATCGCCGCTTCGCCCAATTCGTCCAGCGCCAGATTACAGATATCCACCGTCGACACCATGGCGCCTCGCTTTCTGGGCGCAGCGAAAAATGCTGCGAATTTCAACGCAATTCGCGGCCACCGACGCACGCAAATTGCAGCGGAAACGGCCGGATTGCTTAGCGTTGTCTTAGGATCGCCCGCCCTACGCTTGGCCCGGACACAAGATTGCCCCAACGCACAAAGGTCGAGGAAGCAATGCACGTTTTAGCCTTCGCCTCGCAGAAAGGCGGTTCCGGCAAGACCACGCTCGCCGGGCACATCGCGGTGCAGGCGGAACGTGCCGGCGCCGGCCCGGTGGCGTTGATCGACACCGACCCCCAGGCCAGCCTGGCCGATTGGTGGAACGAACGCGCCGCCGACACGCCGCACTTCGCGCAAACCGTCATCACCCAGATCAACGACGATCTGGATAAGATGCGCGCCGCCGGGATTGAGATGGTTGTCATCGACACCCCGCCGGCGATCACCTCGATGATCAAGACGGTGGTGCAAGTTGCTGACTTGATTGCCATTCCCACCCGGCCAAGCCCGCACGATCTGCGCGCCGCCGGCGCCACGGTCGACCTGGTGGAGGAATGCGGCAAGCCTTTGGTGTTCGTCGTCAACGCGGCCACGCCCCGCGCTCGCATCACCGCCGAGGCGGCGATCGCCCTGTCGCAACATGGCACCGTCGCGCCGGTCACCATTCACCAACGCACCGAATTCGCTTCGGCGATGATCGACGGCCGCACGGTGATGGAACTCGGCGCCAAGGCCCGCTCCGCCGAAGAGGTGGAGCAGCTCTGGGATTATTTATCAGGACGGCTAAACAAGACGGCGCGCCGCACCGTGTTCGCACCGCGTATCGCCCCGGCCCGCCCCGCCCGCCGCTTCGGCACCCGCACTGGCACAGAAACGGTACACACAGCATGAAGACAGCCAGCCTCTCCAGTTCTCTGTTGGTCCGCAAGGGTGCCGCCGGCCCGTCGGGCTATGCCGCGCCCCCAGCGAACAGCCATCTCAACGGCCATGCCGCGCCTACCGCCACGGTCAAGCCCCTGGCGCCGGTTCAGTCCGGCCGTCCGCAAGGCACAGCACCGGCAAAACCACCGCGCGCCCAGCGCAAACAGACCTTGGACCACAACGGCCGCGTCCGTTTGTCGGTGCGTTTCGACCAGGATCAGCACACAAGGCTGCAACTCGCCTCGGTGCACACTAAGCGCACCATGCGCGACCTGATCGCCGACGCGGTCGATAACTATCTCAAGCAGATCGCCCCGAACGTCCGCCACGGCGCCTGCGCCTGTCTGGCGCGGAGCGGCAACAACGGATGACCCAGCGCCCCGCCATCAACGGGAGCGCTCCGGCCATGGACAACATGGCGGCGTCGCTGCTGTCCGTGCCGATCCGCCGCGGGCGGGCCAACAGCCCGGCCAACGGCGTGGTGGCGCACGACGCGCCGGCCCTACCGGCCAGCATCATCGAATACTGGCGCACCTGCGGCAGCGGCCCGTTGATGCCATCGGTCGGCGACATCGACCGCGACGCGGTGGCCCGCCATTGGCCCAACACCCTGTTGGTGGCCGACCGCGGCGGCCGCTTCCAGTTCGAGGAACGCATCGGCGCCCCGGACGTCGGCGGCGACCCGCAAATCGGCACCATGGCCGTCGAATGGATTCTCAACCTCTGCGAAGAAACCACCCGCCGCC